>CAZVHF010000191.1:0-4539 GCA_964627105.1 uncultured Chitinophaga sp.
ACGCATACACACCGCTCGGTGCATCGATTCCGTTAAACGTGCCATCCCAGCAAGTGGTAATGTCTTCGGTTTCGAATACCTTTTGCCCCCAACGATTATGAATGACAAACTTGAGTTGGTCGGCGCAATTGCTAAACAGGCAAAGCGTTTCGTTTGTGTCGGGACCTTTGCCGTTGGGCGAGAAAATAGTCGGCACAAACGCTTCGTTGCACTCAATATCCACTTCGATGGTAACCGTTGCAAAACCACGACAGCCAAGCGAATCGCTCGAAACAATCTGATAGGTTGTAGTTTCTTGCGGCCAGGCCAGTGGCGAACTGCATACCTGACAACTGAGGCTTTCTTCGGGCGTCCAAATAAAGGTTGTGCCGCCGCTCGCACTCAAAGAAACGGTATCGCCCAAGTTGATTGTGGCCGAGGGCGGAGTTATGCTTACCGCAAGCGCGCCGATAGTATCTACTTCAAACGTGGCAACGGCAACACATCCATCGGCATCGGTAACAGAAACGCTGTAGGTACCGGCAGCCAAATTGGTAAGCGACGATCCGCTTGCATTGCCGGGTGTCCAGTCGTAGGTATATGGAGCCGAACCGCCCGTTACCACAAGCGAAATTGCTCCGGCCGAACTTCCGCATACCACATCACTTACTGTTTCGCTGATAACCAAGGTTGGCAGCGAGTCGAGCACCAGTGTAGTAACCGGCGAAGTGCATCCGTTTGCTGCATCTTGTGCTGTTACCGAATAAACGCCGGGTGGCAGTCCACTAAACTGTGTTGATGTTTGATAGGCACCTCCCACACTGTATTGTATTTCGGCACCAACAGGTGCACTTATCGAAATTGCGCCGGTAGGTTGCTGGCAAATAGGCTGCTGGGTAACAGTAGCAGTGGGCGCATCGGGTGCTCCCGGGTTGATGATGATAACGGTATCGCTACGTAAGCAGCCATTGTTATCAATAACTTCAACCACATATTCGCCGGCAGCGAGGTTCGCCGCTACAGCCGCATTACCGCCCGAAGGCGACCAACTATAGGCATAAGGCGCAGTACCGCCGCTGGCTGTGGCCGTTGCACTTCCGTTGGAGAGTCCACATTCGGCATTAACGGTGGCGGTCGAAACTTGCAGCGCCGTTGCAGGCTGGGTTATGCTTAAGGTAAAGCTTCCCGGACAGTTGTTGGCATCGCTAACCGTTACAGCATATGTTCCGGCTGACAGGTTATTTTGAGTTGGTCCGCTCAAATTTCCGGGCGACCATTCATAGGTGTAAGGAGCCAATCCACCCGCAGCTGTTAACGTTGCCGAACCGGTTGAATCGCCAAAACAACTCACATTGGTGGTAGATGTGGCACTAACCGTAATGCTTGGACAATCGTCTTCATTGGGCGGCTCAATGCAGCAGTTGCCTCCTGCCGAAACGTTGCGTGTACCGCTCCAGCAACCGTATTGCGTATCGTGGAACAAAAGCGTTCCGCCGGTGGCATTGGCAAAGTAATACACAATCTGGTCGGGCGTATTATTGCCGCCGGTTGCCACGGTAGTGTCGCAATCATCGGCACCCAACATTATAGCATTTCCAAAACCATGCGCCGGACTATATCCCACCGGAGGGGCAAAAAGAATCTGTACAATGGCCGGGTTCACGCCTGTAACAGTTGTATTGGTTACACCCAGTCCACAATTGTCGTTATCGGCATCATAGCCGGCATAAATTACCTCGGTTACGTTGCCTACAAAGGGACCCGATAGGTTAATTTCAACGGCTTCGTAGGTTGATATACCAATTTTGAGGTTTGGAATATTCTGATCTACATTGATGTTGAGCACGCCACCGTCGTAATTAGAGTAGATGATCAGGTTTCCTGTTTCGTTGCAAAAACCGCTGCATCCTACCTCGCTCACCGTGGTATTTGCAGTAGCTGTGCACCCCGAAGCATCGGTAACCGTAACCGAATAAATACCCGGTGCGAGGTTGTTTATCGTTGGCAGCGAAACGCCGCTAGGGAACCATGAATAGGTATAGCCGGGTGTACCACCGCTTGCCGTTACCGTGGCCGATCCGTTGTTTACGTTACAGCCCGCATCCACGGTATTAATGCTCAAATCGATGGCCTGAGGCGGCTCATTAATCGTTACTGTAGTGGTGCCCGGACAGCCGTTCTGGTCTGTAACGTTCACCGTGTAACTTCCTGCTTCGAGGCCGCTCTGAGTTGCTCCACTCAAATTACCCGGCTGCCAGATGTAAAAGTAAGGTCCATCGCCTCCATTGGCTTGCACTGTTGCCGCTCCATTGTCGGCCCCAAAGCAGCTGGCATCGCTCACCGAGGTGGTACTCACGGTAATGGGCGGACAGCCTTCGTTGTTGGGCGGCGAGATACAACAGTTGCCCCCGTTTGAAACGTTTCGTGTTCCACTCCAGCAACCGTATTGCGTATCGTGGTATAAAAGCGTTCCGCCGGTGGCATTGGTGAAGTAATAAACGATTTCGTCGGGCGAGTTTACCCCTCCCGAACTGTTAACCGTATCACATTGGTAACCGCCAATCATAATAGGATAACCATTGTCATGTGCCGGCGTATACCCCACCTGCGGTGCAATAAGAATCTGCACAATGGCCAGATTTACTCCATTAACGGTGGTTGTATTGATTGCTGGCCCACAGTGATTATTCGACGCATTGTATCCGGCATAAATTACCTCGGTTACATTGCCCACAAATGGACCCGACAAGTTAATTTGTGCCGCTTCGTAGGTGGTTACCCCAATTTTAAGGTTGGGAATATTTTGATCCACATTGATGTTGAGAACACCACCATCGTAGTTGGAATAGATAATGAGATTTCCGTCGGCATTGCAAAAACTGGCACAGGGCGAATTATTTACGGTTACGCTATCAACAGTATAAACACAGCTGGTGGTGGTATTTTGGGCCGTAACGGCATAGGTACCCGGCGCCACTGCATTAAACGTAGCCGAAGCCTGAAATGCGCCTCCAATGCTGTATACAATGTTTGGCCCTAGCGGGTCGCTCACCACAATGGTTCCGGTAAGTACGGTACATGTGGGCTGAACGGTAACCGCAGCCACCGTGCTTCCGCAGCCTGCACTGGCCGCCTCATCGGCACCAATATCGGGAGTTGCCGCACGTGTGTTGCCCTCGAAGTCGGTAGTAATTCCCACAACAGGCGTTCCTGCATTGTCAACGCCAACGAGGTTACCGCCCGAATTCAGTTTAAGAAAATCGGTACTAAGTGCTGATGTGCTTAAAAACGAAGGTGTACCACTTGTAGAAGCCTGGTCGCGTGTGGCCATGAAAGCCTGATACGCCGAGAGGGTTTGCATGGGGTTGGTGTAGGTGGCTGCACTTACCCCTTCAACATAAATTAAATTGTTTGCCCCCGGTGCGCCTGCGTAAAACATATTGTTGTTGGAGGCTGCAGCATAGCTTGTTAACGTTGCCCCGCTGCGACGGTAAGCTGCCAATCTTCCGCCGCCGTTTGCCGTACCCGATATCCACACCAGATTGTTTATCAGTTTAAGCGTAGGCAAGGTATTGGCAAAAATACCGGAGGCGCCAAATGTTGCACCGCTGCTTGTTAATCCATTAAGATAAATGGTATTGTAGTAAACATTTACCGTTGCTGCTGTTGCTGCTCCGGTTTCGTCGATAGAAATACCACGGATGGCATTGGTGCCCTGCAGCTGACTTCCGGTAATGTTGCCGATTCTGTTGTTGTAGATGTTTGATGTTGAATTATTCGGACTCGAGATTGTGAGGTAAATGCCTGCGAGTATGTTTGAACCGTTTGCTGAACAGGATAAATCCGAAATGGCATTGTTGTAAATATTACGAACCGATGCATCTCCGCATTGAATGCCCGACATAAGGCTGGTGTTTCCCGAAGATAAATTTCGAACCGTATTGTCGAAAACATTCAAGGTTGTTCCGGTAATGGCCGGCGTGCCGCCAAACACAATGCCCGAAACGCTGCCGCTGCCGGTTACTGTTAAACCGCTAACCGTATTGTTGGATACCGTTAAGGGATTTGTCCCCGAAAAGAAACCAAGCGAAATAGCCGAAATAGCTCCACCGGCAGGCGCGTTTATAGAGCTAACCGTATTGTTGCTAACCGTGTTGGTGGTTCCGCCACCCCAGCCATTCAGTAAAATAGGCACACAGGCGCCCGAAAAGGTCCAGTTCGAAAAGGTATTGCCGGTAACCGTTTTTGAAGTAACCGATGCCTGATTATTACTGTAAATTCCATAGAGCTGATTTCCGCTGGTTACATTCGAAAAGTTGTTGTTGGTATAACTTACCGATGCCGTGTTGGGCGAAGCGGAATTGAAATTGCTAAAAATGATTACCGTACCGCCGTTTGAGGAGAAGGCCGTTACAATCGAATTGTTGTTAAAAACCTGCGTACCGTTTGGCGGCATGGCATACGAATGATCAAAAAATACCACCTGACCATCGGTATTCAGCGAGAGATTGGTAAAGGTGTTTCCGCTGGCATTGAGGTTGAGTGGGGTACCCGAGGTAG
>CAZVHF010000192.1:0-4527 GCA_964627105.1 uncultured Chitinophaga sp.
GCAACCGTACCTGTGCTTAGATTTGTTGCATTGAGCGAGGTTAACGAGGACCCTGATCCACTGAATGTAGTTGCCGTGACAGTTCCAACAACCTGCAATGGAGTGGTAGGGGCTGTCGTTCCAATTCCCAGGTTGCCGGCCGAGGTAAGGGTCATGCGTGTTAAATTGTTCGTCCTGAAACTTAGATTTACACTATTGGTAGTTCCAATAAAGTTGGTAGACAATGCTGCGTTACCGGTGAGTGCCCAGCTCTGAGCTTTTGCATTTTGTAGCGCTAAGGATAAAAGTACCGTAATGGCTGTAAAGGTGAATTTTGTGTTCATGGGTTTTGTTTTAAACTTTGGTGAGAGGATTATTGATTGTTTGCTTGAGAACGTGTTGTGAAAAATTCTATGGTGTAAAAATAAATCGTCAACATCCGGCAAAAAATACCACAATCGGGGGGGATTAATTAGCTGCCATCAACACCAGCCACGCCTTAATCACTTCTCCCTGGTTAAGCAATTGTGCTGCAGCGCGGTGTGAAGCAAAATCAGTTGAGTCGACCGAATGCATCAATAAATCATATTCTTCGGAGGTTTTGAATTCCTCTACAAGATCGTGATGTGGCAAATGTTCAACATTGCCCAATTGTCCGAGATGATTTCCTGATAATACCGGAGAGAATCGAATGGATTCTGGAAGTTGATCGACGCCTATTCCAAGCGTTTGAATAGGTTTTTCTACTTCGAATAGCGAATCGCCCGAAGCACGACAATACCAGTTGCCACCAAGTCTGGCCACGAGATCAATGCGGTTTTGGTCTATGTGGCCCTTTTCATCCAAAATTTCATCCTGCACATGGATTGCGAGAACTTTACAGAGAATCAGATTTCCGGCACCACCTTGGTCTCCGAGCGCGATGACATCATAAACACTGCACTCAAATTGAACCGGACTTTCTTTAACACGCGGCGGTTTTACATGGGTTGACGGCAATTCGGTTAACCCGGCTTTAACGAATTCATTAACCCCCATTGCATATTCTGAACTTGCAAGCGACATCTGTTGAACCATGGCGTAATTCACAATATTGATGACCACTTCAGGGTGCTCAAGTACATTGTCGAGCGTATGTTTGGTAGTGTTGTCGCGCACACGTCGTGCAGGAGAAAAAACAAGAACCGGAGGATTGGCACTGAATACATTGAAAAATGAAAACGGACTCAGGTTAACCTCTCCGGATTTATTTACAGTACTGGCAAATGCTATAGGACGTGGTCCAACTGCCGATTGCAGAAGATGCTGCACGGCAGGAACCGACATTTCGTTGGGATTAAACGATTTCATTGCGCTAAGTTAGTGCGATTGTATTTTGGTGATGCCGTGTTTGGCAGATTTTCTTGCTTTGTTTTTTGATGAAAATCTTCAGATATTAGGTTATACAATATGCCAATACACTTTGCGTTTATCGTGCATGCAGATACACCCTAATTTAATCGATACCTACGAACTTCGACGTCAAGGCGATTATTATATTTTCTCGGAAATAGGTGGAATTGATGTTTTTTACTACAACTGCGCTTCTGCAAAATCGGATTTTCCTCATCAATTGAGTTTAAACCTGAGCTTGTTTGGAGATAAGTATTTAAAGTATGTTTTTAGGCGTGTTCGGGAATCTAACGATGAAAAGAGAGTTGAGAAATACCTTTGGTTCTTGTTTAAACGCATCATCAAGTATCCCTTGTTTCATCACTTTAAATTAGACCACAGAATACTGGATAAACATGGTCGTTTCGATTATATATTGCATCGCTATTATATACGTAATTATGACTCGAGTAACGATAATCCGATTCGCCATTTGCAAATAGATTATCCATACACCAAGGATTCATCCAACTTCATTTTTGGTTTTGTTGAGCAGGAATTGGATGAGATTTTTATGTATGATTTGATATCTATTCCAAGGAAGATTTTCGAATACAGCCTTACAAACTTCGAATTACAAAAAGCATATGTAGAGATTTATGATCAGGAAAATAAGTTCTTTTATATGCAAAACAATCAAATTGAATGTTCGCGTGATGGTATGATTTACGGGATTTATTTCGTGTTTACACATAAAAAACTCAGTTTGGTTTATTTCAAATAGCTCATTTCAGTTACTTTTATTTACATTGTCGCTAATTAATTCTCTTTAGCGCATATGAAAACGATTCTCCTTACGCTTGTTTTTTTATTTTCGAGTTATTGCTTGGTTTTTAGTCAGGATGCAGTAGATATACGTGATGTTCTACACAAACAACAGGACGCTTGGAACGCAGGCAATATTGAAGAGTTTATGCGCTATTACTGGAAAAGCGATTCGCTATGTTTTATGACCAAAAATGGGGTAACGAATGGCTGGCAAAACACCTTGGAACGTTATAAAAGAGGCTACCCCGACAAACAAAGCATGGGGAAATTAACATTTGATTTGATCCGCATAGACCTGCTTGCTCCAGATGCAGCATTGGTTGCCGGAAAATGGTTGGTCGATTCTGCTACGAAATCTGCTGAAGGACACTTTAATCTGTTGCTTCGAAAAAAGAACGGACAATGGCTTATCGTTCTTGATCATACAAGTTGATGCCACTAAATAGATGCTTTTTGGTTGTCAATTCAATTAATTAATTCACATTAAACCTAACTCGCCGCACATGCACAGCCTCGTGCAAATCGTGCAATAATTCGGGATTCGCTTCAAGCGCATTGCCCACAACCACCAATGTTGCCCCTGCATCAAATGCCAGATGCAGCTTTTCGACCGAATCAATTCCGCCACCAACCACAAGCGGAACTGAAGAAATACTGTGCACGGCATGAATCATTTCGGGCGGTACTTGTAATCTTGCTCCGCTTCCAGCCTCAAGGTACACGAGTTTCATTCCCAGTAATTCGGAGGCCAATGCTGTGCTCGCAGCTATCTCGGTGCCATCGCGTGGAATGGGTTGCGTTTGACTCAAGTATGCGACAGTGGTTGTTTTGCCTCCATCAATTAGGGTGTAGGCTGTTGGAATAATTTCTAATCCGCTTTGCGCCAAGTGTTTTGCAACTTTAACGTGCTTGCCAATCAGCAATTCAGGATTACGGCCCGATACAAGACTTAAGAATAAGATGGCATCAGCCTCAGCACTTATTTGCGTTTCGTTGCCCGGAAATAAGACCACCGGAATATTCGGACAGAATTGCTTCACCTCACGCAATGTTGCTTCCAAATCGAGTCGCTCGGATGTGGAGCCTCCGATGAAAAAATAGTCGGGCGGAGAAACCGATGCGATGGTGAGTAGGTGATGCAAACGTTTCACGCTCATTTTTCCCGGATCAATTAACACGGCCAATAATGCTTTCGACTCCAATCGCGCATCAGTCAGTTCTTTCAATACAGTTTGCATGTTTCAAAAATAGAAAGCTCATTGGTTTTTACAATAAAAAGCATCGGATGTCACCGCCAGTTTTTAATCTTTATTATAGACGATGAATTTAATTAGTTTGAAATTCAAGTTATTATGGTCATCGAGCTAATGTAGTTATCAGATTGCTTACATCTGAAAGAAATCACTTACCGGCACTCGAACTTAGTGGTTAATGAATCGTAACCACAAGCAAGTTAACGCTATTCAGTACCAAACCAACTAAACTGAAGCCCATGAGCCGGATTAAATTCTTAGGAATAGTATCGGTGTTGTTTTTTATTCAAAAAACGATATTTTCCCAACTAGTTACCACCGGTAGTACCAGCGTATCTGCCAATGCGCTTGTTAATAACATCATCGGCTCGGGTGTAACATTCTCAAACGCAACTTACACCGGAAAGCCCGTCGCCGCAGGCACCTTCAATGGTATAAACTCGAATATCGGACTTAACTCGGGTGTTATAATAACCAGCGGACACATCAACGTAGCGCCGGGGCCCAATAACAATGGTGGAGCAACTTTTTCCAATAATGGTCCTAACATCCCCGAGCTCGAAACGTTGGCGCAATCAACCACGTTCGATGGAGCGATTCTGGAATTCGATTTCGTTCCGCAGAGCAATTACATCTCATTTCGGTACGTTTTTGCATCCGAAGAATACAACGAATACGTGTGTTCCGAATTCAACGATGCTTTCGCTTTCTTTATTAGTGGACCGGGGATAACCGGAGCAGAAAATCTGGCTTTGGTTCCCGGAACATCAACACCTGTTACCATCAATCCGATTAACAACGGAGCCGTTGGTGCATTGGGTTCGGCTACGAATTCGCCCTGTATTTTAGGAAACGCTGCCTATTTCGTTGGAAACACCGCTAATACCGTTCAGTACGACGGCTGGACCACCGTTCTTACTGCCGAACGCACGGTAATTCCTTGTCAAACCTACCACATCCGCATGATGATTGCCGATGGCGCCGACGATATTTTCGATTCGGCCGTGTTTCTGGAAGAGAATTCTTTTAGCTCCGATGTGTACGAAGTTACGGTGAGCACCTTTTTTAACGATTCGAGCCTTTACGAAGGCTGCAC
>CAZVHF010000193.1:0-4415 GCA_964627105.1 uncultured Chitinophaga sp.
AAACATGTTTTGTACATTCGCCTACCATTAGAATGCGTCATTCCATTATGAGTAAAGCTACCATTAGACCCATTGATTCTGACATCATTTTAGTCCCCACCGATTTTTCTGAGGTTGCGGGCTTTGCGCTACGTCACGCTACACATTTAGGCAAAATTTTTAAGAAGAAAATAGTCCTTCTCCATGTTATTGAAGGAGGAGGAATTTTGAGTTCTGCTGCTTCTAAAGCACAAAAAGAAGAAGAAGTAAACCAAAAGCTTGGTGAAATTGCGGCAAGCTGCCAAACGAATTCCGGTATTGACACCTCGTTTGTGGTTCGCCAGGGATCTATTTTTGATGAGATTGGTGATGCTGCCGAAGACCTAAATGCTTCACTTGTTCTTATGGGGACGCACGGGGTGAAAGGTATGCAGCATGTTATTGGCAGCAAGGCGCTGCGTGTTATTAATCACGCAAATCGTCCGTTCGTTGTGGTGCAGAAAAAAGACATCCGTTCGCATGGCTATAAAAATATAGTCTTACCAATCGACTTCTCAAAAGAAACCAAGCAGAAATTGGTTTGGGCAGCTGAACTCGCAAAAGTATTTGCTTCTAAATTCCATATCCTGGCAGCGCACGAAAGTGATGAATATGCAGCGAATTCAGTAAGGAACAATTTGGCATATGCATCGAATTATTTACTTGAGCGAGGTTGTGATGTTAGCGTTCACCAAGCCCCTAAAGGCGATTTTTCAAAAGAAACCATTCGTTTTGCGAACAGTGTCGATGCTGACCTGATTATAATTATGACAAACCCGGAAAAGGACTTAGGTGGTTTTGTTATCGGCGCCGAAGAGCAGGGTATAATTGCCAATGATTCGCTTATTCCGGTTATGACCTTAAATCCGGTTGATACCAGTAAAGCCGTTAATGGACATCTTTTCAATTTCAGCAATTTCTAGGGTAAGATTAACAGTTTTTTGGAGTTGCCGAAGGGTTAAGTGTAATTTTTAACATTTTGGGTGGCTGTAAAAGGAAACATAGCGGAAGGAATTTCGTTTAGGTTAAGAAAAACGCTTGAAATGTTGCCAATTTTAGAACCGCAAAAGGGACGGATTTTACTTTCGGAGCCCTCGCTCAACGACGATTATTTTAACCGTTCTGTTGTGCTCTTAGCTGAAAAATCAGAGCAGGGAAGTATGGGCTTTATTCTCAATAAACCCATCGATTATCATGTGCACGAGTTGGTTTCGGGTTTTCCTGAATTTGAAGCTCGTGTGTTTTGGGGCGGACCTGTAAACAATAATGCCTTATTTTTCATCCATGCCATTCCCGAATTAATCGGAAGTCATTTCGAAATAGGAGGTGGAATTTACTACGGAGGAGATTTCGATAAGTTGAAACAGCTCATTCCCGCAGCTATGATTAATCCGGAGCAAATTCGGTTTTTTGCAGGCTATTCGGGCTGGGATGCGGGACAACTTGATGCAGAGATGCTTGAAGAATCGTGGATGGTTTTTGAGCGGCCTGAAGAATTGCTGCGAAAAGCACCTCAGCAATTGTGGGGCGAACTTCTGAGGTCAACTAATTCAGAAAAAGCAATTTGGGCGAATTTTCCCGACAATCCGAATTTAAATTAAGAGCTGGTTTCTTACCTCGTCTTGAAGCATTTGAAATACTTTTTTTCCAATTGTATTGAAATACCGTTTTTCGCGGTACGAAACTACCCAATGTATACCGCGGATTGCACTGGTTACAAATACTTCACGTGCATTTAGTAATTCTTCGGGGGTAATTTCCCTTTCAATGCATTCAATGCCAGCATCGTGTAAAATGCGGATGATATTTTTACGCATCACGCCCCACAATGGCCCCTGACTTAATGCGGGTGTATGGACGGCTCGGTTTTCATCGACCAGGAAGAGCGAAGTAGAGCTCCCCTCACATAAATTACCCGAATCGTTGAGTAGAAAAATCTCATCCCAACCCTGTATTCTGGCTTCCCGAGAGGCCATCACATAAAGCAGTGCCGCGTTCGTTTTTAATCCCGAAAGCAAATTAACCGGCTTCATAATCGCTGTATACAATCCGGTCTGGAGGCCCTTGCTATTCCAAGTATATTCAGCGTTTTCCAATGCCTCCAAAGACATTAGAAGCAATGCTCCATCATTATCTGGTGTGTATCGACCACCAGATTTACGGTATACATTGATTTTTAACTTTCCGCTTTTAACCTCATTTTTCAGGATTAGTTCCCGCGCAATTTCAAGTAATTGAAAAGCATTCAAGCCATTCATTTCAAAACCGCAGATTTGCATTCCGCTAAACAGGCGTTCGCAATGTTCATAGAAAAAAATGGCATGCCCTTGTATAATCCTTATGCTCTCGAACAAACCATCGCCGTAATTAAATGATCGATTTGCTATTGAAACCGACGCATCCTCGAATCGAACAAATTTCCCTTCCAGATAAACCCAGTTAGACATGATTGGCAAGGCATTGCATTAATTCATCGGTTGTTGGATTTGGCGGTAGTAAGTATCCTTTAATTCCCGCAGCATTTGCTGCTTCTACATCACGTATTTTATCGCCAACCATGAAGCATGCACTTTTTTCGAGTTCGAAGCGCGCAATCGCTTTTTCTACAAGCAATCCTTTGGGTTTTCGGCAGAGGCAATCGCCAAATTGCGGATTGTGAGGACAATAATAAATTGCGTCGAATGCAAGTTTTTGAGGGCTAAGGAATTGTTGTAAATAGTTGTGGCAAGCTTTAACAAGTGCATGGTCGTACAAACCTCGCGCGATGCCGCCTTGATTGGTAATGATAATTGTTAGAAACCCATGTTTTTTAACTTCTTCTAGAAAGGGGATAATCGGTTCATGTAGTTCGAATTCATGAAATTGCATAACGTAATCTCCTAATTCGCGGTTTACGATTCCATCGCGGTCAAAAAACACAGCTTTTTTCATTAACGTATGTTTCCGAGTTGAAAGAAAAATGTTTGCAAAACGCCGGGGCATACGAGTGCTGTAAACAGCAAGCCAAACAGAGCGCCCCAGAGGTGCGCCTCGTGGTTAATGTTATCGTTCGAATTCCTACTGCTCCACATGCTATATCCAACATATAGTGCGGCCCAAAGCAAAGAGGGCAGGGGTAAAATACCGTAGAGGTAAATCTGAGTTAAGGGCGAAAATAAGACGTGCGAAAACAAGACAGCCGAAACAGCTCCACTGGCACCTACTGCATTGTACCAGTGATTATCCTGATGCTTGCGGTAAGTACTTACCGAGCTGGCAATAACAGCCAATACATACATGGCTATGAATGCCGGAATGCCTAAATTACCAAGGTAAAGCGTGAAGAAATAGACTGTGCTTTGTCCAAACGAGTAGAGCACAAGCATATTGATGATGAGGTGCATCCAATCGGCATGAAGTAATGCATGTGTAACAAAGCGGTACCATTGATTACGCCGTTTGATGGTGTACGGGTTAAACTGGAGTTTCTGCATCAAATCGGGCTGTTGAAAGGCCAGAATCGATACTGAGCAGGTAACTAAAACAATAATCAGCGTGATGGATTGCATGAGCCAAAGGTACGTTGAGGCATTGAATCTTCAACCAAAGAATCAGCGTTTAGCTTCTAAGCGTTCGAGTGCTCTTTGTGCCAATTCAAAATTTGGATTCAACTTGAGAGCAGATGTAAAATCTTTCAGTGCAAGTTCTTTATTGCCAATTCGTTCGTTGCATAATCCGCTCATATAAATTGCTTCCACGTAACCGGGTTTTGCAGCGGCAGCTTGTAAGAAATAGGGTATCGCCTCTTTTGGATTGCTCTTAAGTTCAAAGAGGATATAACCAATATTGTAATAAGCATTGGCAAATGCCGGATCTATACTAACAAGTTCGCGATAAATTTTCAAAGCATTGGCGGTATCACCCACGCTTTGGTAAAAATACCCGACATTGTAACGAGTTAGCGAATTTTTTGGATTAATTCGGAGTGCGTTCGTGTAAAAATCGAGGCAGCGCTTATCGCCTTTAGCAGCATAAATTAGCCCAAGTTGTTCGTAAGCAAGTGCGTAATTCGGATCTTGTTCGGTAGTTGTAATAAAGGATGAGATTGCGAGCGCTGTGTCGCCACTTTCTTTGTAAATCATTCCTTTGAGGTAATACCCTTTCGGATTGGTCTTGTTTCTCTTCAGCACTTCGTTGAGTTCATTGAGTGCATCCTGCCTCATTTCTACATAGAGATAAAGTTCGGCCAGTTTCATATGAGCAATTTCGAGATCGCTGTTGAGGCTTATGGCTCGCTGAAGTGCCTTACGCGTATAACGTGTTTGGTTAACGGCCAGGTAAATATCAGCCATAGTGAGGTAATAATCGGGGCGAAGCGAATCGGTTTTTACCAGTACTTGCATGTCGGCCAATGCAGA
>CAZVHF010000194.1:0-1051 GCA_964627105.1 uncultured Chitinophaga sp.
CCAGATAAGGCGAGCGCGCATGCCTTGGCACGCACGCTGGTCGAAACCAAGATTCTGGAGTCGAGCAAAATTTCGCTCGCAAACGAACAAAACCGACTGCGCAAAATCGCAGAACTCGAGTCGCTTCGCGAACAACTCAAATCGTTGAAAGCTCCAGATAATTTTGAGATTTCTGCACTGGAGTCCGAAATTAAAAACACCCGAACCGCTGAAATTCCTGCTCTTGTAGAAATTCTAAATCAACAAACGCAACAGGCACTACAGTCGATTGATTACGAAAACCAGAAACAACTACTCACCGAATCGAATAACCACTTGTCTGAAATTGTGCCGCAAGATACTAGCGAGGAGCGGCAGGTTTCGGCATTGCGCGATACCATCGATTCTCGCCTGAAACGTCTCGAAAGCCGAAAAGATTCAGTGCTGAACAGAATCGAAGGCTTTACTGAAAAGCGCAGAGTGCTTCAGGAAAAAAAACAAAAAATCAACGATTTGCAACAAAAGCTCGATCGTGCCAAACAGTTAGCCGGGCAATTCAGCGAAATGGAACAAAAACGCACAGAGCTTGCACAGTTAACACAGTTAGCCTCTCGACTCGGCAGTCCATCCGAAGAAATTTTACGATTAAGCGACCCTCAAGTTCTGCGTCAAAATTTAATCGAACGCGGCATGTTTAGCGGCCTGAACAAACTAATGTTCGGCGTTCGGCAACTCAGCATCGGAACCGTTTATCCCGTATTCTCGCCCTTAACGCTCAATGGAATTCAGGTGCAAGGCGGAGCGCTCGAAATCAACCCCGGCTTGTTTTACCTCAACATTACAGGAGGTAATACCCGGCTCGGCTCCCAAAGCTTGAGCGATGTCTTCGAGAACACGTATAAACGATGGGTGGTGGCTGCTAGGCTTGGCGTAGGACGAATGGAAAGCTCTCACCTTATCTTCAGCTTTATGCGTGCCTCCGATCAGGAAGGAAGCATTCCCGAATCATTTGCCAACATTCTGCGTCCAACCGAAAACAATGTGTTGAGCGCACAAAGTCAGGTATCTTTCT
>CAZVHF010000194.1:1061-4409 GCA_964627105.1 uncultured Chitinophaga sp.
TTCGCATGCAAGGAGAGGTGGCAGCCTGTAGTTACAACCGCAACCAGGCCGACTCGGCACTGAATGTTTTAGTCCCCCAAATTCCACAGATCCCAGGTTTCTTGAAGCCAAGTTTATCGACCTCATACGATATAGCGTATACGATTCGGAGTGAGCTGAATTTATGGAAAGGAAGCATAATTAATGCGTTCACCGAATACATTGGACCGGGATATACCAGCCTTGGCGTTCCGTTTTTACGCAACGACGTGATGCGCTATGGCGGAAGAATAGAACAACAATTGTTCAACACCGGAATTAAACTACACCTGCGCTACAGACACGAAAACGATAACCTTATCCAGTCAAAGCGTGCAACTTCAACCATGACGTTCGCTACTGCCGGAATAACCTTTTCGAAATCAAAGAAACCCTCGCTGCGCTTCGAATATTCCCAGAACAGCCGAAATTCAGAAGCCGGCGTCCAGGATATCATTGTTGCATCATTCAATTCGGGCTACTCCTATAAAGTGCGTAATATGAATCTACGCACCGGAATTAACTTGAAACAACTCAGCAGCAGCACCGATAGTCTGAACATTGGAGACTATTCCCTGCGCTCAATTATGGCAACACAAAGCATTTCGCTGCACAAACCCATTACAATTTTAGCTTCGCTTGGCTACAATCGACTTGAAAGCGCTTTACAAAATCAAAATCAACTGCTTTTGGGTGGTGGATTCACAGCAGCCCCGGGCGCAAATTTTTCAATCGGGCTGAATACAGATTTTGCACAAAATGCAGGGCAAGATGTGCGAATAGGCATTCAGGCCGATGCGAATTATATGGTGTTTAAGAACATAGTGATTAGTTTGAGTACGCGCCTAAACAGGTATCAAAATCCTGGTGTTAGCGAATCATCCTTCACCGAAATGTTTATTACGTCGAAGCTTGCAGTGATTTGGTAAAGATTATTTTAAGCCTCTACATCAATCCTTCACACACCTCACCGGAAACCCGGAACGCTTCGGATAAATGCTCAAGTTTGCCGACGCCATATCCGCGCTCAATCCATGCACCCATGCATCAAATGCATCGGCATGCCATAAAACGATTCAAAAACAGATATCAATAAAAGTATGTAAAAAGCGAATTCAAGCGAATAATTTTACGAAATCAGTCTATCAGACACCCATAAAATGCGCTACATTTGTGCAACAATTTTACAGGTATACCTGTTTTAGTTCAAATGGAAAACACCACCCTCCAGTCTACGGAGGCTACAATATTGTTTGCCGGCGATTCCGGCGACGGAATTCAGCTTACCGGCGATCAGTTTACCAACACAGCGGCGCTGCACGGGAACGATTTAAGTACTTTCCCAAATTTCCCTGCCGAGATTCGCGCTCCACAAGGTACGCTTGCCGGTGTTTCAGGCTTTCAAATAAAATTCGGGAGTACCGAAATTTACACCCCCGGCGACCAGTGCGATATGCTTGTGGTGATGAATGCCGCGGCACTTAAGGCCAATTTACGCCAGCTCAAGAAAGGCGGAATCATCATTGCCAATACCGATGGTTTCGACGCAAAAAACCTGCGCTTGGCAAAATACAGCGAAGGCGTAAACCCAATAGAAGATGGTAGTCTCGAAAACTACAAACTTCTAACACTCGACGTTACGCGAATGACCAAAGCAACGCTCGATGGAAGTGGTCTTGGAACGAAGGAGATTGACCGAACCAAAAACATGTTTGTGCTCGGTTACATCTACTGGATTTACAACCGATCGCTCGATACAACCATAAAATTTATTGAGCAGAAGTTTGCTAAACGCCCCGAAATAGTTGATGCTAACATCAAAACCTTAAAAGCAGGTTATAACTACGGCGAAACCAGCGAAACCTTTATGCAGCGTGTAGAGATTCGCCCAGCACAAATCAAACCGGGCAAATACCGCAACATTAACGGAAATCCTGCTACGGCTTTCGGACTCATCGCTGCTGCACAAAAATCAGGATTGCCTTTATTCTTAGGATCTTATCCCATCACACCGGCGTCAGACATATTGCACGAACTCTCGCGCCATAAAAACTTTGGAGTCAAGACCTTTCAGGCCGAAGATGAAATTGCGGCGATCTGTTCTGCGATTGGAGCTTCGTTTGGTGGATCACTCGCCGTTACAACATCTTCGGGGCCGGGTATTGCACTTAAAACCGAAGCGATAGGGCTGGCGGTGATGTTGGAGCTTCCTCTCGTGATTATCAATGTGCAGCGTGGCGGACCTTCCACCGGCTTACCGACCAAAACAGAGCAGGCCGATTTGTTACAGGCCTTGTATGGCCGAAATGGAGAAGCGCCCGTGCCGGTTATTGCCGCGCAAACTCCCGGCGATTGTTTTTATGCGGTTTACGAAGCCTGCCGAATTGCGGTTGAGCACAGCACACCGGTTTTCTTTTTGAGTGATGGCTATTTGGCCAATGGCGCAGAGCCCTGGATGTATCCTACAAGCGATGCCCTTAAACCGATTCGGCCCAATTTTGCCAAAGAATTGGAAGAGGGCGAAAAGTTCCTACCCTACAAACGCGATGAGAAACTCGCACGTAAATGGGCGGTTCCGGGAATCAAAGGATTGGAGCACCGCATCGGCGGATTGGAAAAAGAACACGAAACCGGAAACATTAGCTACGATCCCGAAAACCATGAATTCATGGTGAAACTGCGTGCCGAAAAAGTAGAACGCATTGCCGATTTTATTCCCGAACAAACCGTTGATCAAGGTCCTCCATCAGGTCCATTGGTGGTGGTGGGCTGGGGCTCAACCTATGGTGCTATTAAAACCGCAGTTCGCGAAGCTTTGAATGAAGGAATTCAGGTAGCGCATATCCATGTTCGCAACATTCATCCGTTTCCGAAAAATTTAGGCGCGCTCTTGAACTCCTACGATCGCATTTTGGTTCCCGAAATGAACAATGGCCAACTGGTTAAAGTATTGCGCGATAAGTTTCTTGTGCCGGCCGAAGGTTTGAATAAAATAAAAGGCGTTCCGTTTACGGCAGGCGAATTACTCGAAAAAATTAAATCAATCGTTGCACATGCATAGTGAAACGCAAGACATAGCGGTTTTTACCGCGAAGGATTTGGTTACAGACCAGGAAGTGCGCTGGTGCCCGGGTTGTGGCGATTATTCGATTTTAAAGCAGGTACAAACGGTAGTGCCCGAGTTAGGGCTGCGTAAGGAAGAAATTGTTTTCGTATCGGGAATTGGCTGCTCGTCGCGTTTCCCGTATTACATGGAAACGTACGGGATGCATTCCATACACGGCCGGGCAACGGCAATTGCTTCAGGATTAAAGGCCACACGTCCCGAAC
>CAZVHF010000195.1:0-4362 GCA_964627105.1 uncultured Chitinophaga sp.
GGCCATGTCGTCGAAAGGGTATTTAACACCTTTGATTTCCTGGTATTTCTCGTGTCCCTTTCCTGCAATCAGAATAATATCGCCCGGTTGTGCCATGATGCAGGCTGTTCGAATGGCTTCGCGCCGATCGGCAATACACAAAACCTTTCGCGATTCGGCCGGATTTATGCCGGCCCGCATTTCATCGATAATGGCTTGCGGATCTTCGGAACGTGGATTATCGGAAGTGAGGATAACTTTATTACTCAGTTCTGTGGCAATTTCTGCCATTTCGGGGCGTTTCGTACGATCGCGGTCGCCCCCACAGCCTACAACGGTAATGAGTTGCTCATTTCCGGTACGTAAGTCGGTTATGGTGCTCAATACATTGCGCAATGCATCGGGTGTATGGGCATAGTCGACGATGGCCGTAACGTTTTCGTCGGAGCGAACATATTGGAATCGTCCTTCGACGCTGCGCAACTCACTGATGGCTGTGAGCACCTGTTCGAGGTCGGCACCCAGGTTCATTGCAGCAGCAAAAACAGCCAGAATGTTGTAGGCGTTGAACGAACCAATAAGTTGTGTCCAAACCTCGCGTCCCTGCACGCGCAGCAGCATACCCTCAAACTCTTTTTCGAGAATCTTTACGTTATAGTCTGCCGCCTGCGAAAACCCATAGGTTTGTGCACGCAATTTTAAATCGGAACTCATGGCCGTGGCGTTTTCATCGTCGGCATTTATAAGTGCGAACGATTCGCTGCTTAAGGCTTTGAAGAATCCATGTTTGGCTGCCAGGTAATTCTCGAATGTACCATGATAATCGAGGTGGTCGTGCGTAATATTAGTGAATACGCCACCTTTGAAATGGACGCCGGAAATGCGATGTTGCACAACGGCGTGTGAACTCACCTCCATAAAAACATGCGAGCAACCAGCCTGAACCATTTGATGCAATAACTGCTGAAGTTGAACTGCATCGGGCGTTGTGTGGGTTGATGGTACCGCCTGATTGGCAATCTTATTTACTACAGTAGATAGCAAACCACAGGTGTATCCGAGCTTACAGAAAAGGTCGTATAACAAGGTTGTGGTAGTTGTTTTTCCATTGGTTCCCGTTACACCAACCAGCGCCAGTTTTTCGGATGGATTATCGTAGAAGTTTCCGGCGAGGATAGAGAGCGCATACGCACTGTCTTTTACCTTTACATAGCATACTTTCTCTGAAGTTTCACTTGGGAACTCCTCACAAACAACTGCTATAGCTCCTGCCTCAACACATGCTTGAATGAATGCGTGCCCATCGCTTCGTAAACCTTTTACAGCCACGAAGAGCGAATTTTTTTGTACAAGACGCGAATCGGCTGTAAGCGACATGATAGCCAACTGCGTAGTTCCCTGAATCTCGGTTGCACCGGCTTTGTATAATATGTCTTTGAGCAGTTTCATCAGGCGAGTTCGAGCACAACGTTTTTAATGAATCGAATGGGTGTTCCGGGCGCAACCGATTGACTACGTACTTTACCTTTCCCACTTGGCTTGGCGGTGATTCCCATGTTTTCGAGTAGGTAGAGGGCATCGCGTAATCCCATTCCGGTTAAATCGGGCATCTGGCCGTTGTTAAAGGTTTCTGGTTGGGCAGTGATGCCGTTGCCGGTATTACGTAATTTGCTCCAGCCCGAAGCTGGTACCTTAAGAGTTGCACCAGTTTCGCGGGCAATCAAATCCATATCGCTGCTATAGCCTTTGCTAATATTGGGTTGAGACGACACTGAGGCAAATTGATTGGCCGTGCTCGTATGCATGTCTTTGCTGCGGGCATATAAGCGGTCGGATATATCTTTAAACACTGGCGCAGCTACAACACTTCCGTAGAATGCAGCTCCTCCTGGGTTATCAATCACAACAATACAGGAGTATTTAGGACTTTCATAGGGGAAGAAGCCGGCAAACGAGGCGCGATAACGAATAACTTCCTCTCCTTTGACTTTTAGTTTTTTCTTTACGGTTCCTGTTTTACCTGCAATTTGATAAAAGGGATTTTTAATGTTTTTTGCAGTTCCATTGTTAACTACACCTTTCATTAAAGCGTGAACTTTTTTAGCCGATGCCTCGGAGCAGATAGGCTTTGTAGAAATCTGAGGGTCGAATCGTTTGATGATTTGTCCGTTGTGTTTTATTTCTGTTACAAGCTGAGGTCTTACCCAGTACCCGTTATTTGCAACAGCATTATAAAAAGCGAGTACTTGAATTGGCGGAATGAGAATTTCGTATCCCATTGCAAGACTTGGAAGTGAAAGGTCAGACCATTTCACATGCCCCGGGAAATAAACAGTAGGCGCAAGTTCCTCGGTTAAATCAATACCCGATTTCGTATCAAGTTTAAATGTCCGGAGGCGGTTTATAAATGCACTCTGATTCTGGCGATATCCGCGCAGTACTGCTTTAATAATCCCTACGTTCGATGACTCGATGAAGGCTTTGGCCAACGATATTGTACCATATCCCCCTTTTTTTGAATCAAAGATTTCTTTACCGCTCAATCGAATTACGCCGCCCTGTGTATCGACCTTATCTGATGTGTCGGCCAAGCCGTCCTCCAGCAATGCTAAAACCGATGCCAATTTGAAAGTTGAACCCGGATCCCATTTTGCTTCAACGGCAAGGTTAGTTGTTTCGGCATATCTGCTGGAGTCGCCTCCTAAACGGCTGAGGTTACTTATGGCTTTGATATGCCCGGTTTTAACTTCCATTACCACTACGCAACCCGCTTCAGCTTTATTAGCAATTAAAGCGCGCCTCAGAGCCGCTTCTGCTGCATCTTGCAACTGCACATCAAGTGTGGTTACGATATCGTTACCTTCTTTCGGTTCAACTTCATTTTCACCATTTACATCGCGCCAAACTCCGCCCGACATTTTCTGCTTTAGTCGTTTTCCGTTAATACCGGCCAGGTAGCTGTTGTAAAACGACTCTAATCCTGTTGCGTGATTGTCTTCGTAGGTGTTTCCAAGTGTTTTGTAAGCAAGACTCTTGAATGGCATAACGCGGCGTTCGGTTTGCTCGAGGACCATTCCTGCTTTTGCCCGTTCGCGTAATATTGGCAATTTTCGCATTTCCGACAATTGCTTGTAATTGAGCTCCCGAGCCACTAGTGCCGAGGTAGATTTGAGGCGGTATCCATTGTTTAATTCGCGACGAACTTTTTGTGCGTCAAAGCCCGGAATTATTTTTTCTAACCCTTTAATTAAAGGATTAATGCTGTCTTCATAAATTTTCTGCAGGCGCTCAACCTCGAAGTCGAGTCGTACAGTGTAAATTGGTAATGAGGTTGCCAACAAACTGCCATCTTCTGCATAAATGTTACCGCGAGGGGCCTCAACAACGTGATGTTTCAGTACCTCTTTTTTCTTCAATTTTAACCATTGATCGCGTTGAACAACCCCTATGGTAAATGCACGCGCCACGATGGCTACGCCCAACAGAACGGCACCGAAGTAAACGATTCTGAGCCTGAGCAATATGTCGCGATTGTTTTGCATTATTTTTTGGTGTTCACGAGTTTGTCGTCTTTGCTGATGTAGAGAGTGCGGGGCGGTTCTTTGGCTTCGTAGATGTTTCGTTCTTTTAATTTATCTGCAATCTGACTAGGATTCGAATTGTAAACCAGTTCAGATTTCAGGGTGATGTATTCACTTCTCAAGTCTTTCAGTTCCTTGGTAATGCGTGCCGTTTGTCGTATGGTACGTTCGGCGTTATATGTGTTTGCGATATAAAAGCCAACCAATAAACAGAGGAACAAGGCGAATGGAATGTTCCGCGTGGTTGCATCGCCCGATAGAAAACTGCCATCCATGATGCCTGTAATCCATTGCTGGAAAAGGCCCGGCCGACGTTTTTCGGTCTGTTCCTTTGCGGATTGTTCGCTTTGTTTTTTTAATCTATTCATTCTTCGTTTCGTTCGGCGATGCGCAAAATAGCGCTGCGTGCACGGTTGTTTTGGGTTATTTCTGTATCGTCAGGGCGGATTGGTTTCCGGTTCACTGCATGAAAAGGGACATGTACATTTCCGTATAAATCCTTTTCAGCCTCACCTTCAAACTTTCCACTTCGGATGAAATTTTTTACTAACCTGTCTTCGAGGGAATGGTAACTTATTACCACCAGTCTTCCGCCGGGTGCCAATACTTCGGCCGCCTGCGTAAGTAAGGCCTTGAGTGCTCCGAGCTCATCGTTAACCTCTATGCGCAAGGCTTGAAAAACGCGTGCTGCAAACTGATGCTCCTGCCCGCGTTTGGTAAATGGCTGAACGAGTTCCATCAGTTTACCTGTGGTATCGATTCGACGGTCGCTGCGCACATTTATCAGATGTCGGGCGAGTTT
>CAZVHF010000196.1:0-4350 GCA_964627105.1 uncultured Chitinophaga sp.
AATATTAACTTAACAATTTATCCTCTTTCTCGCTCGCGACGCGTTTGTTGTTGCAGCGGGTTTTCTGAAGCTTCAAGATATTGTTTACGGTTGCGGTATACATCAATCGCCGTGTAAACAGCTTCCCGAAAGGATGATGGATCTGCTGTGTTTTTACCGGCTATATCGTACCCCGTACCATGGTCTGGCGATGTGCGGATGATTGGTAATCCTGAAGTGAAATTTACTCCATGGTGGAATGCGATAGACTTGAATGGAATCAATCCTTGATCGTGATACATGGCCAAACCACCATCGTATGCCTTCCAAGCGCCACTTCCAAAAAAACCATCCGCTGCAAATGGCCCGAAAACGTATAGGCCATCTTGTTGTGCTTTTTTTAGCGCAGGAATGATAATAAGTTCCTCTTCTTTGCCAATAACACCCCCATCGCCTGCATGAGGATTTAATCCCAACACCGCAATCTTTGGTCCGCGGATGCCAAAATCCTGTAATAAACTCTGCGCCATAACACGAAGTCTGCTTACTATGAGGTCGGCCGATAGTTTTGAAGAAATCTCCTGAATCGGCACATGTCCGGTAACGGTTCCTACACGCAAATTTTCATGCACCAACATCATCAGGTAATCGCTCTTTCCTGTCTTTGAAGCAAAATACTCGGTATGCCCCGGAAAATTAAATTCAGGCCCCTGTACATTTTGCTTGTTTATGGGCGCGGTTACGATTACATCAATTAAACCCGATTCGAGGTCGTGCATCGCCCGTTGAATCGACTTTACAGCCCACGAACCTGCGGCTGGTGTGCTCTTTCCGGTATCCATTCCCACATCTAGATCAGAAAGATTGATAAAATTACAGTGATGCTTAACAGCCTTGGACGCATCAGGAACACCATAAAAATTGAAATCCTGAATTCCTAACATCTTGCGGTAATGCGAGGCAACTTTATGAATTCCGTAAACAACCGGTGTGCACAATTCGAGCATACCATGGTCTGCGAAGGTTTTCATGATTACTTCGTACCCAATCCCGTTAAAATCGCCCTGTGTTATACCAACCCGAACGAGTTGATCCGAACTTTCAATCATAATTCAGCTCGTGTTCTTGCAAATTCAAACAACAAACGTACACCATAACCTGTTCCGCCTTTGCCACGATAAGTATCGTTTCCGTCGTTAAAAGCAGGACCTGCAATATCGAGGTGGGTCCAAGGGTAATCTGTAAAGTGTTCGAGAAATTTTCCGGCGGTGTTGGCACCTGCAATTACACCACCTATGTTTTTCATGTCGGCAATATCGCTTTTCAACATATCGCCATATTCATCCCAAAGCGGAAAATCTACAATTCGTTCGTGAACCGAGTCGCCGCACTGCTTTAACACTTCATGCTCTTCGCGCGTGTTAGTCATCGCCACAATACCAAAACTGCCGATAGCTCGAGCGGCCGCACCGGTTAAGGTTGCCAAATCGATAACATAGCGTGGCTTGTATTTTTTGGCGTAAACCAATGCATCGCTAAGAATCAAACGACCTTCTGCATCAGTATTTAAGACTTCTACGGTGGTTCCATCCGAAATGGTTATTACATCGCCCGGAACGACCGAATTTCCATGCGGACGATTATCGGTAACCGGTGTAATTCCAACAACCCAGATGGGCAACTCGGCTTTTGCAATGGCATGCAGCGCACCTGCCACTGCAGCAGCACCCGCCATATCGCATTTCATGGTCATCATGCCATCGTTGGGCTTCAGACTAATGCCTCCCGTATCGTATACAACACCCTTTCCTACAAAAACATAGGGTTGTTTATTGCTTGCATTTTTAGGTTTATATTCCATCACTACAAAAGCAGGCGGATCAACCGAACCCTGATTCACAGCGAGCAATCCACCCATTTTAAGCGACTCGATTTTGGCTTTATTGAACACTTCAACTTTGAAACCAGCTATTTTGCCCAGTTTTTGAACATCCTTCGCAAACTGCTGTGCATTCATGTAGGAAACAGGCTCATTCACCAAATCGCGCGAAATCCAAACCGATTCGCACAACAGTTCGAGCAATTCCAGTTCACGCTTCGCAATACCTTCGCTGAAAACATTGATTTTTTTTAATGAATTCTGAAGCTTCTCTTTTTCGCCTTTGTACCGTAGAAACTGATAATTTCCAAGCGTCAATCCTTCAGCAATACAACGCGTCTCGTTCGGGTATTTCCCGGCATCGATCAATTGGATTTCTGAAATTTTATGGGCATTGATGGATGCAAGCAAGGCATTTCCGGCTACACGACATGCTTCAAGACTAAGCGGGCGCGTCTTTTTTTCTTCGGGCTGAATTAAAAAACTAAAATAATTCAGGTGATTTAGTGTAATTGACTTTCGTTTAGCTTCAAGCTGCGTTTTGATGTACCCAAGTTCATCTTTGCTGAATCCCAGTTTCTCAAGCTCCTTTACAGTTTGAAATACAATAACGCGGTTTTTAGATTCTGTTTTGGCGATTTTCTTTAGTTGGAGTGCCATAAATTCGTTCATTCGTTTGAGGCAAATGTAATTCGATTGCGGGATTATTTGATTTTGTTTATGAATTTATTTTCCCTTTTCGCCTACAGCAACGAACTTTAATACCTTGCGCGTTGTTATTTCCATATGAATACAGAAGAATTATTGCAGCGTGCACTGCAGTCTGATTGGTTGAGCATCGAAGAAGGACAATTTTTGTTTGAGAACGCAGCATTGAACCAGCTCATCTGGGTGGCTGATTCCTTACGAAAGGAAAAGAAAAAGTCGGACGTAGTTACGTGGATGATCGACAGAAATGTTAATACGACCAACGTCTGTATTGCAAATTGTAAATTTTGCAACTTTTACCGTATTCCCGGGCACTCCGAATCGTATATCACATCGCTCGATGAATATCGGCTAAAGATTGAAGAAATGCGCCGTTACGGAGGCGACCAGTTATTGCTACAAGGCGGGCATCATCCCGATTTAGGCATTGAATTTTATGAGAATCTATTTCGCGATTTAAAATCGAATTTTCCCGATATAAAACTGCATGCCTTAGGACCACCCGAAATTGCACACATTGCCAAGATTAGTAAATTGTCTCATACCGAAGTCCTTCAGCGGCTTAAAGATGCTGGTCTCGACTCGCTTCCGGGTGCAGGTGCAGAGATTCTAAATGATCGGGTTCGTCGCATGATTTCGAAGGGTAAATGTGGCGGACAGGAATGGCTTGATGTTATGCGGGCCGCTCATCAATTGGATATCACAACATCCGCAACCATGATGTTTGGTCATGTTGAAACTGTCTACGAACGTTTCGAACACCTTGCATGGATTCGGCAAGTTCAGAGTGAAAAGCCGGCTAATGCTCATGGATTTTTGGCCTTTATTCCATGGCCATTTCAGGATGATGGTACGCTTTTACGTCGTGTAAAAAACATCCGCAATAGCGTAAATGCCGAAGAGTATATTCGCATGATTGCCATGAGTCGTATTATGCTCCCCAATGTTGAGAATATTCAAGCGTCCTGGTTAACCGTGGGTTCCAAAACAGCACAATTATGTTTGCATGCTGGGGCAAACGATTTTGGGTCGATTATGATAGAGGAAAATGTAGTTTCTGCAGCCGGTGCGCCACATCGTTTTACTGCCGATGGAATTCAGCACGCTATAAGAGAAGCAGGCTTTGAGCCGAGATTACGAACGCAGAAATATGAGTTTCGTGAAATGCCAGAAGCCATTGTACAGCAGGAAATAAACTATTAATCACGAATACAGCGTACCGAAAAGCCGTTTTGTTGATTTGCTGAGCTAATACCGGCATTTACAGAGCCTGAATTCAGCGATAAGCACCACCCGCCGTTAAGGTCGCCCACCGTTTGCGTCCACCAGAAACCCGATTCAAATATATTCCCAAAATCGCCCGTTGAATAGCGCGCCCCCCCTGGAAATGCGGTAAATCCACTTTGATTGTTTGCTCCAAAATTTGGAATCTGCCAACCATTAATATCCTTTAGCGCTCCGCCGGCTAATTGCTCTCCACCTAATAAGGACACAAGCGTAGCGAGTTCGGTTTGTGTGGGCACATGCCATCCATCCGGACAAACATTGCGTGGGTCGCTAACTGCATAAAAATTATACAACTTCCCATACAGATTGCCATTTGTAACATCGTTGTCGTAGTACGCATAAGCTCCCGATTGCAAGGCACCCCATGCAGTATTTTCGGTTACCTCCGGTATTTCATCGCCGTTATTGTAGGAGGTAGAATTCAAATTCTCCTTGCACCAGCACTGGTTCCCAATTTTAACGGTAGGCATTTCATTGCCGTCGTTGTCTAAAATCGT
>CAZVHF010000197.1:0-4329 GCA_964627105.1 uncultured Chitinophaga sp.
CCCAGATTATTTGTAATCAAAGTACCCTATGAATTATTTTATTGGCGCACTTTTTTAATCTGTAACACAAAAAACATCTCCTATTGTTTCACAAATTTGACAATTTCGCGCGTGTTACCATCCTGCCAAACAACCGAATATACTCCCGCACTCAATTGACCAACATCGAGAAGATGAATTCCATTTTCGGAAGAAGCTGAAGATTGGGTCATTAGTAATTTGCCGCAGATTGAGAAAGTTTGCATTGTACCATCATTTTTACGGCCGGTTACGAGTTTAACAAATCCATCGATTGCTGGGTTTGGAAAAATTGATAGAGTCGAGCCATCAACCTTGTGTTGAATAGTTTCGGTGATGCGCAGGCTAAAACGATTTGCTGCACTTGCTGCCTGATTGCTTTTTATTTCAATGGCTACTGCTTGTTTTTCTCGTAATTCCGTTTTTTTACCGGTAAAAGAATCCTCTAAAATAAAGTGTACATTTTCGTCAAAAGAGGTTATTTGCTCCGGAATGATTGTGTAAAACCCCGTTTTTGCTATGAGATTCAGTGGGATTATTTTATCAGACTTGCTTAAGTTGGGTGTATTAAAAACATGCGCTGCAAATTTTTCACCCATCATGTTTTGTGCGGCAAAATTAATTTCAACGTCCGGAAAGCTTGGTTTTAATGCGTCCAAATCTTCTTCAAAATCTTCGCTTGCGTCAGGGTTGAACTGTACTAAAATTTCATCGCCAGCGGTTTCATTGGCGTTTAAAATTTTGAGTCGAAGCTGATCTTGTGTTTCGGACAGTCTGAACAAAGTACTATCTGCAAAAACGCTCGATTTAACACGTTCGTTTACGGTTAATAAGGGATTAGAACTTGTTGCTTTTAGGAAAAATCCCTGAGAGGGGGCAATGTAGCGTGATCCTCCGTTGGTAGCTGCCGCAGGGTTGTTCAAGTTGAATGAGGAATATTGATTTAAGGCTGGATTCCAGATATAAATGGTTCCCGACACGCCCGAGCGATTCCAATCTGCCGACATCCAGTCGATAGGCGATGCATATGGATTCGCTAGTAAGTTCCAACCATTTCCATTGTCGGCATCCACGCAAACCCCGGTACACTGAATAGGCAGTGCAATGTTTCCTTGGTTAGGCGTTCCAACAAAATCAATTATTGCTGCATTTGGAACAGTTGCACTGCCGATTGGTGCTTGATTAGGCGTACCACAATGAAAAAGTAGAAGCCCTTTGCCTTTTGGTAATACTTCATTTATACTGGTCGGACTTCTCCATTCTGTGCCGTTTTGTAAGTTCTCGTCATAAACCCAATGGTTGCTAGTGAACACGCTTGCTGAATTAAATCCATTCGCTGTTCCACCTGGTCCATAAAGCAAAATATCGTCTTTCATCTGCTTTATTTTGACGCCGCCTATGGTATCAACTGGCGACCCCAAAAATCTATTCGAGCGTAATCCTCCGCGTGTATAGCGCTGCACGATTGCGTTGCCTGTGATTGATGCGTTGGATGGTATAGGAGCAATTCGCGCTGTTTTTGTTGCATTTGAGAGCAGCGTAAAGCTTTTATTGTTTAGTTGGCCATCTGCATCAAATACAGTTGCCGATCCTAATTGCAACACATCGCTTACACTGGCTGCAGCAAGAAGAGTTTTTGTTCCTCCTCTGCTCATACCGAGGCTTTCATATGCAAATCCTGCAATTTCCTGATTGCCAATTCCGTCGTATTGAATCGTGTTATTGGCTTTTATGTATGAATTGGAAACGGGCAGGGTTAATCCGTTTGTACTTGCGGAAATTTTAAGTATGCCGGGTGCAAGTGTAATTTGCCGAGGTGAACCGGTAACAGCAACGCGGTGATAGGCAATTGCAGGTATCGTCTGCGCAGAGCTTCCGTTAAACTTTACGCTGCCCACATTGCGCTCAAACAATCCGCCAATGGTTAGTTCTCCACCCAACTGCAGTTCTCCTGATTGTTCTTTATATAAGCCACCTGTTTGGTTGTAGTCGTTCGAAATAGAAAGAGCTGTTCCATCGAGGCTGCCCCAAACTTCACCGCCCGTTTGATTCAAACTGCCATTGATTGCTACATCTGCAGCTGAAGCGTTAAAGCGTCCATCAACAACAGTTAGTATTGGCGTAATGGATACATTGCCCGAATTACATGTAAAGGCGCCTCCTGTTTGATTCACGCCGGCATTGGCGGTCAATGTACCCGAATTAACTTCAAATGTACCCGAATTAAAGAGGACACCATTCACTACTGTTGAGCCATTCTGATTGCGGTATGTACCTTCATTGTTGAAATTATTTTCAGCCAAAAGTGATGCGCCTGTTTCAAGTTGTAAAATACCGCCCAATGAAATATTCAGTTCGTTTTGAACACGCAGCGCGTTCGATAGCGAAGCCTCTCCACTCACGGTTAAGCGCTGTACTGAAATGCCTGCAAAATCAAAATTGCCACTATGCAAAAAGAGGTGGGCCGATGCATCAACATTTGTAACGCCACTGCTCTGACTTAACCCATTTCCGAGGGGCACATTGCCGGTAATATTAAATATTCCGCCTGTTTTGGCTATATGTAAGTGGGGTAAGATTCCAAAATTTCCAGCCGATGGAGTGCCAACAATGGTTTGATTTTCGCTCCCGCTAAATTTAATTTGTCCATTACCCGACGGTAAATGTGTAGATCTGTAGGAATTCATATCTACATTACCCGCCAAATCAAGTATTCCTCCATAAATTGCTATGGGTTTTCCGGATGAACCTCCATTATCTAATTTTAGTGAATTCTGCACATCTACCGAACCAATTAAATCAATCCGAAATTCACTTTCACCGAATAAATGTTGAAATGATAAGTTATAAAAACTTGGATTGCCTGAAATAAAGATTCCGGTTGCAGCGCTTCTATTAAATATTACTTCTCCATAATTGGCATCAAATGAACTACCCGATGTTTCGAAACTGCCTTTAATAGTTAGGATTGATGATGGTGCCGTAAAAAAGGAGCCGCTGTTGATAGTAAGCGATCCATTTATTAAACAAGGCGAACTGCCAAATGAAAACAGCGATGCATTAGATTGAACAGCGCCTAAATTTATTGCTTCGCAACCTTCGAGGTAAAGTGAAGATTCATTGGCGATAAGCATGGATTCGTAAGCACATTCGAAATACCCCGTGTTTTTTTCAATAGAACTCGAATTTTCAAGCAGTGCATTCGAAATCCAAACCTGATTGTTATTCGGCTTGAGATATGCATCTTGCATAATTAGGTTTTTACATATAAACAATTCGCCCGCTAGATTCACATTCGAAGCGATGAGTGATAAATTTCCGTTATGTGCTAAACGCAATTCGCCATTTTGCTTGTTTACTATACATGTGTTAAATGTCACATCGCCGTTTGCCGTGGTATTTCCAGAGCCCCAATCAATGGTGCTTTCGATTGCATCCATACTGCCGCAGTTAAAAACAAGCTGACCAATCGAAAAAATTGATTGATCAACCGATAGAAAATATTCCTGTGGTATCGAAATTGATCCTCCATTTTGATGAAACTGTGAAGATGTAATAGTAGCGTTACCATTTATATACACTGCAGCATTGCCGCCATCAAAATTACTGTTGCTAATATTCAAGCCTTTAGAAACAAAAACTGAAGCATTCCAGGCTTGTTCACCGCCCAGGAAGCTCGGTGCGTTTTCGTTTTTAAACCGAATAAATCCAGATGCTTTCGAAAGTATACCAGCCTGCTGAATAAATATACCATTGATTTCGAAGTTACCACTTCCTAAACTATGGTTACCGCCCGTAACCACCATATTGCCCATTACATCTACCTTGGCACTCGAAAACTGACATGCGCCGCCATTTAGTTGAACTCCAGTTAGCAACGTATTTCCGCTCGCTCCTTTAGAAAAGCTACCTGCCTCCAAGATAAAATTTTGTAGAGATTTAAATCGACTTTTTCGTAAATCAACATTTCCGCCTTGTTGCAGGTAAATGCCATGTACTGTAAACAATGCCAGCGAATTGTTAAAACCGCTGATGGTTCCTGTATAACCTGTAAGTATGGTAATATCCTTCACCGACCCTAAAAATGGAAGGGAGCAGGATGCATTTGAAACCGACGGAGAAAAAATAACTGCATCAGAGCTTCCCGGAACTCCAGTTGGCAGCCAGTTTGCGCCATTGCTCCAGTTGTTGTTCTCTGCACCGGTCCATACTTTTATCGCATGTGCCGCAGTCGATAAAATCAGGAATATACCTGTTACAATAATTGATTTGAAGTAGAGTCTGTTCATGGCCTTTTTCTTTAGCGGTTTA
>CAZVHF010000198.1:0-4313 GCA_964627105.1 uncultured Chitinophaga sp.
TTGGGCTGAATCTTGATTTTTTGCGGTTTGTATCCAAGATATGAAACCAACAGCGTGTCGATAGATTTGTGCGCACTGAGATCAAAATTGCCATTGATGTCGCTGTGCGTGCCTATGGTGGTTCCTTTGAACATAAGGTTCACGAAGGCGAGCGGCTCGGTTGTTCTTTTATCCGTAATTGTGCCCCGAACACGTGTAATTTGCGCCGAAAGACTGAGCGAAAACAAGGTTAAAATCAGCATCCAAAGAGACCTTACTGATTTATATCCTAATCGGCATCGAACATCATGCATCATTGCAAACAAATATACACGTTCACCCGAATTTAATTCAGACTTGGGAAAACGAAAAGAAAAAGCCCCTTCTCCTTTGAGGAAAAAGGGCCATTAAAGTCGACGAGTAAAAAAATTAGTGCTTCGTTTTTTCAGGATTGTTTATCATTCGCGAATCCAATAAAACGTGAAAAAGGTTATCAATCCAATGAATAACAGGTTTGTAGCTTCGCCTACCATAGGCATTGCCTTAAAACTGTATGTAAAAAAGTCTCCGATGGCGTGAAACAACGATGTCATGTTTGAATAAATTTGCTGCGAAAATACAATTTTTCGGAAATCTCCAAAGGCGCAACAGGTGTTTATTAGTTTCTTCCGTACGTCGCATTTCATCAATCTTTTGATGCTGCCTTTGGTATTGCTGGTAATGTGGATTTTTATCCTGCCCAAAACCGAAATCGGAAACACCGAAAACGCCTTCCCACTTTTTCTTTACGCCCTGCATGGTATTCGAGATCAGCGTTGGCTTCAGATTGCACTTTCGCTCTTAATCGTTGTTGTTCAGGCGTTTTACCTCACAACGGTTATAAATCGGCAAAGTGTATTACGCGATTCGAGTAACCTGCCCGCACTGATGTATGTGGTGCTGATGAGTTGTTTCCCCGAACAGCTTTCGTTCAATCCGCTGCTTTTTGCGAACTTTTTCATTATCATATTCCTCGACCGGCTTTTCGATATGTATCATTCCGAAACAGCAGTCTTCCAAACCTTCGATGCCGGTTTATTCATCGGAATTGCTTCGCTCTTTTATTGGCCCTGCCTTTTTCTTTTTCCACTGATTTGGGCTTCACTGGTTTTACTTCGCCCGTTTAATATCAAAGAGTGGATTACAAGTTTGCTGGGTGTGGGCTTCCCGTTTTTGGTATTCGCACTGTTTCTGTTCTGGTTCGATTTATTCACACCCGACAGTATCCGCGCCGTTTTCGAACCACTTTACCGCGTGCAGTTTACGGCAGTGTTTAACGAAACCTACGTAATTCTCTTCGCGATTTTAGTGTTTATTATTCTCGCCTCGGTTTACACGTTCTTTAAAGAGTTTAGAACGTTTGCCAAAATTAAAACACGAAAATTCCTTTTCCTGCTTGTAGCCTTCTTCCTCTTTGCCGCACTCAGCTATATGGTTTCGGTTAAAACCACCATGGTAAGTCTGTCGTTCCTGGCTGTTCCCCTGTCGGTACTTTTTTCAAATTATTTTGTTTCCATCAAAAGGCAAATCTTTGCCGAAATCCTCTTTATTTTGCTGCTTGCTGCAGTAGTATATAATCAGGTATTATTCTTTCTGCAATTCAATTCTATCTAAGCATGAGCACGAAACTCAAAATAGGCGTAGTGGTTTTTCCCGGGTCCAATTGCGATCAGGATATGGTCGATGCCCTTTCACGTTTTCCGAACACCGATGTTTTCAAATTATGGCATAAGAATACCACGTTAAATGATGCCGATCTGATTGTATTGCCGGGAGGATTTTCATACGGCGACTACCTTCGCTCCGGTGCCATAGCACGTTTCTCGCCGGTGATGGAATCGGTAATGCAGTTTGCCGCGCAAGGCGGATATGTATTGGGCGTGTGTAACGGATTTCAGATTCTCTGCGAATCGGGATTATTACCCGGCGCGCTGCTACACAACGATTCGCACAAGTTTATCTGCGAAAACGTTTATATTCAGCCGGTGAGTACAACGGCTCCGATTACTGCACCATTGAACCAAACTAAAGCACTCTGTATTCCGATTGCACATGGAGAGGGTCGCTACTACATCGATGCCGAAGGTCTCGAAAAGCTTAAGGCAAACGATCAGATTTTGTTTCGTTACTGCACGAAATCGGGCGAGGAAGCAAACCCCAATGGAGCACTGGAGCGTATTGCCGGAATTTGCAACGAAACGAAAAATGTATATGGCATGATGCCGCATCCTGAACGCGCTGCCGCAGAAATTCTGGGCAATACCGACGGAAATAAAATTTTGGGTGCTTTACTCGAACATGTCGCAAATCAAATCGCTGTAGCACACTAACCTCAACCTGCAAAAGAGCATGAAAAAAGATAAAGTAGTATTTGAACTCATTGGCGAAGAGTTAATTCGCCAAACCGAAGGTATTGAACTCATTGCCTCCGAGAATTACGTGAGCAACCAGGTGATGAAAGCTGCCGGATCGGTGCTTACAAACAAGTATGCCGAAGGACTTCCGGGCAAGCGCTATTATGGTGGATGCCAGTGGGTGGATGAAATCGAGAACATCGCTATAAACCGACTGAAAACCTTATTCAATGCATCCTGGGCCAATGTGCAGCCACATTCGGGCGCTCAGGCCAATGCCGCAGTGATGCTTGCCTGCTTGAATCCGGGCGACAAAATTCTGGGCTTCGACCTCAGCCACGGCGGACATTTGACACACGGCTCACCGGTAAATTTTTCGGGTAAACTCTATCAGCCATCTTTTTACGGGGTTGAAAAAGAAACAGGCCTCATCGATTGGGATAAAGTGGAAGCCACAGCGAAAAAAGAAAAACCCAAAATGATAATTTGCGGTGCGTCGGCCTACAGCCGCGACTGGGACTATGCCCGTTTGCGTGCCATAGCCGATAAACACAAAGCATTGTTGCTGGCCGATATTTCACATCCGGCCGGGCTAATCGCCAAAGGATTGCTAAACGATCCGCTCGAACATTGCCACATTGTTACATCCACTACACATAAAACCTTGCGTGGGCCTCGTGGCGGTGTGATTATGATGGGTAAGGATTTCGAAAATCCGTTTGGGCACAAAACGCCCAAAGGAGAAACCAAAATGATGTCGGCTTTGCTTGATGCAGCGGTATTTCCGGGCACACAAGGTGGTCCGTTGGAACACATCATTGCTGCAAAAGCCGTTGCATTTCACGAAGCGCTTAGCGACGATTACATGAATTACATCATCCGTGTGCAGCAAAATGCCCGTGTTATGGCCAAGGCATTCGTAAAGAAGGGATACAACATCATTTCGGGTGGAACCGACAACCATTTAATGCTCATCGACCTACGCACAAAAAATATCACTGGTAAAGAGGCCGAAATTGCACTTGGAAAAGCAGACATCACGGTAAACAAAAACATGGTACCGTTCGATGATAAATCGCCATTTACCACCTCAGGAATTCGGGTTGGCACTGCGGCCATAACCTCGCGCGGAATTACCGAAAAAGAAATTCCACAGATAGTTTCCTGGATCGATAAAGCCATCAGCCATGCAGCAAACGAGAAGAAACTGGCTGGTATAAAGCAGGAAGTGAATGAAATGATGGAAAGCTATCCGCTATTCGCTTAAATTCACCTAAAAATTCATCGCTATGATCCGCGCCAACGACCCCAAGCTAAAAAGCTGGATTCCTGTTAAGGAAGATTCAGATTTCCCGATTCAAAATCTGCCTTTGGGCGTTATCAAACGTAATGGTACGTACCGTGTGGCGACACGTATTGGAGATTATGCCGTGGATTTAGCTGAGATGAACCGACATGGTTTGCTGGGTGTAGATTATATCGACAGCATTTTTGAAAACGAATTCATCAACGATTGCATCGGCTTGGGTCGCGAAATGATGCGCGATTTGCGCAACCGCATTAGCCGCTTGTTGGATGATAAACATACCGAATTAAAATCGGATCCTGAGCTTCGCGGCCATTGCATCGTTCCGATTGACGATGTAGAAGTGTGCATGCCTGTTAAAATTGGCAATTACACCGATTTCTATTCGAGCAAAGAGCACGCAACCAACGTAGGCAGCATGTTCCGCGATCCGGCCAATGCCTTATTGCCCAATTGGAAACACATCCCGATTGGCTACCACGGACGTGCATCGTCGATTGTATTGAGCGGAACGCCGATAATTCGACCCAACGGACAAACCAAAGCTGCCGACCAAGACGCTCCGGTATTTGGTCCCAGCAAACAACTCGACTTTGAACTCGAGATGGCCTTTATTACCTGCAGATCGAATGAAC
>CAZVHF010000199.1:0-4302 GCA_964627105.1 uncultured Chitinophaga sp.
CACGATCCTTCCAGCCAAACCGGATTTGGCAGCTACTGGCATACTCAAAACGACAACATGAAGACGGTTGATAAAGCTACACTTCAAATGATAGGGCGTGTAATGCTGGGAGTAGTGTTTGCAGAGAAAGTGGATAGCTAACGCCTAATTCCTTTTTCCGGTTTCTTGAAATCTTCGGGACGAAAATCACGCTCGTTTTTTGCGGCATAATTGCGAATGAACTTCCACCTCCCCTTTTCGAATTGATAGGCATCATTGCTGAAATCGGAACTGTAGAATGCAAATTGTCCTTCGAAGGCTGGATTTGTTGGAACAAGATGATCAAACACAATAACTGCATCGTTCTCCAAATAACGCAACGAAACCGCGGCCTGCTCGGCATATTCGAGAATTATACGGTGTTTATGTCCTTTTACATCTTCGAATATGGGTGCACCAAACGAAATTCTACCATCTTTCGACACCTGTAACACATCAATAATTTTTTGATTACTCAAGGATGTATTGCCATTCCACCCCAACAAGGTGTAAAAGGTTTTGCGTTTGTATTTGGTTCGGATCAATTTATAATACAAGGCTCCGTACCAGTTATCGGCGGTTAATTGCTTCGTGAGTGGCTTGTTAATAGAAGCCCGGGCATCGTTTAAGGACATCGTGGTTCCGCTTTCAGAACCTTTGTTTGCGAAACGGATGCGACCATTAAACTCAAATGTACCATCGTTTTGAGGGATATTCCATGTAATGAGCCTGAAGGCGCCATCGGCAGGTGATAAAGCAGAAATGTTACGTATGGTATCGAGGGGATAATTCCAACCATCAGTTCTGGCTAGCAGCGAATCAAGCGCTTTTTCGAATGCAGCTCCGCAGACTTTTCGTCTTTCAAAACTACTATCGTTGAGCATGCAACCCGAAAGGCGCACCAACACGTCTTGCGCATGGGCCGAAACGCTTCCCAAAAAACAGACAATGCAAATTAATACCCTCCGAACTGCCATCCTATGGTTGTGCAGACTCCGTAAACTTTCCCAAGTAATTCCCTTCCGATGTAAGGCGAATTTTTGGAAAGCGAACGAATCATTTCGTTTGAAAACGTATACCGTTCGTTTGGATTGTATACAAAAAAACGCGCATCATGACCAACCTCAATATGTGGAACCGCAACATTGAGTAAGTTCCTCGGCTTCACACAACATACATCTATAACGCGGCTCAATGGTATGCCTGCTGCTTGCGCCGAGTGCCAAGCAGCTCCGAATGAAGCTTCAATATTCTCCATCCCAAAGGCCGCATACCCAAACTCTACATCTTTTTTCTCGACTGTTTCGGGGCGATGATCTGAACACAAACAATCAACGGTTCCATCCGAAACAGCCAACAACAAAGCCTTACGATCGGCTTCGCCACGCAAAGGCGGCCACACTTTCAGGTTCGAATCGAATCCGTTTAAATCGGCATCGGTAAAATGCAAATGGTGCGCATAGGTGCTGCAGAAAATTTTCAGCCCTTTGCTTTTTGCCTCTCGAACTCGCGCCAAACTTCGCGCAGTACTAATTCCCGAAAGCAAAATGGCAACATCGTGATATTCTGCCAACGCAATGGCCCGAAGCACACCAAGCTCTTCGGCAAGTGCAGGACTACCTTTCAGGCCCAGTTGCGTGCTTGTGATGCTTTCGTTTACATTCCCGCCAAGCGAAAGGGCCGCATCTTCAGGATGAAGCATAATCAATCCACCCGAAAGTGTCGAATATTGCATGGCCAGATGCAGTAAAACAGCATTACTCACCGCACTTTTATCGTCGGTAAATACACGAACTCCGGATTCGTACAATTCAGCCATTTCGCTAAGCTCTTTACCTGCCAGCTTCTTGCTCAGCGCACCAGCCGGAATAAAATTTACGGGTAAGTGCTTTGTTTTTTCTTTTATAAATTGAATCGCACCGGCATGATCGCTCACCGGATGAAGATTTGGCATCAAAACCAAATCTGTAACACCGCCAGCTAACGCGGCCTCGTTTAAGGTATCGAATCGTTCTCTATCCTCGTAACCGGGTTCTCCGCCCTGCACCTGAAAATCGAAAATTCCCGGTGAGATATGCATACCATTCGCATCGATACACGTAAAGTTTTCTGGGGGCGATGAAGCATCGAAGCGAACAACCTTGCCGTTTTCAATTACCAGAGTGCCAATCGAATTGTCGTTTTTACCGCCTGGATCGGTAATGGTAATATTGGTGAATGCTACCGAGGTGTTTTTCATCATTTTAGAAAACGAATCAAAAGAATTTCTGCAAGTAGGAAAATCAGCGCGAGAATAACAAAGATTTTCCACAACGACTTTCCTTCGCTTGCCTGAATAATTTCGGGTTTAATTTCCTTCACATTACCATCAATTACTGCAGCAGTATTCCAGCCGGCCTCTTCCAACTTAATTTTCAAACTCTCGGTTTTTTCGAATCGCAGTGTAGATTCGCTGCGTGGGTAATTAAACGAAACCCATGACAAGATGCTGTCGCCCTGCATCAATTTGTAATTTCCTGCTTTCTTAATTTGCGAGCCGGCCAGAATGCTTATTTTTCCTTCAACCTGTTGTTGTTCGGGAATAATTTCAAACGAACCATCGGCGGCACTGAGTTTAAGCGGTTGCTCGCTCGCACTGCGTAAACCGCTAACCGTAATACGGTCTGAAGAACCAACGCGGTAATTGAGTCGGGCACTCGGCGCAGCGTACAGGGCTATTTTGTATAAAGTTGGGATAAAAATGGCGTGTTGCTGAAAGTTACCTGCATCATCACGTAAAGGAGCACAAAATTGATAGATTTTCCCGGCACCGGCATCGAAAGCAGCTGCAAAATAATCGCCGTTCTGGAGTTTCATAATTTCTTCGGATGATGATTTTGCCGAAGCTGTCATGGGTAAATATTGCTTCACCATGGGCAAGTCGAGCTTTTCGGGTTTGCGCTCAAACACATCATCATAAATCGGATGATTGAAGTTTAAGCTGGCAACACGCTGCGGCACTTTCGAAAGTGTCGTATAAGTAGCACAGGAAAACTCATTCGCAAATGCTGTATAACTTGTGGTTTCGGGATTTAAGGCCGGGAAAATCACAACATTTCCACCAGCATCGGTAAATTTCTTCAACTCCTGAATAAGACCGCTTGAAACCTCTGGTAATTCATTCAAGATGATCAGATTTCGGCGCGAAAATGATGCATAATCAACCTGAGTTGTAGGTGATTCTTCGAACGAAAAAGCCTCGCTCGTCGAAAACAATTTCTTGAGGTAATCGGCCGTACTTTGCCCGGAATTGATTAACAAAACAGAAATCTTCTCGGGAATAGCGTAGCTAAAAAAAAGCTGGTCATCGAACGTAACCGGGTAATCTTTAATTGTAAGAACTCCCTGCATAAAGCCGCTTCCGGCATTGGTAAATTGAACGGCAGAGGTCAGACTTGAATCGCCCCCGGCACTCACAGTTGAAATGCCGCGCTGAGATTCATTGATGGTAAGCGAAACCGGAATATTTTCGACCCGACCCTCGGCATAATTGCTAAACGAAAACGATAGTCGATCGGGCTTGTCTTTCTGGCGGTAAGGCGTTTCGAACCAAATCGAGTCGAGCGAGGAATTCGTATTTCCGTTCGACTTCAAGAGCACGCAGGTAATGTGCAGGCTTGTATCGGCTTTGAAAGCATCGAAATTGACCGAATTTTGCTGAAAATCGGAAATAAGGTAACTGCTTGCATCGGCGATTTGCTCGGCCTGAAACAAATCGCGCTGACGTTGAATAACCTCTGAAAGTTTGCGACTTGCAGCACTCAGTTCCAATTCGCGCAAAGCCTCAATGCATTGCTCCTTACTTAAGAGCCGTTGATGTTTCCCCTCGAAATCGTTGCTTAGTACCTGAAAGCGGTCTGTTTCTTTATACGACTCTACGATTTCCATAGCATGCTTTTTCGCCAATTCGAAAAGGCTGGAGCTTTCGCCGCGGCTATTCATGGAGAAGGAATTATCGACATACAAGCTGATGGCGCGTTTCCCCGTTTTCTGTTTGCGCTCGGTAGGAATAAAGGGTTGCGCAAAGGCGAATACCAAGGCGGTAAGTGCAAGGCAACGGGCGAGTAAAATGAGCAAGTGCTTTAAGCGCGAACGGCTTTGGGTTTCCTGCTGCAGCGCTTTTAAAAAGCGAACATTGGTGAAGTAAACGGTTTTAAATTTCCGAAAATGAAAAAGGTGGATGATAATCGGAACAGCAAGGCTTAACAGAGCCCAAAAGAAAACCGGATTCGCAAATTTCATCAG
>CAZVHF010000200.1:0-4247 GCA_964627105.1 uncultured Chitinophaga sp.
AGATTTGGCCCGATTATCCTACGAAAGACGATTTCTTCTTCAACGAGGACGAATATTAAAGCGGAAATCAATCCGTTGAAAGCGCAAGCCTGCAAGTTTGCGCTTTTTTTATTTCAAAGAATAAATTATATCTATCTGATTTTGTTAAATATGCGTTTTCTTGCAAGCTTGCAATCCTTGTAAACGGTACACCAAGCTTGCAACTTTGTCGTACACTTTTAAATCACGTAAAATGAAAACGCAAAAAACAAAAAGCACGACGCATTATTTACTTTTATTGGATCGCAGTGGGAGCATGGCTTCTTGCTGGGGAGCGACAACAGAGGCCTTGATGGCTCAGATGGAATCGATTAAGCGATTGGCGGCAGAGCACCCCGCCTTACCTATAAAAGTAACGGTGGCATTTTTTAATACAACCTTGAGCTACTTTATCAACGCAGCACCTGCCGAAAGTTTGAGTAAAATTAATCTGAGCGGAGTCGATCCCGAAGGCGGAACAGCGCTGCTCGATGCTATGGCAGTTACTCTGAATACAATCGACGAACAAATGGCAGAACAGGATGATGCGATAGCGGTGATTCTAACAGACGGGGAAGAAAATGCATCACGTATGTATTCTTACGATTATGTTGGGTGTTTAATCGGGAATCTTAAATCGAGTGAGCGTTGGAAATTCAAGATGCTTGGAGCCGACTTTGATTCGTTCACGAACATTGGATCTAAAATCAATCTTTCACTTTCAGAAAACCTAATGTTTAAAAAAGTTGCTGTGCGCGAAGTCATGGAGAGCGAAATGATGGCCCTTTCTGAGCACATGCTGGATAAGAAAATTCGTTTTGACGATAATTTTTAACGTACCTTGAGCTGAAGTTTAAGTAGCATGATTCAGATTCATATTCTGCGCAGTGCAGAAGTCGATAAGGAAACCTTGCAAGGTGTGTATAACTACCTTGCACAGTTTCCGGGCGTGATGCGGTTTCACAGTGTCGAGCAGCCTTACCAAATTGGAAGGTATACCGATTTGTCTGCAGCCGATGGTGAAATGGAAATCGATTACATGCGAACGGTTGTAGCCGAACAACAATCGGTGTTCTTTCAACCCTACAACGATCCTCAATGGAAAAACGAGGGCGAAGACAGCACCGAATGGAACGATTTTTTTGAAATCTGCGAGCATTATCGAGCCGAAAAGCAAATTCCATTTAATGACCATGTTGTTTTACTCAGTTCAAAACGAACTGCACACAACTGGCTCATGGCGAGCGATTCGAACCGGCGCAACAATTATTTCATCGCCGTGGAAGAATGGAAAATGTACAGCTTTACAGAAGTTCTTTACCCAATTGCCTACCAGTTGGCCACGGGCATTCTGAAAAAGTTCATGTTTCAAAACGAAAACGACTACGCCACAGCACGTCACCTGCGTCCCATTGGTTGTATGCTCGATCATTGCCAGCGCAGAAAAGACTTCACCATAAAAATGCGCACGGCCGATGTTTGTGTCGATTGCCAGCAACTCATCCGCGAACGTAATGTTCCCGAAGAATTGTGTTTGCAGGTTTTCCGCATCATGGAGGGCATACGAAGTCATATTTTATTCAAGGAACGTTTTAGCATTACCCGCAACTCGCCCGGTTTAACAATCGACAATAACGGGAGAACAATTCGGGTGCGCGAACTGGGCAACATTATTTTGCCCTTCAATCCGCTCGAAAACACGCTTTACCGCTTTTTCTTGAATCATCCCGAAGGAATTCGACTTAATTTTTTGCAAGATTACCACGATGAAATTCTGGAATTGTACCTTAGCAATAAGTGCTACGGAAGTGCCGACGAAATAAAAAACCGGATTGACGATTTGCTCAACCCTTCGTCGAATTCGGCTAGTGAAAAAATCTCGCGCATTAAACGAAAAATACTCGGCCTGGTAGATGAATATATGGCTCAAGAACTGCTTATTCAAGGAGCGGCGGGAGATGTGAAAAGAATTGCATTGGAACGAACGAAGGTGGAATATTGTTAGAAACATTAACAATATCCTTGAAGCATCAGATTTCAATAGAGGTTTTAAAACTTAATATAGTGTTCTTATTTATTACGATAGAAGATTGATGATTTAATTTAGCTCTGTAAATAGTCACTAACCTTCAGCCTAGGGTAAATAAAAACAAATTCGATTTACAAGGCATTCGAAAATCGCGCTGCTTTATGTGGGTATATTCTTACTTTTGCTCGTATGATTAAATCGATGACCGGCTTCGGTAAATCAAATGTCTCCTTGGGAGCAAAACAGCTCTCCATCGACATTCGCGCATTAAACTCCAAGCAGTTCGATTTAAATCTGCGCATTCCTGGGGTATTGCGTAGTCGTGAGGCTGAAATCAGGCAACAAATTGCAGCAGTGCTTGAGCGAGGAAAAATAGACTGTTATATTATTTCGAAGCAATCAACCGGAAGTGTTGAAATTAACGAGGAGCTGCTTCATCGGCGCTACACACGGTTAAACAACCTGGCTCAAAACCTCGGAGCATCTTCAAACGAACTTTTACCTGCTTTGTTAACCTTGCCGGATGCACTCCAGGATGAGGAAAACGAAATCATGGAGAATGAATGGAATATCTTTCGCGAAGCACTCTTGAAAGCTATTTCGAATACAAACGACTTTCGAATCACTGAAGGAAAAGGATTAACTGCCGAACTATCCCAGCGCGTCAACAATATCCAAAAAAACTTGTCCGATATTTCTTCCATTGATTCAGAACGCACAGAACTGATACGCACAAAACTTCTTCAAAAAGTTGAGCAACTTGCAGTAGAATTTGATCGCAACCGTTTTGAGGAAGAGTTAATTTACTACATCGAAAAACTCGACATATCCGAAGAAAAACAAAGGCTATCGACACATTGCACATACTTCTTAGAGACCATGCAAGACAAAGAAAGCAATGGTCGTAAATTAGGTTTTATTGCACAAGAAATGGGGCGCGAAATCAATACAATCGGTTCGAAGGCTAACCATGCCGGCATTCAAAAGCTTGTGGTGCTTATGAAAGATGAGTTGGAAAAGATAAAGGAACAATTAAATAATATTGTGTGAACGGGAAGCTCATCATCGTATGTGCTCCCAGCGGAGCCGGCAAAACCACTATCGTTAGGCATATTCTGGAGAATATACCTTCGATTGAGTTTTCCGTATCAGCCACAAACCGCAAACAACGCCCAAACGAAATCAATGGTCACGATTATTATTTTATCGAAACCGATGATTTTACTACGAAAATTGCTCAAGGTGAATTTCTGGAGTGGGAAGAGGTGTATCCCGGAACATTTTATGGCACACTAAAAGAAGAAATTCATCGTATCTGGAACCGTGGGAACAATGTGATTTTTGATGTGGATGTAGAAGGTGGCCTTAACATTAAGCGCCATTTTGGTTCACGCGCTTTACTTGTTTTCATACAACCTCCGTCACTCGATGTACTGAAGGAGCGTCTAAAAAACAGAGCAACCGAAACCGATAAAGATTATGAGGTAAGAGTGCAAAAAGCGTCTAGGGAAATGGAGTATGTGAAGCATGCCGATGCTGTGCTTGTGAATGATCAGCTCGACCGGGCCAAGGCCGATGCACTTAAAATAGTCGCAACATTCTTGGGTGTAGAATAGCAATATGCGCATTGGACTATATTTTGGTTCTTTCAACCCAATTCACGTCGGACATCTTGCCATTGCTGGTTATTTTGCTCAATTTACTGAATTAGATCAGGTTTGGTTTATAGTTAGTCCGCACAATCCGTTTAAAGAGAAAAAATCCCTTCTCAAAGGTCATCATCGGTTGGCAATGGTAAGGGCCGCAATCGAAGATTGTTCGTATCTTAAGGCAAGCGATATAGAGTTTAATTTAACTCAACCCTCATACACTATAAACACACTGACCCTTTTAAAAGAAAAACACCCGACGCATCAATTTTTTCTCATCCTTGGCAGCGATAGTCTCGAATCATTTCCAAAATGGCGCAATGCCCAGGTAATACTTGAGCAATACCAACTCATTGTTTTCCCGCGGCATGGACATAATGGTGGCGAATTGCGGAATCATCCTTCAGTTCATTGGGCCGATGCGGCACCTCAAATCGAACTTTCATCAACTATGATTCGAAAAGCAATTTCCGAAGGCAAAGATGTTCGATGCTTTATGCCCGAAAGCGCTTGGAAATATCTCGATGAAATGAATTTTTATAAATAGGCTA
>CAZVHF010000201.1:0-4203 GCA_964627105.1 uncultured Chitinophaga sp.
AAATTATTTTTTGTTAAGGATTTGGTTCATTTGGTTCAATGCATTTTTAGAATCGGCTAAACCTGCTGAGGTGTAGTAATACAGCATTTTTCCGCTTTGGGCATCAAATACCACAACTAAATCGCTTGGATTGATGTAGCGCGGTGCGCCAAGATTCAGGTTCGCTTCGCTATTGTACGCGCCTCTTACCTTCATGTGGTGGTGAACGTATTTGTATTCAACCATTTTAACTCCGTCTTTTGCATTTACATACATGTCGAACGGAGGCGCATCAAGCACATTGTCGACTTCGCTCATCGACATGCCTTTTTGCAATTTGTAGATTTTAGCAACGGTGGTGTAGCTTGGCAACATCACGGTACTGCATGCACTGAATAGCAGTGCGATTGGGAGAAAAAGTACTAGTTTTTTCATATTGATTTGTTTCCTGCTCTCGGGCTTTTCGGATTTGCCCTGTTTTTAAATTTAGTTTTTTAGATTACCATTTTTATTCACGTTCTTAATTTGAAATTGGCCAATTTGTTTGTTCTTATTAAAGTCTTTTGATTCGTTTGTATACCGAACAGATTAATTTAATGGACACTTCAATTTTATAGTCAATAACGTCGCAAAAAAGCAAATTAATTTTACGACATTACACGCTACTTGTTATTTATTTTTATAAGTTTTTAACAAAAGAAAGTTATACGCGTGTGGTGAAATATTCTTGCAGTATGTTTTTTATTCCTATTACAGGCTAATTTTAACCGGAATTTAATTTACCGTTTTGATTGGAGGAGAGGTAAAAGATTTCGCATAATTTTACCAAGTGAAATTTTTCAACTTCTTCCTGATAGTTTTTCTCATTGCTCCATCGTTTGAGGCGCAGGATACAAAGCGCATGAACCTGCAGCAATGCATCGATCAGGCTTGGAATAACAACTTGCAATTGCGCCAAAGTTTGCTTCAGGTGCAGCAAAACGAAATCAATTTGCTGCAATCGAAAGCGCAAAGTTTGCCCACATTAAATGCTTCAGCCAATCATACTTATAACACCGGACGACGCATCGATCCTTTCACCAATCAGTTTGCCGACCAGCGGGTGCTTTCGCAGAATTTCAGCTTGAGCAGCGGCGTTAATCTTTTTGCCGGACTAAGCAATTGGAATTCTATTAAAGCCAACAGCGAGAGCTTAAAAGCTGCCAAACTGAGTGCCGAGCAAATCAAGAACGATATTGCATTGCAAGTGGCCAATGCATTTCTGAATGTTTTACTGGCAGATGAGCTGCTAAAAATTGCCGAGAGCCAGTTTAACCTTGCCGAAAAACAAACCGAGCGCGCCAAACTGTTGCTCGATGCAGGCCGTTCGGCCATGGGCGACTTCCTGCAGGTCGAGGCCAATCGCGACAACGAATCGCTCAATGTTGTAAGGGCGCGAAACAATAAGGAAGCGGCATTGTTAACACTCGCGCAACTTATTCAATTGGATGATGCCAGCGGATTTGATATTGTTGCGCCCGACTTCAGTAAAACCGAGTTAAAACTACCGGCCTTCGACGCCAATCAGGTTTACGCAAATGCATTGCAATGGCAACCCGGTATTTTAAGTGCCGAACGCAATGTGTCGAGCGCCGATTTTCTACTCAAAGCAGCAAAAGGACAATATCTGCCTACTCTGTCTGCCTTTGGCGGAATTGGTACGGGGTATTCGGAATTGTCGAGAAAAGTAACCGGAGTCGAAACGCAACAGCAAACCATTGGCAGCATCGACGGCGTTCCAATTTTACTTGATGTGAATGTGCCTACCTATGCGCTTACTCCGTTTAACGAACAGCTCGACCAGAATTTCAACCGAACGTTTGGATTCTCGCTCAATGTACCATTGTTTAACAATTTGCGAACACGTTCGCAGGTGAGCTTGCAGAAAATAGCGGTCGACAATGCCCGCATTCAATCTGATATTCAGAAAAACCAATTACGGCGCGACATCCAAACAGCTTGGCAAAATGCGAAAGCGGCATCCGAGCGATTAAGTGCAACCACCAAAGCGCTCAACGCAACCGAAAAAGCCTTTGAATACACCACAACGCGTTACAACGAAGGCTTGTTGAATATTTATGATTTTACGGCAGGGAGGAATCAACTCGTAGCTGCACAATCGAATCAGGCGCAGGCGCGTTTTGAACTCATTCTTCGCTTAAAAGTTCTTGATTTTTACCTGGGGAAACCCATTGCATTTTAACCATGAAAAAACGCACTAAAATCCTGCTCATCATTGCCGGCGCATTAATCGTTCTGGGAATAATTGGCAAAATGGCCGGATGGTTCGGAAAAAAGCCCGGTGTTGAAGTAGCTATCGAAAAAGCTGCACTGCGGGATATTACTGAAATGGTATCGGCAAACGGAAAGATTCAGCCCGAAGTAGAAGTGAAAATCTCTGCCGATGTTTCGGGCGAAATTGTTGAACTGCATGTGAAGGAAGGTCAAAAAGTACAAAAAGGACAGCATTTGCTCACCATCAATCCCGACCTCATCCAATCGGCAGCCGACCGCGTGGCCGCAGCCTTGAATCAGAGCAAAGCCAATCTTGCGAATGCGAAAGCGCGCGAAAGTCAGGCGAAAGCCAATTTTGTGAATGCCGAACAAAGCTTCAACCGCAACAAAAAATTGCGCGACCAACAAGCCATCTCGGCCGCCGAATACGATGCAGCGGTGGCTCAATTCGAAGGTGCAAAAGGCGAACTCGAGGCAGCGAAACAAAGCGTACTGGCAGCCGAGTTTGCGGTGAACAGCGCGCAGGCATCGCTGAAGGAAGCCAACGACAACCTCAACCGCACGCGCGTTTACGCGCCCACCGATGGCACCATTTCGAAGCTGAATGTAGAGTTGGGCGAACGCGTAGTGGGTACGGCGCAAATGAGCGGTACAGAGTTGCTACGAATCGCGAATCTTTCGGAGATGGAAGTGAGTGTTGATGTAAACGAAAACGACATTGTGCGCATCCAACTCAACGATACTGCCAATGTGGAAGTTGATGCTTACGGCGATCGTATTTTCAAGGGCATCGTTACCGAAATTGCCAACTCCTCGAAGACGGCAGGCGATGTGATGAATACCGGCGATCAGGTAACCAACTTCTCGGTTAAAATCCGCATTTTACGAAGTTCATATACCGATCTATTGGATACCGCTCAGGCTCACCTTTCGCCTTTCAGACCGGGCATGTCGGCCACGGTCGATATCCTCACCGAAACACAGAAAAACGTGATTGCCGTTCCCATCATGGCGGTTACAACACGTGCTTCCGACGATACAACGAAGCAAAGCGATTCGGGAACCGAAGAACTCGACGAGGTTGTATTTGTGCATCAAAACGGAAAAATCAAAAAAATAAAGGTAAAGACCGGAATTCAGGATATGAACCACATTCGCATTCTGGAAGGAATCAAGGTTGGCGACGAAGTGGTTTCGGCTCCTTACACCGCCATTTCGAAACTGCTGCGCGATAGTATGGACGTAATTGTTGTCGATGCATCATCGCTGTACACCCAAACAGAATAAGCTTGGCTTGTTTTCTCCACATCGAAACAGCAACGGTGATTTGCTCGGTTGCGTTGAGTAAAAACGGACAGCTGCTCGCTGTTGAAAGCCGCCATGAAGGCTACAAACACGCCGAGAATATTTTGGTGCTGATAGACCTGGTTAAAAAAGCGGCGGGAATTGAATTATCGGAAATTGATGCTGTTGTGGTTTCGGCAGGTCCCGGCTCTTACACCGGTTTGCGTATAGGCATGTCGACCGCCAAAGGAATTTGTTATGCCCTCGATAAGAAACTTATTGTTATCGACACCCTCGAGATCATCGCTGCAGGATACCGCCGTTGCAATGCGGCATTCAAGGGCTTAATTTTACCTATGCTCGATGCGCGCCGCATGGAAGTGTATGCCGCGCTATTCGATGAAACCGGGAAACGCTTGACAGAAAATGCGCCCGTAATTTTAGACGAACATAGTTTTTCGGAATTGGGCAATCAAACGGTTGCGCTAATAGGAGATGGATCCAAGAAATTTAGTGAAATCGTACAGCACACAAACTGGAGATTTGAACCATCCTTTTTGTGGGATGCGCAAGACAGCCTCCCCATAGTAACAGCACTATTCGAAAAGCAGCAATTTGCTGATCTGGCCTATGCCGAGCCCAATTACCTAAAGCCATTTTACACCA
>CAZVHF010000202.1:0-4198 GCA_964627105.1 uncultured Chitinophaga sp.
AGGAAATAAGCAATTATTTTACCGGGCGCAGCTCAGGCGATTATTACGATATGATAAAAACGTTACAGAAAATGCGTGGAGCAACACGTGTATCGGTGGGCATCGCCACTACAAAAGCTGATCTCGATACTTTCATTGGTTTTACACAAAGTTTTAGAGATAAGCATTTTTCATCATCACTCATTTAGTTGGTAATCAAATGAAAACAGCGGTTTTATTTATTTTCTTTTTACTCTATTCTTATAATTCGGAGGCGCAAAATAACGTTATCGCCGACACCGCTTCGCCTGCCTTCGAAGAAACCTTGCCGATTTTTGAGGGAGGCGACCAGATGTTTTATCGTTTTCTGGTTACCGAGTTGGTATATCCAAAAGAAGCGGTGGAGCGCGAGATACAAGGCAAAGTGTTTATAGCTTTTGAAGTGGATACATTAGGACATTTACTTAACATGAGTGTAATTCGTTCGGTGCACCCTTTGTTAGACGAAGAAGCCATGCGCGTAATTCGAAAATCAGACGGCAAATGGAAACCGGCTACGATTAATGGAATTCCTATCTCCTCAAAAATGACCGTGCCCGTAGTGTTTTCATTGCGATAGCATGTGTTGCTTATGCATCTTTAACTGCAGGTCGTGTTGGCAGCTGCGAATTTTGTAAGTTTGCAGCCGTTATGATCCAACCCGACCAAATTACGTCACTGGATGATCGCCTGGATGCGTTAAGGAGGCATCTTTGACGTCGCCCGGAAATTAGCCGAAATCGAATTCGAAGAACGCGAAACCACAGCGCCCGGATTTTGGGACGAACCCGATAAAGCCGAGAAAAAACTCAAGCAGATTCGTGATAAAAAAGTGTGGACCGATGCCTTTCGCAAGATTGAATCGGGTCTGGACGATTTAAAGGTATTGCTCGATTTTTTCAAAGAAGGAGGTGCCACCGAAGAGGAACTCGATCAGCAATATGCACTTGTGATTGAGGCGCTCGAGGATTTGGAGTTCAAAAACATGCTTTCGGGCAAAGAGGATAATTTAAGTTGTGTACTCACGATAAATTCAGGTGCCGGCGGCACTGAAAGTTGCGACTGGGCCTTGATGCTGTTTCGTATGTACACCATGTGGGCCGATAAGCACGGGTATAAAGTTACCGAGGTGGATTTTCAAGACGGCGACGTGGCGGGAATCAAATCGGCCACCATACAGATTGATGGAGAATTTGCTTTCGGTTATTTAAAAGGCGAAAGCGGCGTGCATCGCTTGGTTCGGATTTCTCCTTTCGACTCCAACGCACGCAGGCATACTTCATTTGCTTCGGTATATGCGTATCCCTTGATTGACGACTCTATAGACATTCAGATTAATCCGGCCGATATTGAGTGGGACACCTTCCGATCAGGCGGTGCCGGCGGACAGAACGTAAACAAGGTGGAAACGGCAGTACGCCTGTTTCACAAGCCATCGGGAATCATCATCAAGAATCAGGAAAGCCGTTCACAGTTGCAAAACAAGGAAAAAGCCATGCAGTTGTTGAAGTCGCAATTGTACGAAATTGAGTTGCGTAAGCGTCAGGAAAGTACGGCGGCCATCGAAGGCTCGAAGAAGAAAATTGAGTGGGGTTCGCAAATTCGCAACTATGTTTTTCATCCCTACAAACTGGTAAAAGACCTACGCACCGATTTCGAAACATCGGATGTTCAGGGTGTAATGGATGGCAATTTAGATGCATTCATCAAATCGTATCTGATGGAATACGGGTCAAATGCTACGGCATAGAATATTCCATACCAAAGGCTGATGGCTCTACCATTTTGTTAGCCAACTCAGTAACTGCGCTATGCGGAACGTGTAGTTTGAGTCTTGAAAAGACGTCGATATGAGTTCGGAGATGCAATAAAAAAAGCCGGCTTTTAAGGCCGGCTCTATCGTTTTAGGATTAGGAGGTTTTAGTTTCGAATAACTCTGCTTACCGCAACACGTCCAGCTTCCTGCACATATACAAAGTACAAGCCTGCTTTCATATCAGTCATATCAACTTGTACCTGATTGAAGCCTTTGATTTCAACACGTCCGATGTTTTTTACCACACGTCCTTGCAAATCGCGGATTTCGATATTCGGATTCTGATACAACACCGGATCAAGAAGAACATTAGCAGTTCCTACAACCGGATTAGGAGATACGATAATTTCGTTTTGCCAAAGGGTTGGAGTATTTACGGCCTGAATGTCGGAATAGGTAAACTCGCCATTAAAGTCAACTTGTTTAAGACGGTAATACGAAACCCCTGCAAACGGATTGCTGTCTTTAATTTGGTAGTTTAACATGGCATTGCTGTTTCCGGCTCCATCAACGGTTGCTACTTCATTAAACTCACGGGCATCTTTACTGGCTTCCACCACAAAATAGTCGTTATTGGTTTCTGAAGCGGTTGTCCAGGTAACATCCACGGTTCCATCGGCAGCAACTGCGCTAAAATCAACCAGATTTATAGGGAGCGGATTTTCTGATGTGCTGGATGAAAGTGTAAACGGACTAAAGCTTGAAATAGTACCAGAAGAAGTAAGTGAACCGGCAACGGTGTTTCCTGATGTACCACCATTACCGTGGTCTCTCCATGCCGAACCGTCCCAGCGGGCAACGCGTAAATCTGAAAGGTTGGTTACTCCGCAGCTTGTTGTGTTCCAAGATAAAGTTACTACAGCACCAGATGTTCCGGCATTGCGGTCTAATGTCCAGTATTCGCAATGGCTTAGGTGGTCTAATGATGCATCTTTGCTAGAGTGCGGGTATGAACCATCTGAATCGGCAAAGAAGAATGTACCAGTAAATGCCGAGCCCACGGTTGAAGGAGCAGAGATGCCGATAGGACGGTAAACCCCGCTTTTTCCGATAGGGAAGGTGAACGCGTCGTTGCCTTCTTTCTTCACTGGCCCTTGAACGTGGCTGCTGCTTGAAGCTCCACTTACGGTGGCATTGTCGATAACTGTTAACATATTAGTATTAGAACTAAGAATATTTCCAGAGACAAATGTTAGGTTTTCGCTTATGATTATAGGAACCATTAAGGTAACACGGTTCGAGGCCTTGTTCACTGTCATTTTGCCAAAATCTGGCACTGCAGAAGCATCGCCACTAATACTCTGATTCGTGGTTCCATCAAATGTTACTCTGCCATTGCTTGCCGCAAAGCTAATGGCTGTTGAAGACCCCGAAGTAGAAATGCTCCTTGCAAATGTGCAATTTACATTATGCGCAGGGAAAAGTGTAAAGGCATTCGTTTGACGGAAGCTTACGTCTTCATTAAAGTCATCACTCACAGAACCTGCCATAGTCATTACTCCTGTGCCGGTTACAGCAATACTTGTAACACCATTAAACACGTTTCCGCCTGATGATGCATTGGGTGAACTGCCACTTTTAATAATATCAACAGTACCATTGAATGTAGTGCCGTTTAAGTATATGCCCGGACAAGAGAAATCAACATTTCCATTAAATGTATTGCCACTCTCTAGGTGCAGTTCTGCATTGCTTCCAAACGTATCAAGAACCTGTGATGTAGTTCCGACTTGAGTTAATCCGGCTATGCGCAATCCACCAACCGTAAAGCCACTCGTGCCGATACGCAATGACTTTGTGTCGGCTAACGTGGATGTTCCGCTGTTTTGTCCGAAGCGGATACCAAGCGATGATCCTGTAGAATTTAAGTTCACATTTCCATTGAATTGGTGACCGCTTCCACCATCTGCCACATAAATAATATCTGAACCGAAATTGTTTAGGGTTAGATTTCCATTAAAAATATCAGCTTCCGAACCTCCTAAAATCCATTCGCCCGAACCGGTTGAAGCGAGTGTCGCATCGCTTGCAAATGTATTTCCGCCATCGCAAGTAGATGAAAAATTACCCGATTTAGTAATTAATGCAGCAGCATTAAACGTTGCGCCATTTAAAATTACACCAGGTGCAGTAAATGTTACAGCACCATTGAAAATTGTTCCGGTCTCCAATTGAAGATTAACTGTCCCAGAAAAATCAACCAATGACTGCGCAGTAGCTCCAGACTGAGTAAGGCCGCGGATGGTTAGATCGCCACTGCTAAAGCCATCTATTCCAATTGATAATGTCTTTGTATTTGCCAACGCAGATGTTCCATTGCCTTGTCCAAAGCGAATACCAGTGCTGCTTGGCGTAGAGTTTAAA
>CAZVHF010000203.1:0-4169 GCA_964627105.1 uncultured Chitinophaga sp.
TAAACTGCAGCATTTCGTATAAAGACATTCCCGGCGCAATGGAAACCGTTGTAAAGGGCTTGAATCATGAAGGCAGCGGCGATTTTACGGCCGACCGCACCCGTCTGAGCACTGAAACCTCTATTGCATCGCTTGACCACAGCTATGGCGGAATCGCGTACCTAAAGAAGGCAAAACTGAAATACGACGCCGATTTCGACCTCGATTTGAAAAACAGCATTTATGCCTTCGAGAAGAACGAACTAACCCTCAACGATCTAGTTCTGCAATTTGAAGGAAAAATCAGCATGCCCAAAGACGACATCGGCATCGATATCAAGTGGAATGCGCCTAAAAATGAAGTGAAAAATTTCATCTCGCTCATTCCGGGTGCATTTACAGCCGATTTCAAAGACGTACAATCGGGTGGAACACTGGCACTAAATGGATATGTAAACGGCATTCTAAGCGATAAACTGATGCCTTCTTTTGGTGTTACAGTTCGCATCGATAAAGGTAGCATTCGTTATCCGGCATTGCCCAAATCGGTTACCGGCATACAGCTCGATCTTTCTATTGTGAACAAAGGCAGTCAGGCCGATCATACCGTTGTGGAAATGCGTTCGCTGCATGCCGATTTCGGAAGCTTTCCGCTCGATGCGAAACTGCTGCTAACCCGCCCAATTTCTGATCCTACCCTTGATTTTGGCTTGAAGACACGCATTGATCTGGGGGCCATCGATGAATTCGTTCCACTCGATAAAGCCACGAAATTGAACGGCTTGCTCAATGCCGATGTGAAGATGGCTGGTCGACTTGCCCTGCTCGATGCCGGCAAATATGAGGAATTCGACGCGAAAGGAACCATACAATTGAGCAACTTCGACTATGCCGCGGCCGATTTGCCCCAAGCGGTAAACATCCGCAACGCTTCGATGGAGATTACGCCGAAGCTCATGAAATTGCAGAACCTCAGTCTTAAAACCGGCAAAAGCGACATTACCGCATCGGGCGAAGTGCAGAATTATTTAGCCTATGCCCTGCGGGATGAATTGCTGAAGGGCAAACTTGACGTTCAATCGAATTACCTCGATGTGAATCCGTTTATGAGCACGACTGATACGGCAACGGTTGCCGAAGGGCAGCAGGATGTTTCGGGATACATCCGTGTGCCGAAAAATCTCGATTTTACAACAACGGCATCCGTTAAACGCCTCATTTACGATAACATGGATATTGCCGATTTGAATGGCATACTGCAGGTGCGCGACGGTCAAATAGATATCCGAAACCTGGCACTAAAAACTTTAGGAGGCACAATTGCTTTTGGCGGCTTGTATGATACGCGCAACGACAATGGACCAAAGATCGATTTGCAACTCGACATGCGAAACCTCGACATCGGACAATGCTCGAAAACCTTTGCCAGTTTGAAATCGCTTGCACCGGCAGCGAAATTTGCACAGGGTAGTGTTTCGCTCGAAAACTTTCACTTTGCAGCGCAGGCCGATGAAGCGTTTAACCCCGACCTGAAAACAGTTAATGGTGGAGGCACATTGGTTTTGGGAAAAGTAACACTGAGTGGATTTGAACCAGTGAAGAAAGTGGCAGAAAGCCTGAAGATTGCCGGGCTGAATGCATGGGCTTTCGACGGGGCTAAGGCCAGTTTCACGATTGTGAATGGTGAAGTTGTTTTGCAACCATTCGACACCAAAATTGGGGGAATGGCCTCGACGCTTGGCGGGAAAAGTGGTTTGGATCAATCCATCAATTACCTCATGAACATTGAAATTCCGCGTGCGAAGTTTGGCGGAGCTGCGGCATCGGTTTTAAATACACTTACGGCCAAAGCCGGGGCAGCCGGAATTCAAACCGCGAACAGCGAAACCATTCCCGTGGGCATCAAAATCGGCGGCACGGTTGTGAATCCGAAAATTACCACCGATATCCGCGACCGGGCCGAAAATGCCATGGATGATTTGAAAAAACAAGCGGAAGACCGCGCCCGAGAGGAACTCGAGAAACGGAAAAAAGAACTCGAGGATAGAGCCAATGCCGAAAAAGATCGCCTACAAAAAGAAGCCGAAGCTAAACTAAATCAGGAAAAAGAACGTTTAAAAAACGAAGCCGATAAAGCGAAGCAGGAAGCCGAACGAAAAGCCAAAGAAGAAGCCGATAAAGCAAAAAAGAAAGCCGAAGAGGAAGCAAAAAAACAACTCAACAAATTGTTCAAAGGGAAATAAGGTGCGTTTTAAGCCAAGTCTATTTGTATGTGCAATTTTGCTGTGTATTCAGGGGCTAAAGGCTCAGGATAAGGACGAACTTTGTCCGCTTTCGGAAAATAAAAAAGCCAACAAACTGTACGAGAAAGCGCTCGATGTGATTAAAACAGACAAAAACGAAGCGCGTGGTTTGCTCAAGGAGGCTATCGAGATAGAGCCCGATTTTGCGCGTGCAAGCTGGGTTATGGCCGACTTACTGCACAAACAAAAGAAATTCGAAGATGCCGAACCCTATTTAAGAGTTGTTACGCGCGTTTGCCCCGAATTTGAGCCCCTTGCCTTTTTTAGGTTGGGAAGTATTGAATTTGAAGCCAAGAAATGGAAAGAAGCTGCCGAAAATTTGCAAAAGTTTGTCGATAGCCGTTCACGCAAGGAAGCCGAAAAAAGTGATGCCCGGGCCATGATTCAGGCGTGTCGCTTTTACATCGAAGGATACACGCATCCGGTTCCGTTCAACCCCAATCCACTGGCTGCTATTTCGACCGATGCCGACGAATACCTGCCCATCATTACACCCGACAACGAAACGGCATATTTTACGCGCAGTACCTTCATTGAAAATAAATTTACAGGAGGCATTGCCGAAGAAAAAAAACGGCAAGAGCGCTTTACTTCGGCAAGCAATGCAGGCGGAAATTCATTCGCCAAAGGCACTCCGATGCCCGCGCCCTTCAACAGCAATAATAATGAGGGAGGAGCATCGCTCTCGGCCGATAACAAATTCATGTTTTTTACCATTTGTAAAGACGAGGGTGGCGACGGACTGAACTGCGATTTGTGGTATACTATGCAAAACAATGGTGGATGGGAGCCCATTAAAAATGCAGGGCCGGTAATTAACGGGAAAGACACCTGGGATTCGCAACCCAGCCTATCGAGCGATGGAAAAACCTTGTATTTTGCATCAAACCGAACCGGTGGTTTGGGCGGGATCGACATCTGGAAAAGCGAAAAAGACGCAAAAGGAAATTGGAAACAACCCGAAAATCTGGGGCCCAAAATCAATACATCCGGAAACGAGAAATCGCCCTTCTTTCACTCCGACGGTCAAACGTTGTATTTCTCATCGACCGGCCATTTGGGTTATGGCGGTTACGATATCTATTTGTCGAAATTGAGCAGCGATACCGGTTGGTCAAATCCTAAAAATATTGGATACCCGATTAACTCCGAAAAAGATGATTTGGGCTTTTTTGTAAGTACCGATGGGAAATACGGCTATTTCGCCTCCGACAAATTAAAAGGCAATGGCGGTTGGGATGTTTATTCGTTTGAATTGTACAAAGAGGCTCGTCCAGAGCGCGTATTATTCGTTTCGGGTGCCTTAAAGGATGAAAACAACCAGATTATTGGGGATGCCAAAGTAGAAATCAAAAATGCGCGCACAAAAGAAGTAACCGAAGTTGCCGTAGATTCTGCTACAGGTAAATACGTGGCGGTTGTTGCCTTTAATGATGACCACATCATTACCGTTAAACAACCCGGTAAAGCATTTACATCGCAATACTTTTCAAAGTCAGATACCAGCATCGGCAAACCCATGAAAATGGATTTGAAAGTGGAAACGGTGGAAGTGGGTAAGCCTTATCGAATCAACAATATTTACTTCAAAACCAGTTCGGCTCTCATCAATGCCGAAACGGTAACCATTGTTGGTGAACTTACGGAGTACCTTACCGAAAACAAATCCATCAAGATTGCCATACATGGCCATACCGACAATGTGGGCAATGCCGCCGATAACCTTAAACTTTCAGATGCTCGTGCCAAAACGGTTTACGACCTACTTATATTAAACGGAATACAATCCGAACGCTTAAGTTATAAAGGGTTTGGCGCAAGTAAACCGGTAGCGAGTAATTTAACCGAGAAAGGAAAAGCACTGAACCGCAGAACCGAATTTGTGGT
>CAZVHF010000204.1:0-4149 GCA_964627105.1 uncultured Chitinophaga sp.
ATGTTCCAGCCATTGAGTCGGGCCGATGTAGAGGAGATTGTTAAGCTACAATTTGCGGGTGTGCAACAGCTTCTGCGCGAACAAGGCTATACGCTCGAGGCCACGCCCGAAGCGATTGATTGGCTGGCGCAATTGGGCTATGATCCGCAGTTTGGCGCAAGGCCGGTAAAACGACTCTTTCAGCGCAAAGTTTTGAATGAATTGAGTAAGCAGATTTTAGCGGGCAGCATCAGCCGCGACAAAGTAATTATGCTCGATATGATTGAGAACCAGCTGTTCTTTAGAAATATAGAGCGCGAATTGGTATAGATTGAGTTTGTTTGTTTAAGATGAAGGCCCGAAGAACAATGGGCCTTCTTTGTTAAAATATCAATGATTTAAACCAACGAACACAGGTTCTATTAATTTGGTTGAGTCATCAGATAAAAGAGTCCGAACCGCCTTCTGCCCCACCGAGCCCAAAGAGACACTGAATTCATTCACATACAAATCAATATGTTGTTTCATTACATCTAAACTCATAGCCTGAGCATGGTTTCGAACAAATTCGAACGTTTCGTAGGGTTTTGAAAATGCCAGCTGTATACTAGCTGCAATTTGTTGTTGTATGATTAATTTTTGTTCCTCTGAAAACAAACGGCGAACTACTATACAACCCAATGGCAAAGGCGTATTATACTGATTTTCCCACCAAGATCCTAGGTCTAAAATTTTCACGAGTCCTTTTTCTTCAAATGTAAATCGGGACTCATGAATAATTAATCCAGCATCAAAATGTCCTGCAGCAACTGCATCTTCAATTTCCGAAAAAACAATCTCTTCAGTATTTAGGTTTTGCCCAAGTACCAAATTCAATAAGCGGTTAGCTGTTGTATTATGACCGGGAATTGCAATTTTCATTGTTGCGATCTCGGAAAGCTTGAAATTTTCGCGCGCAACTAGCAATGGCCCGCAGCCAAAACCCAAGGCGGAGCCTGCATCCAAAATTTGATAGTTATTAGAAATCTGAGGAATAATACCGAACGAAGCCTTACAGACATCAAATTCTGAATTCAATAAACCCTTATTTAACTTTTCAATGTCATGAAAATGTTCATTATAAATTACTTCACGATTGAAATTGCCGTTCAGGAGATGAAAAAAACTGAACGTATCGTTTGGGCAAGGAGAAATTCCAAGTTTTAAGTTCATTTAACAAATGCTATCTGGCTATGACAATCTTGCGCATAAGTGGGAATTGCGATTCGGAGTTAAGAACCATAAGTAAATAAACTCCATTGCTTAACTCAGAAACATCAATTGTGTCTGTATCATTAACATTGTTTGCGTTAAAAACAATCCTACCATTTAGATCGCGCATCGCTACCATTTCCTTTTGGAATGGAGTTTTTACATGTAGCACATCGCTCGCTGGTTGCGGAAACACACTCATTATTTCAGAACGTGGTTCATCAAAACCATCTATTACAAGGCCAGTGAGGTAATAGGCGGAAGCAACTTCACCCGCTCGCGTTGTAATGGTTAACAGAGAAGAACCGATATTCTTACTAAAAAACAGATAGGAAATAGTAGAGTCAACCAGCACTTGATCCAATTCCCAAATCCCATTTTCGTTTAGAAGATAAACACTATCTGTTTGAAGCGAATTTTGCTTAAACCGCAATGCATTGAATGAACCTGCAGGTATTGCCAATACTCCAAACCCATCTACAGAAATACCAATATTCACATTTGTCTTAACCAAACTCGTATCGGAATTTACAGGAATTATGGAGCTTTGAGTGCCGTAGTAACTTTCAAATGCATAATCGAATCCATAGGAATCACCATATGCCAGTGGATAAGGCATCGAATAGCCTGAAAAATCGAAGCGGGTAATACTGGTTTGTTCAGTTATGGGATTGAAATTTGAGAGCCCTTCAATTCTAGCTCCTTCTGGTGAAAGTGATTCAAAAAAATACTTTGAAAAATTAGATGTCAAAGCAAATTCTGCGTTAGGGAAGCTATCTACATAGGGTGTTTCATCAACCTTTACAACACTTAACGTATCTTTAAAATCGTTCTGCAATAAAAAATAATCCCAAGCTTGATTGGCCCCCGAGCTTGGAATTTCAATCTGATTTAGGTTATTATTTATAAATCCTCTGAAATATTGATTTCCAAAACGATGATAGTCAAAATTATCAAGCTCGATTTGCGACATTAGTGATGAAGAATTCACCAAGACAGCGATAATAATAAACGAAAAATACTTTTTCATACCTAAAGCCATTTTAAACAAATATAAAGTAAAATGCACCAATATTTTATCCTCAAAACGTTCGATTTTGGTTAAATTCGCGCCAAAATCAGAAACCCGGTATGGCTCTTAAATGTGGTATTGTTGGATTACCCAATGTGGGGAAATCGACTTTGTTCAATTGCCTTAGCAATGCTAAAGCGCAAGCTGCAAACTTCCCGTTTTGCACAATCGAACCCAATGTTGGTGTAATTACGGTCCCCGATGAGCGCCTAACTGCATTAGCTAACTTGGTTAATCCCGAAAGAATTGTACCTACAACCGTAGAGATTGTTGATATCGCCGGATTGGTAAAAGGTGCATCAAAAGGCGAAGGCCTCGGCAATCAATTTTTGGCCAATATTCGAGAATGCGATGCGATTCTTCATGTATTAAGATGCTTCGATGACCCCAACGTTGTACACGTCGATGGAGAGGTGAATCCGGTAAACGACAAAGAAGTTATTGATTTGGAATTGCAGCTCAAAGACCTCGATTCGGTTGAACGCAGAATGCAAAAATTAGAGAAACAGTCAAAGGCTGGTGATAAGGAAGCAAAAAGACAGTTTGACATATTGAGCCGCTACAAGGAGGTTTTGCAGCAAGGAAAATCGGCTAGAAGTGTTGTACTCGAAAGGCCCGATGACATCGACTTTGCGCGTGAGCTCTATTTATTAACCAATAAGCCGGTTCTGTATGTTTGTAATGTTGATGAAAGCTCAGCAATTAAAGGGAATCACCATGTTGAAGCTGTTCGAAAATCAATCGAGAATGAAGGAGCCGAATTGATGATTATTACTGCGGCTATGGAAGCCGAAATTGCACAACTCGAGACTTTCGAGGATAAAGCTGCATTTCTTGCCGAAATAGGACTGGATCAACCAGGTGTGAATAAGCTAATAAAAGCTGCTTATTCGCTGTTGAATTTACAAACGTATTTTACTGCAGGTGTAACCGAGGTTCGTGCTTGGACAATTCCTATGGGAACCAAAGCTCCGCAAGCGGCGGGCGTCATTCATAGCGATATGGAAAAAGGATTTATTAGAGCAGAAGTTATTCGATACAACGATTTTATAAACTTGGGTTCGGAATCGGCCTGCCGCGACAATGGAAAACTCGCCGTAGAAGGGAAAGAATATGTCGTAAAAGACGGAGACATTATGCATTTCCGTTTTAACGTTTAAGAAATTATCAATTCAGCGAAGGCAATTGCACTGGCAATTTCAGGTTAACAGGAATCGACTTTCGGATAAACCATTTGGAAACCACCACATTTCCCTGCACGGAAAGTTGAGGTTTTTTTCCGCTCAAGATTCCCAATAACATACCCGGCTTGAGTAAGGCTTTCAAATCGCCGGTTAAATCCCACTTTATTTCAGGATGTTGCAGTCGCATAATTCGAATCGTGCGTTGCGTTCTGATTTCTCCCACCTTGATATCATTCACCAAAACGTCGAGATTTACTTTACGAATCTTGAATTTCAAACGATCGGGGTTATTTATTTCGGTTGTGAACGAAAAATCAAGTTTACCATCTTTAAGCTTCCCGGCCTCAAATTTCGAAATGCGCTCAATGCTCGGCATGGCAACGTTTTGAAAACCAGCACAGGATGAAAACCCAAGTATAGCTGTTAAAAGAAAAAGATAGATTAGTCGTAACATGGATATTTTTTATCGGAATAACGGCATTTGAGATAGGCTATTGCCTCAGGAGTTGTAGTTAAAGGCTCCACGAAGGGTTATTCCGGAAAGTGGGTGTAAAGTGTTCTCAAAGCCAAGCAGGTGAGCGATGGTTGGTAGGATGTCGATGCTTTCAACTTTTTCTGAGATGACTTGATTTTGTGCAACGATATCGGTCGGACCTGCCACCA
>CAZVHF010000205.1:0-4117 GCA_964627105.1 uncultured Chitinophaga sp.
TGGCATTGTTTGTCCAACCTGTGGTGGTGGTGGCATCAATTACCATTGTACGCGTAATATTCGGCAGCGCAGTTGCACTTAGTGTTATGGTACTTCCTGCAGCTAACCCCGAAAAGCTAATGGTGTGTGAACCTGCTGTTGCATTTGCTGTTGTGATACAATACCTGAGCGAGCCAGTCGTACCCGAACCTGATCCAGGATCTGCTGTTGAGTTAACTGTATAGTTTACTCCCATAATTTCTCCGCCACAACAACAAACCAAACACAAAAGCAATAGGGCTCTTTTAAGCAAACAACCAGCAATTCCTGATGTTGCTTCGAATGCTTTGTGTTTTATTGACGAAGGTATAAACTGTAAAAAAAAGATTGAATTCATGATTAGGTTAATTTTGGGGAATTCAATTTTAACTCAATATGAAGGATTTGTCTAATTTTTATTATTTAAAAATTACACCTCATAGCTTAGCAATTTCAGGGCTTTATATGATTTTGAATCAATCCTGCATTTAGGAAAAAAGACAAACCGCTTAAACAAAGCAACGCAACCAAGGTAAACACCAACATTCGGGTGCTGCGGTCTTCATTCAGGCAAAAAAATGCGTATTAAATAATGGGCTAAAAATTACACCCGAAGCTAAAAATCAGAAGTTTTCAACCATTTACGCGATAATGCCCTGGATGAACTCTGTAGGCGTATGATATAGATTCCGAGAGCCAGTTCTTGAGTACCTATCTGCACATTATTCTGTTTGCCTTGGCTTAACTCAGTGCGGCCCAGCAATTGGCCCGAAAGTGTGTATAACTCTAACACAGTACCCTTTTCGAAACCGCTGTTGCTTTGGATGCTTATCCCCCCTGTATTCGGGGTGATGATAAAGCTTGATGCCTGAAGCTCGTCAAAGCCCAGTTTCAAAACAACCACAGTGGTATCGAGTGTATCGGCTCCGCATTCGTTGCTCACAATTAAGCGCACCGGCCATGTATCTTCGAAGGGAAAGTTATGACTGGGATTGGCTTCATTGCTGGTGGCCCCAGCACCAAAATCCCATAAATAAGTAGAGCCCGCCGTAGAAGTATTGGTAAAATCAACAACAAAATTGCTGCTTTGCATAAAGGTAAACGAGGCCGTTGGAAAGCCTGTTCCCGAAGCGATGGCCGGAATGGGAAATCCTTCGGAAAATGGGCCTGTACTGCCGTTAACCGGATGCGTTGCTGTAGCTGTAACATATTGGGTGCTAACCTGGCATGCAACCTGCGAAAGATCAACACTCCAGTTTCCGTTGGCATCTGCAATGGTACTAGCCAAATAGGCCTTGCTCTTTATTTCATCTGTGAAATTTCCATTGCAATCGCTTCCGAGATAAACATCAATGATGGCATTGGGGGTTTCGCTTGTACCTGATACTGTGTTTGAACCTGCATCAAAATTACTGATTACTGGTGCGGGTTGATCGTTATTGGCACCCGGCGTTAAAAGTCCGATACCTTTACCAAGCCCACAGGTCATTACATTGCCCCGTATGGTATTTCCCTGTGCCTCTGCACCGCGAATGCGTATTACTTGAGAACCATTTCCATCGCCCGAAAAACCATTGGACGAATACGATAGGTCATTGGCCTGTCCGGGCTCTACCCCGCCAATGATGTTGTTGTCGGAGTTTCCCTCTATCCAAAAAGCGATGTAATAAAACTGAAGTGTTTCTAGGCCTCCTACCCTATTTCCATAAAAAATATTGTTCGAACAACCACTTATTCCTCCGAGCGATGAATCATAATTAAGTCCCACCAAGATGCCCAAACCCGTTCCGCCTGCGATAAGGTTTCCTTGTCCAGAAAGCGCTCCTCCAATGGTATTTCCATCGGCGCCATCGGTAAGCCATAAACCACTACCCGAGTTGGGTGGAAACGTAAGTGGTTCGCCATAATACCCGAACGTGCCGGTAACATCACAGCCTAAATAATTGTTTTGAATAAAACCATTGTCGGCTCCAATTACCTTAATGATGGTATTGGCTGCTCTATTTATACAGTTTCGTTTGTTTAGGGCACCAATCTTAAAGCCATCTGCATCATCGCCGTTTATTAAAATTCCAAAGCTTGTAGCCAAACCGCCAATAATTTGCAAGCCATAGATTTCTACGTTTGGCACATTTACAATATGTAAAATCTGATTTGCCGAATTGTTGGTTGCGTCGAGGGTTATGCCTATGGCATTGGATGTCCAACCGGTGGTGGTGGTAGCATCTATCACCATAGTTCGTGTAATTTCTGGCAGTGGAGTTTGGCCTAAGGTGATGGTACTGCCAACGGGAAGATTAAAGTTAATGGCATGTGGAATGTTTGTATCGGCATTGGCACTGGTTATGGCCTGCCTGAGCGTACCCGGTCCACTGTCGGCAGTGCTTGTTACTGTAAATACCGTTGCCCAAAGCGATCCATGCCCTGCAGCCAACAGGCTAAAGAAAACGATAAATCGCTTCTTAAAACAAGAGGCTTTGTTTGTAATCTCTTCATTTATAACTCTTTTCATCAATCTATTGTAGAACGTTAGCATAGCAGGGAGTTTGATACCGTTAGGTTTACAATTTGAGCGTGTAAATTTCACTGCAAAACCTGCTCACTCTTTATTTTTTTTAACTAATAATTATATCTCATAGCATTGCGAAATTTAATATTAAACTAATGTTTCAATCATTATTTTTAAGTCAAATCAAACTGCCGGTATGAATAAGGTAAAGGTCGACAACCTGCATACACTCATTCAATCGCTAAGTCCCACAGAAAAGCGTTTTTTCAAGCGGTTTTTAAAAGGGAGGAAGCAGGAACAAAACGATTATTTGCGTTTGTTCGACGAGCTTAACTCCATGCACGAATACAACCGCGAAGTGCTTTTAAAAAAGATTTCGATCTACAATTTTCAAGCGCATCTCGAAGTAAAAAAACACTATTTATTTCAACTCATACTCGATTCACTACGGCAGTTTCGCGATGCCAAATTGTGGCTGCATAACGCGCTGGTCGAAATCGACATACTTATCGAAAAGGGCCTCTACACGTATGCTCACAAGCGCATCCGAGGCCTTATAAAACAGGCACAGGTTAACGAAGACTTTCTTTTTGAAATTCAATTGCTACAGAAAGAGATTCTACTTGCGCGCTATCAGCCGCAGATTAATACGCCTGCTCTTCTTCAAGAACAACACCTTTGTTATGCCAAAAGTCAAAACTTGCTGGAATACAAACAACTGCTCAACGAACTGTCGGCCATTTTAAGTCAAAACAGTTTTGTTCGCAACAGCAAGCAAATGCAGCGCTTCGAACGGTTTGCAAAAAACAAACTTGTTCACAATCCGGCCATGGCGCAATCGCTCAATGCGCAGCTCTGTTACTACAATTTCAATTTTCTGTATCACGCATCGCTTGGCGAAAACGAAAAATGCATTAAAGCTGCAGCCAAAATGCACCGTTTAATTGCTACCCATCCCGAGGCCACAAAAAGCTTTGCCCAAATTTATTTGCGTGCGGTTTCGGCCCGTTTCTCAGCATTGATTATTTGCGGTTATAAGAAGCCTGAATTCCAGGCACTTGTAAACGAATTAAAAGCAAATTCGTTTCGCATTACCGAGCCCGAGACACGCAAAATTGCCCAGGCCATTTTGTACGAATATCAACTCATTGCTCACCTCAGAGAGCAAAACTATGATAAGGCCTTAAAGCTGGTAAACGATGCCATTGGTTTTGTAAGTGCCAATGAAGTGCTGGCCGACGGCAATGCGATAAAATACCTTAGTTTCGACATTGCCAAAACCTTTTTCATCACCGGGCGTTATGCCGATGCCAATAAATGGCTGCTAAAATCCAGTTTTGCCGAAAGTAAAAGCAAAGGCACCGATATTTATGCTTTTTCGCGCATTCTGTCGCTCCTGTGCGATATATTTCTAAATCACACCGAAAATGTAAAGTACAATGCTGCTTACCTGCGCAAGCAACTGAGTAAAGAAGGTGTCCTTTTTGAATACGAGGCCTTCCTGCTAAGCCGTATTTCAAACACATTCATTCACTGGAACACCCTCCCGAGAAACGGCAAAATTGGCCTGCTCGAACGATTTAAAGAGGA
>CAZVHF010000206.1:0-1637 GCA_964627105.1 uncultured Chitinophaga sp.
TAAGGCAAGATATTATATGGCAATCACCCCAAATTCGCATGTTTGGCAAATGGGTAAATCAGCCTCGACTAGTTGCATGGCAAGCAAATAGCGATTTTCTTTACCGGTATTCGGGACAAACAATGCAGGCCGAACCATTTCATCCGCTCATCGCTAAACTTTGCGAGGAACTAAATACTTTTTGCAATACCAAGTTCAATTCTGTTCTGATCAATTACTATCGCAACGGAAGTGATAGTATGGGCTGGCATTCTGATAATGAGACGGAGCTTGGACCCAACCCTATTATTATATCTGTTAGTCTTGGTGGAGGAAGAGATTTTCTACTGAAACAAATTACACCACCTTTTCAAACTTATAAGATGAAACTTGAACATGGCAGCCTTTTAATCATGGGGCCTCATGTTCAAAATCTTTACAAACATGCGATACCCAAACGCGCGAAGGCAGATCAGCGCATTAATCTCACTTTCAGAGAAATTATAAGATAAATTCCAGTCATATGGATTGTAATACTTCTTTGGGAATACAGCTCAAACAACACGGCTCAGAGCATCTATTTACAATGCAAATTGCTGATAGAACGTATATATTGGATATTAATACTATGCGATTATTCTACTAAAACTTACCGAATTAGACATTTGGCTTTTCTGTAGTCTAAATAAGACATGTACTATGCATTCCGACTATCCGTGAATTGTTAAATAAGCGGCGAAACTAACACAGAGCGGCAGTTGAACCTGAAAGATTTATTAATTTTTTGTTGCTTGGGTGAATCTCGAATTATCGAATTTTACCCTAACCAACAAATCAACTGCAATACATCTGAACAATGGATTGCCTTAAACCAACATGTTCAAAAAAACCAACTTCCGCAAAATCTTCGGACCGAAAATTCCGTTGATATTACTTATTCCCTTATTAGGGATTTCGATAGTTCTAGCCAATTGCTTCGATATGTTCGGGAGCAAACGCGATGCGGCCCCCCAAAACATCGATACAACGGTAGGCAATTCGACCAATCAGATCAATCAACGAGTCCATCGGCATTCTCTTTCGGATGGTAGGCTTATCTATCCGATTTTATTCAACGATCATGCTGAAGAATCTCCTGCGTATGCTTCACTAAAATCATCCGTAACTACTGTATGCTCCAACTATCAGTCTAGTGGCACTTTGGTCGATGCAGCTGTTTATTTCTTCGACTTTTCATCGCTCGAATGGTTCGGAATTAATACTGAACAACGGTTCACACCGGGCAGTTTGATGAAAATTGCCACAGGCATAAGTGTAATGAAACGCGCTGAATCAAATCCCAATTTTCTCAAGCAACGAATTACTTTCACTGAGGCCGATAACCTGCATGTTGCACAAACGCTTACCGACGAAACATTGCAGGCCGGAAAATCCTATACTATTAACGAACTGCTTGAGCGTATGCTACGCCATTCCGACAATCATGCAACTTTTTTACTCAACAAAGCTTGTGGCATAGAAACTCTTCGTAAAACCTACAACGATTTCGGCATAACAATGCCACGCGATGCCAATTACCAGATTACCATTCATCAATATGTTCGCTTCTTCAAAGCACTTTTCTTTGCAACCTATTTATCGCAGGAAAATTCTGAATT
>CAZVHF010000206.1:1737-4071 GCA_964627105.1 uncultured Chitinophaga sp.
GTTGTTACTAAGACACGCTCATCGCGTTTCACCACTTCATCAACGGCATCGAGCAAATCGTCGATCTGGTTTTGGCTCGGACGAATCTCAATTACCGGATCGAGCAAGCCCGTTGGCCGGATTACCTGTTCTACTACAACCCCGCCACTATCCTCTAATTCATAATTGGCGGGCGTGGCACTGACGTATATAATCTGATTGAGCAGCGCCAGAAACTCATCGAACTTCAAGGGACGGTTATCCAAGGCAGCAGGCAAACGAAATCCGTATTCCACCAAATTTTGTTTACGCGAAAGATCGCCGGCATACATGGCCCGAATTTGCGGAATTGTAACATGGCTCTCGTCCACCACAAGCAAAAAATCGTCGGGGAAATAATCAATCAGGCAAAATGGACGTGTTCCGGCAGCGCGTCCATCGAAATACCGCGAATAATTCTCAATGCCGCTGCAATAGCCCAGTTCGCGCATCATTTCCATGTCGTAGGTAACACGATCTTCGAGGCGTTTTGCTTCCAGGAATTTGCTCTCGCTACGGAAAAATTCCACCTGCTTTGTCATATCGTCCTGAATGCCGTGAATGATGTCGAGCATTCCTTCTTTCTTCGCCACGTAAATGGTCGAAGGATAAATAACGACCTGGTCAATTTCCTCGAAGGTATGCCCCGAAACGGGATCGATGGATTCAATCATCTCCACTTCATCGCCAAAAAAATAGAACCGGTAAGCAATATCAGCACTTCCGATATATACATCCACAGTATCGCCTTTGACACGGAATGTTCCGTTGCGAAACTCCTTTTCGGTGCGCGAATACAGCGCTTGAACGAGAAGGTGTAAGAAACGATTGCGGCTAATGATTTCACCTTTTTTGAGGCGGATGGTATTGCTGCGGATGTTATCGGGATTGCCCATACCGTAAATGCAGCTTACCGACGAAACCACAATTACATCGCGCCTTCCCGATAAAAGTGACGTTGCCGTACTTAAACGCAGCTTCTCAATTTCCTCGTTGATGGATAAATCCTTCTCGATATACGTACCCGTAACCGGAATATAGGCTTCGGGCTGGTAGTAATCGTAATACGAAACGAAATACTCCACAGCATTTTCGGGAAAGAACGTCTTGAATTCCTGATATAGTTGCGCCGCCAGTGTTTTGTTGTGACTCAGAATGAGCGTTGGCCGACCCGTATCGCGAATCACATTGGCAACGGTGAATGTTTTCCCCGAACCGGTAACGCCGAGTAAAACCTGCGCATGATCGCCCCGATTCACACCTGCTACAAGCTGTTCGATGGCCTGTGGCTGGTCGCCGGTGGGAATAAATTCGGAGATGAGGCGGAATTTCACGTGGTAAAAATAGCCAATGGCGGCATAGCAATACCATGAAAAATATTTTAGTTGAGCGGTTCAATTTTATTCGAATTACTTCGTTAGCTTCACGTCCACAACCCAATTCTCATCACATGGAATTCAATCCGGTTCATGAACTGTTGCAACAAGTTCAGCATGGCGATCTTGCACTTGCTAACCGCAGGCTGCTCGATCTATGTTTCGACACAAGCAATCCTTCGCTAATAAAGCAATCCATTGAAATCAGTAAGGCATTGCGCAAGCAACTGAACGAAGGAGACAAGGAAGCGGCTTCACAATTCCTCGATAGCGAAATAAAACGACTTGGCGATCAAATTCTCGAAGCCGAGCGTGCGGAATTGCATCAGGAATTGTTGCTCGAAGCCGAAAACGTGTCGAAGCAGTATGCCAAAGGAAGCTTCCGTTTACAGCCCATCAGTTTATCGGTACACCGGGGCGAAATCATTGGGATTGTGGGTGAGAATGGCAACGGAAAAACAACCATGCTGCGTTGTTTGGCAGCCCAGCTCGAGCTGAGTGGGGGCAACATTCAATTCACACAATTGCCCGATGCCGATCTTTACGCCATCCGCAATTATGTAGCCTTTATTCCACAACGTATTCCGCGCTGGTACGGCGTATTGCAGGATAACCTGCATTTCTCGGCCAGTCTTGCCGGTTTGCACGGACAAGAGAACGAACTGGCGGTTGAATTTATGCTCGAGCGTCTTGGCTTGGGCGAGCATGCCGATAAAACCTGGGATCAAATCAGCAGCGGGTACCGCACACGATTCGAACTGGCGCGGGTGCTATTGGCTAAACCGGGCTTGTTGATTTTGGATGAACCATTGGCCAACCTCGACATCAATGCCCAACAAACCATACTGAACGATTTGCGCATGATGGCCAGATCGCGTAGGCGTCCGATGGGAATCGTGTTGAGCTCGCAGCAACTGCACGAAGTGGAACATGTGGCCGA
>CAZVHF010000207.1:0-4058 GCA_964627105.1 uncultured Chitinophaga sp.
ATTGATTGTTATAGCAAACTTCATCAATTACTGATGGAGCGGTAGTTACATCCATCACATGATTGCAAGCGGTTTGCCAAGTAAAGATAGTTGTTAGAGTCGCTTCGTCGTCCGAGTTTAGACTTGCAGTTGCCGGAGGTGGTGGATTCAAGGTTGCGCATGGCGGCAAATTACAACCAACGTTTGGATCCGAAAATAGATTACCAAAGCCGCCACCTGATGCTACTAAACTAATAATTCCGCCAGTTTGATTACTTGTTCCATCAATATCTATTAAATTATCCGTTGACGTTATACTGAATTGAACAAGATCTCCTGCAGTAACAGTAATAAAGTATAGATCTTCAACCATAGTAGAGTTCAAGACTGGAGGAGTAGTATAATCTGGCGGTATATTTGTTGCACAGGCCCTCGAAATTAATTGGATTTCGCGAAAAACCTCTGCAATCAACTGCCCGCAGCGAAAAGACTGCACGCGCACAACACTTACAAATTTACCGATACCAGTTACCGATAGAGTTATCTGACCGCTCACCGGGTCAAGTGTTGCTTGGATGCTATTGGGAAAGCCGGGAGTAGTTTGCCCCGGAAAGGGCGAGTTAACACTCATCGTCGGATTAAAAACGAGCGCCACAGGATTTGAGGCGGTAAAAGGATCTGCAGAATCTAAAAAATCGAGCGGTGTGGCAAAACTGTAAGACACAGAATCGCGGTCGGGGTCGGACGCATTTTGATTGTAAGCGAAAATTTCCTGATTGGGCGGTTGGGGAGATCGGCAAATAACCGTAACCGGCTTTGCCTCGAAGCGGGGAGAACTATCGGTACAAGGCGAATTGTTTGCGCCCTGATAGGCAAACATTTTGGCGCGAAGCGTCATACCTACTGCTCCGGAAGCATCAATGTTAAAAATATCGGTATTACGGCAACAGTCAGAATAGGTAAAAATCCAACCCTGCGCAGGTGGAACACCCTGAAGTTGTATTTCTTGACTCTGGAAAATATGTTCTTCAACCGATCCGGGTGATTGTAAATCGCAACTGGCAGCTGGCCCATTTATGTTGCAATCGGGCATAATGTCCTGCCGGCTCACCAAAGTCATTGGTATAAACGTAACACTCGGATGGTTGTGCACCCGTATGCCAAAGCCCGGATTATTAAATTGAATTTGAAATTGGGTTGGATCCGAACAATCGCGGTATAGGGTCATGAAAAATTTATACCTGCCATTACCCAAACAATTCCACGTAATTTCGCCACCCATGAGGTGTGTGGCAAAAGAAGCGCTGGCTTGCAGAAAAAACAGAACCGCAAGTAAGTATCGATAAGCGGATTGCATCGAGGTAAATTTACACAAATCACTGAATTAAAAATATTCAAGGCACTAAAATGATTTTTTAATACTTTAGCGGAAATCAAAAATATAGTACGAAATCCGGCCTTAATTCATCGATTTCAATGAGAGCATTTCTATTATTCTTAACCTGTTTACTTTACTTTCAAACTACCAATGCCCAAACTACACTTGTTTACAGCGAAGATTTTGAGGGCGGGCCTGGTGAATTCCTCCTCAATACAGGTTCGGTAGGAGACTCCGTGGGTCCCAATCGGTGGATTATCAACAACGATTACACGGGCGATCCGGTTTATCCCAATACACCCGACCAAAACAACACCGTTGGAGGCTCGATTAATTTTGCCCCTTTCAGCAATTACCTGCACATACACGATTCTCAGGCATTTGCTTCCAATAGTTCGGTAGGAAATTCGAATTTCAATCCGGCAATTCTTTCCGACAATTTTACCGAAACGAATAATTTCTGCACGCTTGGTCTCGACAGTGTGCGAATTGCTTTCTATTTTAATTGTGTTGGGTCGCCCGGTGCATATGGAGAATTATGGTACCAGGCCGATACAGGAGCGTGGACACAGGTTTCGGGTGTGCTTTTATCTAACACGAACCAATGGAATTATCTCGAAGTATATGATCCCGGTTTTAACAACAAGAATGACCTAAAATTTGGCTTTCGCTGGGTAAATGATGCAGGTTCTGCTCCATCAACGGTTTCATTGGGTATTGATGGAATACGAGTTGTGGGGGTTTACAGTCCGGATGTATACAATGTACGCCTTGAAATTGACACCATTACACCCAACCCAGTTTGCAAGGGCGATGGGGTGCTCATTTTCCTCAACAACCCTGTTCCACTTTGCGGATTAGGCTATTATGAAGTTCAGCTTTCCAATATTTTCGGTGATTTCGATTTACCTACCTCGCTTGGTATATTTCAGCTAAATAACGAAAATACGGCTCCGGCTGTTTTCACCCTACCAATCCCTACAGACATTAACATTAGTAATTGCTACAGAATTCGCGTTGTTCGTGTTGACATTCAGCCATTTATAATTTCAGACACGTCTATTTGTATTGATATTATTGATTGTCCGAATATTATAACAACGTTAATGCCGGCAGTAATTTCAAATCCGCTAGACACGATTTGTGTGGGCAGTGTAATTGATGTTCCATTCTATTCAGAAGGCGTATACCTTGCAAATACCTATATCGCGCAATTGTCTGACTCTACAGGCCTATTCCCGCCCAACCCGAATATCATTGGTACCTCAAACGACGATACAGAATATCCGCCGGGAACAATGCCACGCGGAAACGTTTCAGGCTTGATTGCTGCACAAAATCAGCCCATTCCGCCCGGATGCAATTATTACATTCGCGTAATTTCTACAAGTCCGGCAACAACAGGTTCTGTTTATGGACCATTCTGCATACGCGAATGCGATATCGAGAGTAATAACAAACAGGATGTGAGTTTCTGCATTACCGATGTGGAAGGGGGCGATACTACATTAACCGTAACCATCAACGAATACGACCCACCGGCTACGTATTCGCCTCCGAATGAATTCCAGGTGCAATTGCTCGATTACCAGACTTTTGCCGTAATCAACACAGGTGTTATTGGCAGCGTTGAAGCTACAAGCGATACCACGGTACAGATTACCATTCCTCCTATACCACAACTGTTTACCATCGGAATCAATCCTGGCGCATACTATATGCGCATCGTTGCAACTAACAGCGATCAAGGCTGGGATAATTTAGGAACCGTTATCCGTTTAACGGTTGGCGCTCCGAATCCGAGTCCACTTTCCATTGACATAGCCGATCCAGATTTCTTCTTTTTGCCTGTGGGATGGGATGGCGATACCACAATCTGTCAGAGTGAGGCACTTTACTTCGTTCTCAGCCCTTACAATTCGCAATCGAGCTATGTTTGGGGCCTCGACGATGATGCCAATTTCTCGACCGATGCACCCTACATGGGAGTTTTGTTCAATGCAACCGGCACCAACCAATTGTATGTGGTTGAAACGAATTTTGGATGTGTCGGCCCCGGTTCATCGCCCGCCGAAATTACCGTTTTAGGGCCTCCTCCAACGACCATTGCCGGGCCATCGCAAGTTTGTTTGGGCGACACCGTTACATATCAGGTATCCCTATCGGAATCAACTTATTACCAATGGGGTATATCTGGAGGTTCGCTTATCGATACGCTTTCGAACCAAGCACAATTTGTATTTACAACGCCCGGTTCGGTTCAATTGCAGATATCGGCCGTTAACCAGTGTGGAAACGCCGATAACGACAGAACAATTCTGGTTCGTACACCACCAGTGGTTGATATAGGAAACGATACCACAGTATGCGACGAAATCGAATTGAACCTCATTGCACCCGATGGGACCAATTTCAACCATTACTGGTCTATCGAAACCGAGCAAGTTGGTACAGAGCCTTCATATACCTTGGTAACCGATAGCACCACCACCATTCGGGTTCGGGTTACCAATTTTGGTTCACTGGCCTGCGAAACATTCGATTCGCTTGTTGTTACGATTGAGGACCCACAACCGGGAATATTGGATACGGTAACGATTTGTCGCGGACAAAGCCAGGTATTTACTGCCGACACCATTGCAGATGCCTATTCGTGGAGCACCGGCGAGACAAGCAATTCTATTACAGCTACAGATTCGGG
>CAZVHF010000208.1:0-4030 GCA_964627105.1 uncultured Chitinophaga sp.
AAGGCTTCGATGTGGTTAATGGATGTATCAATACTTAAAGCCTGTCGGCCATGGGCATTCGAGGCAAATGCCAATGCGCTGTCGGCCAGCGAATAGGTAATTCCGCCGTGCGCTATTCCAAATCCGTTCAACATTTCGGCACGAACCTGCATCGAAAGCCTGCACATTCCGGCTTCAACATGCTTTACTTCGATGCCCAGCCATTGACTGAAGGCATCGTGTTCCATCATTTTAGCAACGATTTCGTTCGGACTCATGATGCACCAAAAAACGTTTTTCCATCGCGCTGCATATTGCGCAACAATACGCTACAACGATAACGGTCCTCATGATACTGTGCATACAAGGCATCTATCTGCTGCACGCATGCTGCAATTCCGAGTTCATCGGCCCAGGCTAGTAATCCTTTGGGATAATTCACACCCTTGGTCATGGCGTGGTCTATATCTTTTGCACTGGCCACATTGAGGTAACAGGCATCGGCAGCTTCGTTAATGAGCATCACCAGAATACGGTTGGCAATTAAATTGAGTAAAGTCTCATCTTGCTTCGCTTCCGGTTGTGTTGCATCCGAATAATTGTAATATCCACGACCCGATTTTCGTCCGAGATAACCGGCTTCGGTGAGGCGTTTCTGCGTAAACGATGGTTTGTAGCGCGGATCGAAGTAAAATGCCGTAAAAACCGATTCGGTAACGGCATAATTTACATCGTTGCCAATAAAATCCATGAGTTCAAAAGGCCCCATGCGGAAACCATAAACCGATTTCATAGCATAATCGATGGTGGCCAAATCGGCAATGCCTTCTTCGTATATGCGAAGGGCCTCGCTGTAAAAGGGACGGGCAACACGGTTCACGATAAAGCCGGGCGTATCTTTGGCTACAGCTACAACTTTATTCCATGCCGTGATCGTTTCGATTGCAACTGCAAGCGTTTCGCTTTGGGTTTGAACGGCCGGAATTACCTCAACCAGTTGCATCAAGGGTGCCGGATTGAAAAAATGGATGCCCACTACCCTACCCGATTCCTGCACCGAAGCGGCAATGGACGCAATGGAGAGTGAACTCGTATTGGAAGCAAGTATACAAGTGGGCGAAACAATGGCTTCGAGTTGTTTGAACAGGGAACGCTTTATTTCCAGGTTCTCGATGATCGCCTCTATAACCAGTTGCGCATCGCTTAAGTCCTGCATTTCGCGTGTATATCGAATTCTCGATTGAATCTGTGAGGCATCCGATGCGCTGAGTTTCCCCTTTTCGACCAGTTTAGACAGCGTTGATTTAAGGTTCTCTTCGGCCTTAGTTAGTGCTGCAGCATTGGTGTCGTATAGCCACACCGAACATCCCGCTGTAGCGGCAACCTGTGCAATACCGCTTCCCATTGTTCCAGAGCCAACTACAGCAACGTGTTTAATTAGCATGAGATCATTTAATTGAGTTCCAAAGGTAGGAGAATTGATCCATACCCCGTCTCAAATGAAAAATCCCGCCAAAGGTTTATCTGAGGCGGGATTACGCAATTAGAGTTCGCATTAAAATTCATCTTCGGCGGGCGGCGCCATTCCGCGATCTTTCATCTTTTTAAGCAGTTCTAACTTAAAATCGCGTTCGGCCTTGAGTAGCATGGCTACTTTTTTTGGAGGAAGAATTTTCGACATATCAAGCGTTGCTTTACGCTGCAAATCGAGCAATTGCTGTTGCCGGTTTAAATCTTCGTTCATAGCGATTTCGACATCCCTGTCTGGCATCGAAGCGAGGCGATCGCCCAGGTTTTTTCTTGCTTGACGTTGTTCTTTTTTAATGACCTCCATTTGCTGGTGTAAGTCGTTGTAAACAGGCCAGAATCGCTGAGCTTCTTCACTTGTAAGCGACAATCGCTCGGTGATGAAGGCAATACGCTCTGATTTAATGCGCTCACGAATGGCCCCACGGTCTTTTCCTCGTCCCTGACCTTTTCCGGGTTGCGAAATACCAGACAGGGTAAGAAAAAACAGAAATGAGAGGGTTAAGCTGACTGTTTTCATGGCGTTCGGATTAAAGTTCATAATGTATTTCAAAATCGATAAAATCATCGTCGGTAAGTTCTTCTGCAATGGCGTTTGATAGCGAATCTTCGACATTTTCGGGTAAATCAACGCTACCTTCCAGCAAATGTTCGAGCAGTTCGTCTTCGCCCATTTCCTCCAAAATTCCCTCTTGCTCAACATAACTCAAAAGCGTTTCTCCCGGTTGTTGCAATGCCGCGTCCGATGCATCAAAATTACGGAATGTAATCAACCCGGCTACTAACATACACAGCACAACCGATGTTATTGCTACCGGACGAAACAGAAATTCAAAATCGAAATATCGCTTAACAACACGCTTATCATCAATACGATAAGCTAAGCGATTGGGAAATGACTCGAAATAACCGGCTGGAGCTTCAAATGGTTGCTTCCCTGCCAAATACTCCGGTATATTGTTACTTTCTTCTTGCATGGCTTTGCCTTGATTGAATGTAGTTGATTTGGTTTAATGCGAACGAATAAATTCTTCTATTTTTTTTACGGCATGATGATAGGAGGCCTTCAGTGCGCCAACCGAGGTGCCGAGAATTTCAGACATATCTTCATATTTCATCTCATCAAAATATTTCATATTGAATACCAAACGTTGCTTTTCGGGTAAGGTTAAAATAGCCTGTTGTAATTTCATCTGGATACGGTCGCCACTCAAACGTGTATCATTTTCGATATGCCTGCTCAATTGTGCCTCCACATCCACGATGGGTAGGAAAAAGCGTTTCTTCTTGTTATTTAAAAACGTGATGCACTCGTTTGTGGCGATTTTATACAGCCAGGTATAAATTTTCGAATCCTCACGAAACGAATGCAATCCTTTGTATGCTTTGATGAATACGTTCTGCATTAAATCGTCGGCATCATCGTGTACAATAACCATCTTTCGGATATGCCAGTACAAGCGTTGCTGGTATTGCCGCACAAGCATGTTAAACGCATAATTGCGTGAGTCTTCTTTCGAAAACAAATCCAATAATTCTCTATCGCTGAATTCCTGCATGCATTTCTATTCAGCCGAGCCGATGTATTGCTAACGCCTCGCCAGTACTGCTTTTGCAGCTAGTACTATATCGGGCGTATCGAGTTTGTATTTCACCAGCAACTCTTCGGGCGTTCCACTCTCACCGAAACTGTCGTTAACTGCGACAAATTCCATAGGCCGTGGGGTAGTGCGCGAAAGAAGCTGTGCGATACTATCGCCGAGCCCACCATTGCGTTGATGTTCTTCGGCTGTTACAACACATCCGGTTTTGGCAACCGAGGCAAGGACTGCCGCCTCATCGAGAGGTTTAATCGTATGAATATTTATTATTTCGGCATCGATGCCCATTTCATGCAATTGCTCGGCAGCCTTCAAGGCTTTCCACACCAGATGGCCCGTAGCGAAGATGCTCACGTCTTTTCCATCTTTCAATTTCAATGCTTTGCCAATTTCAAATTGCTGGTCGGCAGGCGTAAAATTGGGCACCTTCGGACGACCAAATCGCAGGTAAACAGGCCCGTGATGCTTTGCAATAGCAATGGTTGCTGCCTTGGTTTGGTTATAGTCGCACGGATTAATTACAACCATATTGGGAAGCATTTTCATCAAACCGATGTCTTCCAGAATCTGATGCGTGGCGCCATCCTCGCCCAAAGTTAATCCGGCATGCGATGCACAAATTTTTACGTTCTTGTCGCTGTAGGCTACGCTTTGACGAATCTGATCATAAACACGTCCGGTCGAAAAATTGGCAAAGGTTCCCGTAAATGGAATCTTGCCACCGATGGTCATGCCCGCAGCGAGCCCAATCATATTGGCTTCGGCGATTCCGGTTTGGAAGAAGCGCTCCGGGAAAGCCGCTTCGAATGCATCCATTTTTAGGGAGCCGGTTAGGTCGGCACATAGGGCAACCACGTTTGGATTGGACTTTCCGAGTTCGAGTAAACCGGCGCCAAATCCTGAGCGTGTATCGTTTTGATCGG
>CAZVHF010000209.1:0-2789 GCA_964627105.1 uncultured Chitinophaga sp.
ATCACTGGTTTGATTGGTCAATACGCCCATGGCAACGAGCCTTCGCACCACATGGCCTGGATGTTTACTGAATTGGGGCAGCCAATGACCGGGCAGCGTTACGTTCGGAAAATCCTCAACGAACTTTACTATGACGCGCCTGACGGCCTTTCGGGCAACGAAGATTGCGGACAAATGAGCGCCTGGTATGTGTTTTCGTCGATGGGCTTTTACCCGTTCTGTCCGGGCCGCCCCGAATACACGGTAGGCAACCCATTGTTCGACGTAATCCGCATTACACCGTATGGCGGTCGCACCTTCACCATCAAAACCACGGGCAATGGCGACTGGGCAAGCGCTGTAAACGGCTGTAAACGCTTTGTGCTCGACCATGCCGATATTGTGGCCGGGAAAACCCTGAGCATCGAGCGCACAGTTAAGTCACCGATGCCTATAGAGCCGAATTTTAAAGCCCTGCCGGGGAAGGAAGTGAACGCTGCGCCAACCTTGCTGGGTGCACCGATGACCTTTCGCGATAGCATTTGGGCGGTACTCTACCACGAGAGCCAATCGGAAGTGGTTCGTTACACCACCGATGGCCGCACACCCACCGTGAAAGACCCTATTTTCCCCCGTTCGGGTTATAAGTATTCGTACGAAACCATTGCCAGACATGGATTTACAGGCCCGATAGGCTTGTTGATTCGCAATTCCTGCACCTTGAGTTTCGCTTCCTTTGATGGTAATTTTGGGGAAAGAATCAGTCCGGTAACGACGGCCCGATACTTCAAGATTCCGCACAATTATACCATTCAGATTACCTCGAAATACAATCCGCAATACACGGCCGGCGGCGATCAGGGTATTATCGATGGCTTACAAGCCGACGAAAACTGGCGCAAAGGTGGTTGGCAGGGCTACCAGGCGCAAGATTTTGAATGCGTGATTGATTTGCAAAAAAACATGTCGATTTACCAGATCAATGCTTCCTTTTTGCAAGACACCCGCAGCTGGATTGTGTTGCCTACGGAAGTAGCGTTTTGGTATTCGCTAGATGGAAAAACATGGACACCGATGGGTAAGGACAATCCCACTGTAAAGCCCGAGGATTATACCGTACAGCGTTGGGATTCTCGCGTACGATTAGGCCAAAGCGACAATAAGCCCGAACCGATGTTTATTGCGTCACCCGTATTGGCGCGTTACGTAAAAGTGAAGGCAAAAAATTATGGTAAACTCCCCGACTGGCATTTGGGTGCCGGGGGTGACGCCTTTATTTTTATTGATGAGATTACAGTGCATTGATGTTGAGGAATTTGAGCCGCACTAATTTTTATTCGTTTCACATTGGTTTTGAATGTACTTTCGTTGCAAAGAATTAAAACCATGAAAACCAACAAAACACATTTAACCGCGATTCTTGTTTTATTTATAGTAGTTAAAGCAATTGCGCAGGAAACCACCTTACCCATTCCTACCCCACGGGGCTTCACCGGAGTTCGCTCTATAGGCAGCGAGATTGTTTACTTGAGCTGGTTCGGCGAAAAAACCGAAACCAAGGGCATGGCCAATTTTGTGCTGCGTCTTTACAACAAAAACCTTGAGGAAATTAAAACCACCGAAGTTGAAGTTAGCAAGTTCTCTGAATTGGCATCTTCGGCCTTTACCGGAAAATACTTCATGTTTATTTTCGTAGATGGAATGAAGAAAACGCGGACCATGGTTACCTTGGATGCCGAAGGGAATGTTATTCAAAAACAGGTTGAAGAAAATGTTGCACGCTTCTTATCTACGCCCGACAACTACCCTGTAATTCATCCAATTGATGAAGATGAATTCGCGTTAGTACGTCCTGTGAAAGACAAGAAATTTGGATTTATCCTCGAGCGAATTGACAAAGACCTTGTTAGTAAATGGACACAAAACCAAATTCCCGAAGATGCCTTTTGGACTGTAGCCGATTCAAAGGTGGATGGAGGTAAGTTATATATTCTCAAAGAGGAGAATCCCAACAGAGCCTCCGATAATTTTCAATTTTCGGTTCAGGCTTACGGCCTCGAAGACGGAGAACAAGTTTTTAGTACCGATTTGAATTCAGACGAAGACGGCGGAGCACCTGCCTTTATTCGTGTTACCCCACGCGGCGAAGTGGCCACTGGGGGAATGTATTTTAAGAAGAATAAATACAACGATAAAAACTCGGAGGGTATTTTTATGGCTGTTGTTGGTAAGGATGGAGAATTGAAAACCTTTAGCAAACGCACGTGGGATAGTTTAAAAGACAAAATTCAGGGCGAGTTTTCTTCGGCCTTACTCGGTGGTAAGACGAAAATAATGGTCGAAGATGTTGTGCGTAAAAATGAAGGGGGTTATGTTGTAATTACAGAGCAATTCAAAAAAGCAAACAATGCAAACTTCACGGGTTCTGGTGCCGCAGCAGTTTTAGGGAGTGGCGGATCTTCATCCAATGGACCTGAAATTGGTTTCACCGTACTCGATTTCGTTTTGTTTCATTACGACGATGCCGGCGACTTAACGAATATTCAAGTTGTGCCCAAACTGAATAAGGAAGCACGCATTAGTGGCAAAGTAGCATCCGATAAAGGTCTAGCCGTTGCAAATTACATGTATGGACAAGGATTTTTCTGCTACCGCGAAGTAATTCAAATGAATGGGAAACAGATAATTGCATACCGCAACGACGATGGATTGAAAAGTAAAATGTATTTCCTTCCTTTAGAATCGGTATCTACAGAAGGGATACCTGAAATCGACATGGATGCTTGGGTGTCTGAAAAGCTCAACAAACT
>CAZVHF010000209.1:2889-4022 GCA_964627105.1 uncultured Chitinophaga sp.
CGTTTACTTGGGAAAGTCAGTTGCAGCAAGAAATGCTCCAACGCATAGATGAAAAATATAGGCAACTTCTTGGTATGAGGCCTATTTCGAGTGCTGCGCTTGCCCGCATAAGGGATAGTTTTGCCATGGAATGGACATATCATTCAAACAGCATAGAAGGCAATACACTAACACTTCAAGAGACAAGACTTGTACTCGAAGACGGCATTACTGTTGGTGGCAAATCGCTTCGTGAGCACTTCGAAATACTCAATCACCATGATGCTATTTCATTTATTGAGAAGCAAGCGCAAAAAGGATATAGATTAAACGCGGGTGATATTTTAAGTGTTCATAGGTTGGTACTTCAGCGTATTGAAAAAGAATTCGGAGGCAGGTATCGCAATTCAGGTGTGCGCATTACGGGGGCCAATTTTACACCACCTAATGCCTTGAAGGTTGATGGCTTAATGGAAGAATTGCTTTCTTGGGTAAATGCAGAGCAAAATCTGCCATTGCCGGTTAAAGCCACCATTTTTCATCATCGATTTGTTTGGATTCACCCTTTCTTTGATGGCAATGGCAGAACCGTTCGTTTGTTGTTCAATTTATTGCTCATGAGCGAAGGTTATCCTCCGGCAATCATTCTGCAGCAAGACCGCAAGAAATATTACGATGCACTAAACAAAGCGAATAATGGCTCTTACGAAAAACTGGTAACGCTAATTCTGCAGGCATTGGAGCGTTCGCTCGATATTTACATAAGCCAATTGAATAACACCTACGAAGATTTTCGTCCCATTTCGACAATTGTTGAAGAAGAAAAATTGCCATATGGACAAGAATATATTAGTTTATTGGTTAGGCAGGGTAAAATTGCCGGCTATAAAGAAGGTAAAAATTGGTTAACTACTGAAGACGCTATTTTAACCTATATGCATAAACGCAAGCGAATTAGAAAAGCTGAGAAATAAGAAAGGAGTCTATCGCCAATTGATAGACTCCTTTCTTCTGAATATTTACTTTCTAGTTCAAATCAAAGCGATCAAGATTCATCACTTTCGTCCAGACCGCCACAAAGTCTTTCACAAATTTTTCCTTGGCATCGGCACTTGCATAAACTTCTGCAATGGCGCGTAATTCAGAATTTGAGC
>CAZVHF010000210.1:0-4014 GCA_964627105.1 uncultured Chitinophaga sp.
CGCCGGGCGCGATGCTGCGCGCGTGCGCGCCGTGGCGCGGACCGCGCGCCCTCAACGGCTCGCTGCTCGCGGCGGCCGACGCGCTCGACGCGCCCGCGCGCTACGACGCCGTGCTCGCGATGTTCGGCCCCGCCGGCAACGTCGCGCTCGCGCTGCGCGACGCGGGCATCGTCGCCGGACCCATCGCGGTCGGCTTCTACGGCTACGACCTCACGCGCGAGCCGCGTCGCCGGGGCGAGGCGGTCTACCGGCGGCTGTTCGACGAAGCCGCGCTGCTGCTGCCGAACTCGGCCTATCTCGCGCGGCGGCTGCTCGCGCTCGGCGCGCCCGAGTCGAAGGTGCGCGTGCACCGGCTCGGCATCGATCCGGCGCGATTCGCCGCGGTCGATCGGAGCGGGCGGCGCGGCGCGGTCCGCGCGCTCTTCGTCGGCCGGTTCGTCGAGAAGAAGGGACTCGAGGTGCTGCTGCGCGCGTTCGCGGCGGCGGACCTCGGCGACGCGATGTCGCTGCGCCTGATCGGCGACGGTCCGCTGCGGCCGGGGCTCGAGACGCTCGCGCGCGAGCTCGGCGTCGCGGCGCGCGTCGAGTTCGCGGGCTGGCGATCGAGCGAGGAGGTCGCGCGCGCGATGGCGGAGTCCGACCTCCTCGTCACGCCGAGCGTCACCGCGGCCGACGGCGACATGGAGGGGCTGCCCGTCGTGATCCTCGAGGCGATGGCGACCGGACTTCCCGTGATCGCCACGCGGCACAGCGGCAACCCCGAGATCGTGGAGCACGGGGCGACCGGGTGGATCGTCGAGGAAGGGTCGGTGCGCGGCCTCGCGGACGCGCTGCGCGAGGCGCTCGACCGCGACGCGCTGCGACGGCTCGGAGCCCCCGCGCGCGCGCGGATCGTCGGGTCCTTCGACGCGCGGATGCTCGCATCCCGGGCGCTCGACATGCTTTGCGTGCGTCGAGCCTGAACGGCCGCGCCGGGGTTTCCGGCCGTGGCGCCGCGGACCGCCGCTCCCGACGCCCCGGCGAAGGCGCTCGATTTTCTGGCAAGAATGTCGTCAGGCCGGTTTGCGCAGCCATCGACTTGGAGTACTTTCCAGAAATCACAGGCCGCCATCCGGGCGGCCCGAGGAGTTCCAGCATGACCCGCATCCACCTCGTCGCCCTCGCCTCGCTCTCGCTGTTCGCCGCCGGCCTCGCCAGCGCCGACAAGTTCGGCCGCTCGTCGGACGATTCGGTCCAAACCAAGGGCCGCGAGATCGCCAAGCGCGAGATGCCGAAGAACGACGACTTCCAGTCGGTCACGATGCGCGCCGCAGGCGGCGGTTCGTCGCCCGCGTGCTGCCCCGCCGACTTCGACTGCAACGGCGTGATCGACGGCTCGGACATCGCCATCCTGCTCGGCAGCTGGGGCCTGTCGTCGAACGACCTCGACGGCGACGGCGTCGTGACCGCCGCGGACCTCGCCATCCTCCTGGGCGCCTGGGGCCCCTGCGTCGGCTGAACCGCCGCCGCCCGATCTTCGACCGCCGACCCGTGCCTTCGACCGGGTCGGCGGTCTTTTTGTCGTGGGGCTGGTTTCACCTTGGCATCCGCTTTCCCACCGGATCTCAGCACCCGATCACGACACACAGTCTCGACGGCAAGCCCCGCGGCCCCGCGACGCGCGTGGAGCGCCATCCCCGCGCGGTAGAGTGCGCGGCGCATGAGCACGCTCTCCAACATCCGCACCTACGAACGAGTCCTGTCCGTGCTGATCCGCTACGGATTCGCCGATGTGCTGGCGCGGTCGGGCGTCGACGCGCTGCTCGCGAAGGCGACGCGGCGCAACCTGAGGGCGCACGAGCCGGGGCTCGCGGAGCTTCCGCGCGCGGTCCGCGTGCGCAAGGCGCTCGAGGAGCTCGGGCCGACCTTCATGAAGCTCGGGCAGGTGCTCTCGACGCGCGGCGACCTCGTGCCGAAGGAGTACGCCGAGGAGTTCGCGCACCTCCAGTCCGACTGCCCGACGGTGCCGTGGGAGAAGATCCGCGCGAAGCTCGACCACGAGTACCGCGGGCGGACCGACGAGTTCTTCAGCGAGATCGACCCGGTGCCGATCGCGTGCGGGACGATGGCCCAGGCGCACTTCGCGTGGCTGAAGGACGGCACGCCGGTGGTGCTCAAGGTGCTGCGTCCCGGCATCCACGAGCAGATCGACGGCGACCTGCACACGCTCGGCGTGATCGCGCAGTACGCCGAGGACCACTTCGCGTCGCTCGGATTCAGCCCGACCGGCGTCGTGCGCGAGTTCTCGCGCCAGCTGCGCCGCGAGCTCGACCTGACGATCGAGGGCCGCAGCACGGCGCGCCTCGAGAAGATGTTCGCCGACCAGCCCGGCATCAACTTCGCGCGCGTCCACTGGGCGCAGACCACCAGGAACATCCTCTGCCTCGAGCGCGTGCAGGCGCGCGTGCTCGCGCGCGTCGACGTCTCGCAGCTGACCTCGGAGGTGCGGCGCGCGCTCGTCGAGAACGGCGTGCGCGCGGTGCTCAAGATGTGCCTCGCCGAGGGCTTCTTCCACGCCGACCCGCACCCCGGCAACCTCATGGTGCACGACGACGGGCGCGTGACCTTCATCGACTGCGGCATGTGCGCGAGCGTCACCGAGGAGACGCGCTCGCTGATCGCGGACCTGATCATCGGCGTCGTCGACCGCAACCCGCGCGCGGTGCTCTCGGCGGCGCTCGCGATCGGGCACGTCGACGTCGCGCGCGTCGACCGGCGCAGCCTCGAGATCGAGACGAACGAGCTCTGCGACGCGTTCGTCGGCGTGCCGCTCGAGCAGGTCGACCTCTCGGCGGTGCTGCAGCAGTTCTTCGACGTGCTGCGGCGCTCGAACATCCAGTGCCCGCCCGACCTCGTGCTGCTCATCAAGGCGATCAGCACGATCCAGGGCGTCGGCGCGAGCCTCGACCCGAACTTCGAGATGGTCGCGTACGCGCGTCCGTACCTCGAGGGCCTGGTGCGCAGCCGCTACACGACCGACGCGCTGAAGGACCGCCTGGTCACCAGCCTCGCGACCTACGCGCGCACGATCGAGCGGCTTCCGGGCGACATCGCCGACATCATCACGCGCATCCGCGAGAACCGCATCGGCGTGAACCTCGACCTCGAGGGGATCGACGAGTTCAACGAGAACGTGCACCACGCGAGCACGAACATCGCCTACTCGATGCTGCTGGCGGCGCTGCTGCTGTCGAGCTCGGTGCTGGTCCTCGCGAGCACGCGCGGCGGATACGAGGCGCTCTACTACCTCGGAACGGCGGGCTCGTTCGTCAGCTTCTTCCTGGCGCTGCTCCTGCTCGCGCGCAACTTCAGGCTCGACCGGCAGAGCCGCCGCAAGCACCGCGAGCGCCGCATGAAGCGCTGAACGCCGCGTCCGCCGGGCGCAGCATGGACGAAAGAAGACGCGCCGCGCGGGATCCGCGCGGCGCGTCGATGTTGTTCGATGTTCTTCGATGTTCTTCGATGTTCTTCGATGTCTCTCGATGCGCTTGGCGTGGTGTCGGCGGCGCGTTGCCTATCGCGGCCCGCCTCGACGCGCCCGCGGGATCGCGGGGCGACGATCCGGGCGAGCGGCCGGCGCGCCGCGTCAGAGCGCCGCGTCGATCATCTTCGCGAACTCGGTCTTCGGCTTCGCGCCCATCGTGCGCGCCACGACCTGTCCGCCCTTCACGACCACGACGCAGGGGATGCTCTGGATGCCGAACTGGAGCGCGAGGTTGCGGTTCGCGTCGACATCGATCTTGCCGACCTTCGCCTTGCCCTGGTACTCGGTGGCGAGCTGGTCGATCGCCGGACCGATCGCGCGGCACGGCGCGCACCACTCGGCCCAGAAGTCGATCAGCACGGGCACCTGGCTCTGGACGACTTCGCTCTGGTAGTTCGATTCGGTGATGGTGAGGGTCGCTGCGCCGGCCATGGAGATCTCCTGAGATCGATTTCGGGGTGGCATGGTAGCGATGCACACTGCGTCGTGGA
>CAZVHF010000211.1:0-4003 GCA_964627105.1 uncultured Chitinophaga sp.
CCTTTTTCGGCACCCCATACTTGCTTGCCATCGGCATTGTAACCACGATCCCAGCTGAGCATCATCTTTTTGGTTATTGTAACCTCAGAACTGGCATACGCAGCATTTTTTAAGTCCGAAGGACAGGTCTTGTCTTTGGTTGCGCCGATAAATTTCTTGCCCGAGCGTTTCAAAAAAACCGAACAACCTTCGCGCTGTGTTAAGGAATCCGGGATTAACTTTTCAACCGCTTCGGGGTTGCCGGCAAAACGAAGCGGTGATTTCATTGTAAAAACAGCACTTTCCACTCCACCTGCCTGCGAATCGCTTAAGCGATAAACACGCTGCCTGTAAGGCTTGTCGATGCGTTTGGCCATGGCCTGTTCTACATACAACCAAATGCCATCTGTGCGATTTTTCCAAATGGGGTAAACCTGCAGTCGGATGTCGAAATAACTCGTATCGGCTTTGCTCTGCAATTCGGAACTGAACGAGCCAACCATCATTTCTGATAATTTGGTAAGATCTTTCGAGAAGATTTGCTGTTGGGAAAAAGAAGTGCCCGCAAGCAGCAGGAAAATGAACGTAGCTTTCGTTTTCATACCGCAAGTATATTGCTTTTCTTCCTACTACGAAAAGCTGATTTCAATCATCTTGTGCCGTGACGAATGTCGCAATACAAGAAAATAAATTCGTCAACCTTGCATCCATCAAATTCAAACACTCATGAAAACTAACATTGGAAATACCGATAAAATCGTTCGGCTGGTCATTGCGTTGATACTTGGCGGGTTGTATTTTGCTGAAATTGTAACTGGTACACTCGGAATTGTATTACTTGTTATTGCAGCCATCATGGTTTTAACAGCACTTTCAGGATTTTGCCCTTTGTATGCGCTGTTGGGCATGAATACCTGCGAGCAAAAAGAATCCTAAGTTATTAGCACTTCGACCATTCGATGGGCGAGGATTTCGGCCATTTTCAGATTCGATTCGTGTGTCCATCCGGCAATGTGTGGACTTAAAACCACTTTGTCGGATTGTTTTAGCCATTGAAATTCGGGCGGTGCAGTATCGGCGTTTTCGAACGAAAGACTCTCGAATTCGAGTACATCGAGTGCAGCCCCACGCACCTTACCCGATTCGATGGCCTGAATTAAGTCGGCCGTTCGCAGACATTTTCCTCGCGCTGTATTGATAAACCAAATGGGCTTCTCGAAACGATTAAACCACTCGGCATTGGCCATGTAAAGTGTTTCTTCGTTCAATGGAACGTGCAAACTCACTACATCGCATTCGTTAAACAACGTTTGCATTTCGCGCAATATGGCCGGATGCTTGGGATGCGATGCGATGTACGGATCAAAGGCAAGAACGCGGCAATTGAAACCCGCTAGAACGCGAGCAAAAGCGGCCCCGTTATTCCCAAGTCCGATTATACCTACCGTTTTGCCATTGAGTTCGTAGCCCCGATTGCCCTCACGAATCCACAAACCTTGACGCACCTCGCGATCGGCTCGACACAGGTTATTCATTAAAGCGAGCAACATGGCAAGGGCATGTTCGGCCACGGCATCGCGGTTTCCTTCGGGTGCACTGAGGCATTTGATGCCCAACGATTCGGCATAAGGCACATCGATGTTCTCCATACCTGCTCCAACACGGGCAATGCAACGAACCGAACCGGCTGCAGCATCGAGCATTTCGCGATCAAATTTAAAGCGACTGCGGATTACAACGGCATCGTAGTTTTGCAAAATGGATTTAAATGCTTCACGTCCCAAATCAGGCTCGTCGCAAAGAAAACCATGCGCCTGTAATTTTTGTTTAAGCGAGGGATGCGCAGAATCGACAAATAAAACCTTCACAAAACAAAGATAATCGATATAGAAATGTTTTTACGGGCATTTTTCTTTTGAGCGGAAGCGCGCGGGATTGAAGGGAAAAGCCCGCAGCCCGGTGAGGCACGAAAAGGGCGAGGACTTGTACCGTAAAGCCCGAAAACGCGCCCAAATACTAATGAGTATAACCGGCAGGGCCGAAGTTTTAATACCTCCATTAGATTTCTTTGCCGTTTTAATATACGGCTACCAAACTCCCCACGCAGTTGCCACACGATGTTTCGAAATGAAGCAGGCGCGTTGTGTAATCTGCTGCAGCAATGGATTCGCTCAAGCTTAGCCTGAAATGCAATACGGTGTTTGCCGGTACTTGTTTAAAACAATCCATAACCAAACGGCGTCCCCATACAGGTTGCTGTTTTGCCTCGAACCCATCTTGATGCAATACGGCAACAATAGAAGCATCGCCAATGATGCGGATGAAGAAAGGCATCGAAACAAAATCAACGGTTGAGCGTGTTGAGACTTCGAATTCGTATGTTGTTTGGGAAGCCTTTACCACAGACACATACGAAAATGTATCGCCTGAGCTTGTTTCGCGTAAATAGTCGCTCGAAAGACGATGCACTTTTTCGCTTGAAATTACATCTAACGAAGTCTCTCTTTGTGCTGCCTGCCAGGTATGATTGGTCAATTGCGCGTTTTCGAAACGATCTTCGTGTCTTAATGTTTGTTTAATAGTTCCATTGGAAGTCAAAACCAGCCATTGCGGTGAAAGTCTGCCATTAAAACGGTTTGCTAACGAATACGTATACGCACCGGCTTCGGTGAGCAATAGTGGAGAGCCCTTTTCTAGACCCTCGACAGAGATTTGTTCGAGCAATGTATCGCCGGTAAAGCATAAGGGGCCGGCAATGGCGTCGTTTCCTGGGGCCAATTGCTTGCCCGATGCGTTTAATATACGATGAGGCCAGTGCAATAGAGTTATCTTGGTAAGTTGATCGGTTCCTACATCGGTAATGGCCCATTTTTTTCCTCGCGATTGTTTGATGGTTTGCACCTGCATCAACAAGGCTACAGCATTGCCTACGAGCGCATGTCCGGGTTCGACGAAATACCTGAAATCTGGCTTTTTAACTTTAATTAGTGCATCAACCCATGATTGGAGTGAGGGGAAGCTGTCTTTTTCCGAAAACGGAATGCCAAGTCCACCGCCAATATTTATTTCTTCAATTATGCAGCCCCATTGCTTCAATTGATTTGCCCAGGCGTGCATTTGGTTAAGCGCTTTGGTAAAGCTTTGCAGATTGTCCATCTGAGTGCCTACGTGAACATGCAATCCCGAAATGGGCAGCGTTATTTGGGGCAGCAATGTTTCAAGGTCTTCAACCGGAATTCCGAATTTCGACGATTGATGTCCGTGTGCCATTAATTCCTGATTGGCATTTTTCTCTGCATATTCACCATAATCGGCCAAATTGAGTCGCAATAGCAAATGCCCCTTCTTTTCAGATGGTTTTATTAATTCGCAGAGTTCGCGTATTGCCTGCGGATCGTCCATTACAACACGGGCGCCCTGCTGTAGTAAAATTTTACAAAGCCCCACATCTTGGACCGGACTGTTGTATGAAATTGATTCGTATGGAATTCCGGCCAAACAGGCCAAATCGACCTCTGCTCTGCTGGCACAATCGGCCCCTACCTGCATCGAAGCGAGCAATTGCAGCACCGTAAGTGAGGGATTGGTTTTTACGGGATAAAATATATGCATCGAGGATCCTGTAAAAGCAGAGAAAAGGGAAACATTTTCTCTCAACTGCTCCTCACTTACAATCCATGCAGGAGAACCAAAAGCCAATGTAATTTGTTGAATATCTATATGTTTTACCCATTCAACCAGGTTGGCGTCTTTTAGATTTTTCATGCAAGATAAAATTAGGGTAATTACCTTTTAAATGATATTTCAAAGGTATCGCTAACATTAAATTTGCTTCATTTATTTCGTATTTGGTTGATGTCCTCTTAATTTTTACCAGTCGCATCCATTTTTCTAACTACATAATTAATGGATACTTTAACCTATAATTTTTCAGTTCCTGAAATTGTTTTTTAATTCAAAGCGATTGCTTTACATTTGCAGCCGTTCATTGACCTGCACTTATCCAGAAAGACCGAGGGAATAG
>CAZVHF010000212.1:0-3991 GCA_964627105.1 uncultured Chitinophaga sp.
TAACCGGAGCATTACCCAGGAAGATATCTTTAAACTGGTTCATGCCGGCATTGGTAAACATGAGCGTGGGGTCGTTCTTGATTACCATAGGCGCCGAAGGCACGATCTGATGGGATTTAGATGCGAAAAAATCGAGGAAGGTCTGGCGTATTTCCTGGGCGGTCATGCTGATTTAACGAAAATTAAGAAATTCGAAATAGGGCTTCAAAGGTAAGGAAAGCGAAACATTGTTAAGCTCAATAGGCACAAATCATAATGTAAAAAAGGACATCAAATAAAAAGACGCTATTTTTGCACCCACAAACAATCTATCCTTGGCAAAGGTTCGTTACCAGTTTAACACCAAATCGCTTAGCTATGAGCGTGTAAAACCCGGAACGCGGGAGCGGATGATGCGCTTTTTGTCGTTTGCTGCTACCGGATTGGTTTTCGCAGCGTTGGGGATTTTGATTGCCTACAATACGATTGACTCGCCGAAAGAAAAGCAGCTGGAACGTGAAATTGAGCGGATGAAATTGGATTACGACCTGGTAAATCAGCGCTTGCAGCAGATGAGTGTGGTGCTTGAAGATTTGCAGGATCGCGACGATAACATTTACCGCGTTGTTTTTGAGGCCGAACCGATTCCCGATGAGGTGCGCAAGGCGGGCTTTGGGGGAGTGAACCGCTACAACAGATACAAGGATTTCGAAAACCGCGATTTATTAACGGAAACCATGCGCAGGACCGACATTTTGTCGAAGCAATTGGTAATTCAAAGTAAATCATACGACGAAATTTTGGGGATGATTCGGAATAAAGCGGCTATGCTTGCCTGCATTCCGGCGATACAGCCTGTGAGCAACAAGGAGCTGAAACGCATGGCCTCGGGTTACGGCTATCGTACCGACCCAATTTACAAAACCACGAAGTTTCATGCCGGGATGGATTTTGCCGCAGCGGTTGGAACAGAAATCTATGCAACCGGCGATGGCGTTATTATGCGCGCAGATGCCGATGCTTCGGGCTACGGAAATCATGTGCGCATCAATCACGGCTATGGCTACATGACCTTGTACGGCCACATGAGCAAGATTATGGTTCGTCCGGGCCAACGGGTGAAGCGCGGCGATGTTATTGGATTGGTAGGAAATACTGGGAAATCGGTTGGGCCGCATTTGCATTACGAGGTGCATAAAAATGGAGAAGCTATAAATCCGGTGAATTTCTATTACAACGACTTGAGTCCGGAGGATTACGCCCGCATGATTGAAATGAGCGGTACCGAGAACCAGTCGTTCGATTAATTGAGCCAAAGCGGTTTCTTTTTCTGAAGATGTTCGATGCGCGCATTCAATAGAAAGCGCACATAGCTTATATCGCTCTGCAGGCGGCAGTAATCTTGATGCGCGATAGAACGCTGCCGGTATGCGCATTCGAGATAAAATTCGGTTTCGGATAAATGATAACGCGCCATACAAAAAAGCTCTGATTGCGTGAATACCCAGGAATGATAACTCTCGGTAATGCGCGACTCGACTTTAAAAACAGCTTGTATAAGACGCTCGGCCAACGATTCGCTGCCCTCATTTTCGGAATTATCGGGCTTATCGCTCAGCATCTGCCGCGTAACCTGATGCATCGAAATGGCCAAATCCATAGAACGTTTCCATTCGATTGTCGACGATATTCTGCTTAAATTATTCATATTGGAAATATTGAATCTCAAATATGAACTTATTGGAATTAATTAGTCGTAAGTAAACGTTTATAAACGTTTAAAACGGATAAGCTACCTAAATCGAGGATATGCGCGATTGCCAAGATTTAGTAGGAAGCAAAAACACAAAGCGCATCACATTATTGAATCGGAATGCAATGAAGGATTTTTTATAGCTGAAATCGATGGGTATTTGAATTGATGAGCCCGCCAGGGATTGCAGGGGAAAGCCCGCAGGCCGATAAGGCGAAGCCGAAGCAGCCGAGGACTTGAACCGGAAAGCCCGCCCGTGGCGGCCAAATTAACAATTGAATTTATGGATGAATGAATGGATTAGGGAATAACTAAATGGGATGCTAAAATTTGAATACCCTAATTGAATTCGTTCTAAATACAATAGGAAATGTGCACGTGCATGCCTGAGCAATATCAATCTTTTACCTTTGCTGTATGAAATGGCTCCTGTCTATTTGTATTGTTTTAAGCTGCTTCATTTCTGTATGGGCTCAAAAAACAGCATTTCCCATTTCTGATATCGCTTCGCTGTATAAAAAGGCCGAAGCCGAATCGTATGTGGTGTTGATGCGCCGGCACGACGAACGCATTGCATTGCTCACCGAAAAAGCGGCGCTTGCCAATGTGTTTTCGATTAAAGCACCGTTGAACGCCAATGCCATCAATAATACTTTGTTGCCGGTGAATTTTATTCCGGGCGAAATATTTGGTGGACCAGCGGGGAGTTTCAAAGAGGTACAATTTGGTCAGCAATATATTAGTTCGTTTACCTTTTCGCCCCAAGTAGATATTTTGCAAGCCGCCCGCATTGCCGAGGTACCGATGAGCAAAACCCTGCATAAGCTCGAAAAGCTTCAAACTACGCAGGCCATCGTGCAACTGAAAAACGAACTCGCTACGCGTTATTTTTCATTGCTGGCATACCGCGAACAGTTGACGATTTTGAATAAAGCTTCGATTCAGGCCGATTCACTGATTACGCTTGTAAACTCGCGCAGGGAAAAAGGAATGGCGACTGCGCAGGAAGTAAACGATGCCCGTATTTATTCCCTCCAGCAGCATCAGGAATTGGAGAAAGTCAGGAATCTTATAGCCCTTCAAAACGAGTCCATCGATGCGCTCTTTGGCGATTCGGTGCAGATTGCTCTTACGGCTTCCTGGTTTGTAGAATTGCCAACCGACATGCCGCCCATTTCGACGCAACTTACAACCGATATTGCCGCATTGCAATTTACCTATGCTTCGCAGAATCTCAGAAAAGTTAGGCTCGATCAATTGCCCGCACTGAGTTTAATGAGCAATTTTGCCTGGCAGAATAACAGCAATGTACGTTTGTTTGATCCCGCGCAACGCTGGATTCAATCGCAATACGTTGGACTTCGGTTGAACTGGGATTTGCCCGTTAGTGCAACACGCATTACATCGCTTAGTTTGGCTAAGATCGGAACAGACCAGGCCCAACTTGGACTTCGGCAGGCAAACGCACAAGCAACGTTGGTTAAAGCTAAACTCGAAACCGAATCGGCCAATGCGAGCATTCAATTGCGGGCTGCTGATGAAATTGTAACATTGGAAAAGGATTCGTATGAACACGTGGTAAATCGCTTTGATGCCGGTTTACTTGATTCGGAAGATTTGTTGCGCGCACACCGTAAGGTTATTCAATCGCAGCTAAACGCCGTTGCAGCCAAAGCTTCTTTTGCAATTACACTCGAAAATATGCGAAACTCACGATAAGCCTATGAAGTTACTCCGTGTTTCTATCTTCTTTTTTCTGTTCTTATCGGCCTGTTCGCGGCAAGAAGAAGTTTCGCCGAAGCGCGATACCATTGAAGAGAATGTATTTGCGGCCGGCACATTGGATGCCACAGACCGCTACCTCCTAACCGCGCAAACCGATGGAACCATTGCGGAACTGCTCATTCATGAACAGGATTCTGTGCAGGCAAGTGAGGTCGCAGTTGTAATCGACAATACCATTAATACCGCCAATGCAGCTGCGGCAGAATTACAACGCGGTATTGCCGCATCGAATTTGCGCGACGATGCACCGGCATTGGCCGAAAAGCAGGAAGCCTTAAACCTGGCTAAAGCCAAGGAGCAACAGGAACAAGTTAACCTCGATCGATTTACGGCACTGCTTGCAAAAGGCAGCGTCTCGAAAATGGAATTTGAACAGGCCGAATTAAGCTATAAAGCGGCGAAGACTTCGCGGGAATCCATCGAACAGCAAATCCGAATAATTCAACAAAACTACCGCGAGAAATATATTGCGCA
>CAZVHF010000213.1:0-3966 GCA_964627105.1 uncultured Chitinophaga sp.
TTATTCCAAGTTCGGAAGCAGCTTGTATGTGCTGGATGGAATCGTCGATAAACAAGGTCGATTCGGGTTTGAGGCCTGCATCGGCCAAAACGTGCTCGAAGATGAGTCTATCGGGTTTTCGCAAACCCACTTCGTACGAAAGATAGAGCTTTTCAAAAAAGGGCTCGAGCGATGGCAAGCTGTAGGCTTGAAGGAGATACCTATTGAATTCGTCGATGTGTATTTCGTTGGTGTTCGACAATAAGAAAATGCGGTGGTTCTCGGCTGCCCGTTCGAGCGTAAAAAGCCGCTGTTCGGGTAAATCGAGCAATATCGAATTCCACGCCGCGTGAATCTGTGCTTCGGTAGTACCAGGCTTCACGAATTTTGAGACTTCGCTTATAAATTCATCCGAACGAATACGCCCCGTTTCATAATTGTCGAGGAGTGCTGTTTGTTGCGCCTGTGAAAAGTGCTTCGAAAAATCGTCGATTCCGAGTGCCTTGAATGCTTTAACTGGCAACTGGTAGTCGATGTTCAGAATCACGCCGCCTAGGTCGAACACAATGGCATCGATTTGTTGATTTTGATAAATCATGCTGCAAAGTAAGTGAATGCAATTGTTTTTGCAATTTTAAGAATGCCGTGTATCTTTGCCATCCTTAAATCGATAGGGCTTGTAGCTCAGGGGTTAGAGCATCGGACTCATAATCCGCGGGTCGCAGGTTCGATTCCTGCCAGGCCCACCCTTCATGCAAAGCACACTTTAACCGGTGTGCTTTTCGTTTTTACAAGGTTGCTAACCGACTAGTTAGCTACTAAATTTGGGGTATTTACAACGAGATTAATCATCATACGGGTCGCCAGTATCGAAATAATCTTCTCCTACCAAATCGCCGATATGGCGCCTATCCATTTCATGATCCCAGAGTTTACTGCTTCCCGAACTTTTTGATGTCGATTTTATGAAGAAATAGTTAATCACAAGCGAAGCAATCCAACAGACTGCATATACATACCATAAAACAACATAGTCGACAGTTGCATCATAATCAAGTAAGTAGTTCAATCCGTTCCAAAACAAAATGAGCAAGAGAGACAGAACAAATAAAACAGAAGAAACTACAATACCCATAAATGCGTAGGCTAATATTTCTTTTTGCTTTTCGCTTAAATTAAATCGGTTCATATTGTGCTAATTTATTTTTGAATCTAAGTTTGATTGTAAAATCGTGGAAATCGAATTTATAAAACAAAAAACAAACACCTACCAAGATGACTATTTTAAATTGAAGAATTATTTCAGGAAAAATAAAGCCTTGCCTCTTCACTTCTTCTTGTTTGCAATCCTGCCAAAACTCTACCGCCAGCTTTATTCCATCGCATAATTTCGTTTCGAATTCCAGGATCTTGAGCATTAACCTTAGCCAACTTCAGTAAGGTGGAGCCCATAAAAGCACCAATGCCAATGTTGTAGGTAAACGACACGAGAGCATCAAACTGGTTTTGATTGAGGTTGGGAAGTGCATCATTTATACATCGTTCATATGCCAGCACGGTGTATTTCAACAATTCCGTTGCCTCAACTTCAGTGTGCAGTTTATCATACATGCATACACATGATCCATCGGGAAACTTTGTAGACCCATAGCCTATGGTGTAAACACCAGCCGGACATTGATAAGCATTCAAACGCAATCCTTCGAATTTTTTGATGATATGTAAACCAAACTCAGATATGTTTCGCATTTAGCCTAATTCATTTTTAACAGAACACCATTGGAGTATTACTTTACCAGGTTTTTAACTGATTTACCTCAAATGACCACTCGGGTGTGATTACTTTGGTATCTGATTTTCTGACATAATACCAAGGACTTATTGCCGCATTTTCGGGGTTTTTTAAGACTTGAGTTTCCTGGGCCGGCATATAGCTTTGGGCTAAAAGAAAAACTTTATCACCCGAAGCATTTTCGGCAAGATCAACAACAATTACGGCATGGCCCGGCGATCCGCCCCGAATAAAAACATCTCCGACAGCGATATCAGCGATGTTTTTCGAACGAAGCGATTTATCCAATGATAACGTACCGGCATAGGTAAAAACAAATTCCATATACTGCCTAAAGTCGCTGTACGTGTTTGATGGCTCTGCTATTTTTTGCCATTCGGTTTTATTTCCATTTACCGCAACCCGATTTCCTTTCATCCATTCGCTGTAATCGACTTTAAAGCCGGTTGTGAGCGTAAATGATATTTTAGTGTACTCTTTGCGTTTAAAGAAATACTCGCCACGTAACCGCATAACTGCATCGGCACACTGTTGCAAGTCTCTATTCGATATTTCCATATCTACAACAGCGGCATAAACGTCGTTTTCTTTTACAGTGCCATCGAAATATTTAACTTTTGAACCATCAGGTTTCAACTTCAAATTTCGTAAAAATGAGCCGAATGAGTCATCTGAGTAATTTGAGCGTTTAAATCCATTGGGTGGAGAAAAGCGCGTTTGTATGGTATTTCCTTCTGGATTAATTTCGGTCGATTCTCCTTTTTGAAGCTGTGGGTAATCTGAGCTCGCGTCTCCCTCTTTTCCTTGTGTATGAGCACAATTACCCAAAAGAATTGTAAGCGAAATCCCCAACAGGAAATTTAGCAAATGTGCTTTTATATTTCTCAACATAATATTTATCCAATTTATGACTAATTAATTCAATAAAAAACAAGATAATTACTTCAGTATTTTTTCAAAGCCTCTTCAATAATTTATCACCGACAAATCGATTAACGATAAGAATCGTTGTTTAGTCTTATAGCAAAGTTTATCCTTTTATTATTTTATCATCTTTTTGGTAACGCCTATCATCACTCCAAAATCGCCGCCGGTATCAAATAGGTTTTTCTCTGGGAGGTACATTTTTGAAACATAACCATCAAGGTATAAGGCATTTTTACATCCTTTTGCTTTAAAGAAATCTGCAAAATCGTACATATTAACTTCAGTCCTTGAGATGGCAAAAATAATTTTATTGTCGGGTAAAATGCCTACGCCATTTCGAATGTTTACTTTTGTTGAGCCTTTGGTAAATTCGGAATTAATTTGACCATCAAATACAAGCATTGGCCCCGACTGAGTAGCAAATTCGATGCTTTTATCCCAAACGAAATTCGATGTCTTGCATATAAACGGCATATTATTACGCGTTGTGTAAAACACTCCATTCGGCATCATATAAAAATTACCTGCTCCTTTAGCGGTATTTAGTTTCTTTTTTACGGTGCCGTTTTGAATGAACAGTCCCAATGGATGCCAATTTGCCATATAGATGCCGCCATTCATTGCAAAAACCAATTGCTCCCCTTTACCTTCAACATGTTTTTTTAATTGTAGCCTGCTGCGCATAATTTCTCCGCTATCATTCTTCCAGTACATTTCCCAGTGCTGATATTTAAGATTAACCGTATAGGATGTTAGAAATAATGCAGAGAAAAATACAAATACAGTGCGTATAAACGTTGATTTCATCGGCATACCTATTTTTTCAGGTCCAATTAGACCTTAAATTAATTCATCGTTTTCGCGGGTATGCTTTTCGTGCATTGAATTTGCAATTCGCTGTAAATTCAATATAATGCTAACAAATCCTGCAATAAAAGAAAAACAAAAAACCAAAAAGGAAAATAGGAACATTACAGGCGTTGTCGAATTTCGATCTACGAATTGATCGCCAAACATAATTTCAAGGATGCCCATAATCCAGAAAAAACCAACAAAAAGCAGTGAATAAATGGCCGATTTGGTGGCAAATTTTTCGAGTCTTTGAAAACGCATATTAATAATTAGCTAGTTTAGATTTGAAAAATCGCTGAAGTCCGATCTCCGCATCCAGCCTTTGGTTACAACGCCTTCTGCATTGCTGTACGATACGTAAATAAAGTCACGATCTCCCTCATTAAAATTGACAAGTTCGCCACGAATCAAATAAG
>CAZVHF010000214.1:0-3951 GCA_964627105.1 uncultured Chitinophaga sp.
CCGAATCGAACCGTGCATTAAAATCGCTTTCTGATTCATTGAAAGGTAAGCAAGGACGTTTCCGTCAGAACCTTCTTGGTAAACGTGTCGATTATTCGGCTCGTTCGGTAATTGTTGTAGGTCCTGAGTTAAAGCTTCACGAGTGCGGATTACCCAAAGACATGGCTGCCGAGCTTTTCAAGCCGTTCATTATTCGTAAGATGATTGAGCGTGGAGTGGTTAAAACGGTTAAATCTGCCAAGAAAATCGTTGATAAAAAAGAGCCTATCGTTTGGGATATCCTCGAAAATATTTTGAAAGGACACCCGGTTCTTCTAAACCGTGCCCCAACGCTTCACCGCTTAGGTATTCAGGCATTTCAGCCAAAACTTATCGAAGGTAAAGCCATCCAGCTGCATCCTTTGGTATGTACGGCCTTCAATGCCGACTTCGACGGCGACCAGATGGCGGTTCACGTTCCGCTTGGAAATGCTGCCATTCTTGAGGCACAACTTTTAATGCTAGCCTCACACAACATTCTCAACCCTGCTAATGGAGCGCCAATCACGGTACCTTCTCAGGACATGGTTTTGGGTCTGTATTACATGACAAAAGGCCGCAAAACCGACGAAACGCGCAAAGTTAATGGCGAAGGAATGACCTTCTATTCTGCGGAGGAAGTGATCATTGCCTACAACGAAAAGCGCGTTGACCTACACGCCTGGATTAAGGTTAAAGTAAATGTTAAAGAAGGCGAAATACTTGAGAAAAAACTCATTGACACCACCGTTGGACGCGTATTGTTCAATCAGGTAGTGCCACACAATGTTGGCTATATTAATGAGCTTCTCACCAAGAAATCGCTTCGCGATATCATCGGCTTTATCGTTAAAGAAACTGGAATGGCCTCAACCGCCAAATTCCTCGACGATATCAAAGAATTAGGATTTACCATGGCCTTCAAAGGCGGACTTTCATTTAATCTTGGTAACGTAATCGTACCCGAGGATAAAGAAAAGATGATTGCCGATGCCAACCAGCAAGTAGATGAAGTATTGGCCAATTACAATATGGGCTTCATTACTAACAACGAGCGTTACAACCAGATTATTGATATCTGGACGCATACCAATTCGCGTTTAACGCAGCGTTTGATGAACCAGTTGGTGAACGACAACCAAGGCTTCAACCCAATTTACATGATGCTCGATTCGGGGGCACGTGGTTCGAAAGAGCAGATTCGTCAGCTCTCGGGAATGCGCGGTCTAATGGCCAAGCCACAGAAATCGGGTGCAACCGGTGGTGAAATTATCGAGAATCCGATTCTTTCTAACTTTAAGGAAGGTCTTTCGATTCTTGAGTACTTCATCTCAACACACGGTGCGCGTAAAGGTCTTGCCGATACGGCACTTAAGACGGCCGATGCAGGTTACTTGACGCGTCGTTTGGTGGATGTATCGCAAGACGTAATTATTTCAGAAGAGGACTGCGGAACATTGCGCGGTTTGATTGCTACACCGTTGAAAAACAACGAAGAAATCGTAGAAAGTTTATTCGATCGTATTTTAGGTCGTACTTCGCTGCATGATGTGTATTCGCCCGAAACAGGCGAATTGCTTGTGGAAAGCGGTACAGCTATCAACGAAGATGAAGCCAAGAAAATCGAACTTTCGGGAATTGAAGCAGTTGAAATTCGTTCGGTATTAACATGCGAATCAGAGAAAGGTGTGTGCTCGAAGTGCTATGGGCGTAACTTGGCAACAGGGCGAATGGTTCAGAAAGGTGAGGCTGTAGGTGTAATCGCCGCACAGTCGATCGGTGAGCCGGGTACACAGCTTACGCTTCGTACATTCCACGTTGGTGGTACAGCTTCGAATATTGCTGCTTCATCGAAAGTGGAAGCGAAGTTCGATGGACTTCTTGAAATTGATGAATTACGCACCGTTTCGAAAGAAGACGAAAATGGTAAGCCGGTATCGATTGTTATCGGACGTTCGGCTGAGATGCGTATCATCGACCGCGCAACCATGATGATTCTTACAACAGCCAACATTCCGTATGGTGCTTCGATGTACATCGAGAATGGTTCGGATGTGAAGAAAGGCGATTTGATTTGCGATTGGGATCCGTACAATGCTGTCATTGTTTCTGAAACAGCGGGTAAAATCAGCTTCGAAGATCTTGAAGATGGTGTTACGTATCGCGAAGAAAGCGATGAGCAAACCGGCTTCCGTGAGAAAGTAATTATCGAACGCCGCGATAAAACACGTAACCCGGTGATTAAGATTATGAGCTCTACGAAAGAAGTGGTTCGTTCGTATTCATTGCCGGTTGGAGCGCACATCGTTGTGAACGATGGTCAGAAAGTTCAGGCCGGAGAGATTCTCGTGAAGATTCCTCGTCAAAGCGGTAAACTGGGCGATATCACCGGTGGTCTTCCACGCGTAACTGAATTGTTCGAGGCTCGTAATCCGTCGAATCCGGCCGTTGTATCGGAGATTGATGGTATCGTAAGCTTTGGTAAGGTAAAACGCGGTAACCGCGAGATTATCATAGAAAGCAAGACCGGAGAGCAGAAGAAGTATTTAGTTTCGTTGAGCAAGCACATTCTTGTGCAAGAAAACGACTTCGTGAAAGCCGGTCAGCCGCTTTCGGATGGAGCTACAACACCAAGCGATATTTTGGCGATCAAAGGACCGACGAAAGTTCAGGAGTATTTGGTGAACGAAATTCAGGAGGTGTATCGTTTGCAGGGTGTGAAGATCAACGATAAGCACTTCGAGGTGATTGTACGCCAGATGATGCGTAAGATTGAAATCGAAGATCCGGGCGATACCAAGTTCCTCGAAGGTCAGACAGTTAACAAGCTAGAGTTTAAAGAAGAAAACGATTTCATCTTCGATAAGAAAGTTGTAATTGAACCAGGCGATTCTACAACCTTAAAGGCTGGCCAGATAATTTCTGCCCGTAAACTGCGCGACGAGAACTCGATGCTGAAGCGCAAGGATATGAAGTTGGTTGATGCCCGTGATGCAGTTCCTGCAACAGGTCGTCAGGTGTTGCAAGGTATTACACGTGCTTCGTTGCAAACCAAGTCGTTTATTTCGGCTGCATCCTTCCAGGAAACAACCAAGGTGTTGAACGAGGCGGCAATCTCTGCAAAATCAGACGATTTACTCGGCTTGAAAGAGAACGTTATCGTTGGACATTTGATTCCTGCTGGCACCGGATTGCGCGAGTACGAGAACATCATAGTAGGATCTCAAGATGAGTTTACGGCATTGATGGCTTCTAAGAAGCGCGCAAAGGAAGAATCGTACTTATAATCTGAAAGGCAATGAACGAAGAACAAAACATGCCCGAAGGGCAATTGAACATCGAACTTTCGGAGGAGATTGCTGATGGGATTTATTCGAATCTTGCGATTATTACGCATTCGAATTCGGAGTTCGTGGTAGATTTTATTAAGATGATGCCCGGCGTGCCGAAAGCGAAAGTAAAGTCGCGGATTGTATTAACGCCGCAACATGCAAAGCGCTTGATGGCAGCCTTGAAGGATAATATTTCGAAGTTTGAGGCTGCGCACGGAAGTATTAAAGTTGAGGGCGGGGGCACAGCCCCTTTCCCGATGAATTTTGGTGGTCCTACAGCACAGGCATAAGACTTAGAATTGTATTTTGAGCGGACAATCGGTTTAGGCTGGTTGTCCGTTTTTTGTTTTTAAGCTAGTCGAAATTCAATTTAAAAGCCTTAGGGTGGTGTAAGAAATTATATTTCAATTAAGAAAATTTAAATTCTATTTGATTTAAAGTATTGTTAAATAAGCGTTTAAATTATGTGGCTTAACAAATGTTTGTTTGTTTATGAAAATTCAGTATGTAATTTATTAATACTATTTTGTTGATAAGATTATGTTATTACTTTTGTGCTTCCTAAATCTATCTAAAATTTAAAAATGCTAACTAACGTTTT
>CAZVHF010000215.1:0-3935 GCA_964627105.1 uncultured Chitinophaga sp.
TTTTTACAATAAGACATAACTATCTAATAACGTCTACTCACCTACGAAATCCAATTCCTAAATCCAACTGCAAACTACACTCTTCCCCTATTTATTCAAAGTATAAGTTTTCAACATAACCAATCACATGATTCAGAATTGTTTACAGATCCATAAAGCGCCAAATCTTTCTTGCCATCCGCTATTTTTGTTGCACGTTGGTGCAATGATGATGTTGAGTTGCGCTGCCTACTCCTTCAGGCTCGTATTTATGTTCTTTACCGTAAAGGCAATCTTCTTTTGAATTTCGTACTTGTCCTTGAAATCTTCAATGGTTCGTAGGTAGGTAAAAACCAAATCGATTCCGTCTTTGATGGCAGGGCTAGTTTATTAATAAAAAAGCATTGACTCGCCACTTGTCATAGTGTCGCAAATACACTTATATTCGTAGCATGAATTCAGAAGCTGGAATCAAACGAATCGGAATACTCACCTCAGGCGGCGATGCACCCGGAATGAACGCTGCCATTCGCGCCGTTGTGCGGGCCTGCATGTATTATAAACTCGATGCAGTGGGCATTTACCGCGGTTACGACGGACTCATAGCCAACGATATGAAAACGCTCGACAGCCGCTCGGTGGCAAGCATCATTCACCGCGGTGGAACAATACTAAAGTCGGCTCGTAGCATGGAATTTAAAACACCCGAAGGCCGCATCAAAGCCGCCGAAAATTGCCGTAAGGGCGGTATCGACGCGCTGGTGGTCATTGGCGGCGACGGAACTTTCCGTGGTGGCTTGGTGTTTCAGCAGGAACATGGCATTCCGGTCGTAGGTTTACCGGGCACCATCGACAACGACCTCAACGGAACCGATTTCACCATTGGCTACGATACCGCTGTAAATACGGCCGCGCACGCCATCGATAAAATCCGCGATACCGCATCTTCGCACAACCGCCTGTTTTTTATCGAAGTCATGGGTCGCGACTCCGGACAAATCGCCATGCGCGCTTCCATTGCTGCCGGCGCCGAAGCTACAATGATTCCCGAACGTCCCATGGATGTCGATGAGCTCATCCAGATTCTCGAGAAAGGCGCGGGGCGCAAAAAATCCTCGAGCCTCGTTGTGGTTGCCGAAGGCGGTAAACCCGGCCATTCCATCGAACTGGCAAAAGAAGTAACCGACAAATTTGAATACTACGACACCAAGGTTACCATCCTCGGGCATTTGCTGCGTGGAGGTTCGCCAACCGTTGCCGACCGTGTTTTAGCAAGCCGGCTGGGTGTTGTGGCAGTCGAATATTTAATAAAAGGGATTTCGGGAGGGATGATTGGGATTGTCAACAATCGGATTAATTTTACACCCTTTGCCGAGGCCACAGGCAATGTTAGCAATTTCGACGATGAAATGCTGCGCATCGCCTCAATCCTATCGGTGTAGATGGTATGGAGAATAGTTCCCGAGAGAATCAAAATATATTTACCGATGCCGTGGCCGAAATGCTCAATTTCAGTCCGCTTGAACAATCATTCTACCTTTCGGGTGGCGAATTAAAACCTTGGAAAGGAGTCTTACAACGTGTTTATTCGCCCGTATGCCGCATCGAAAACGGAATCGAGAAACCAGTATTTCTGGGCAGCGTACCGCAGCTCGATGAAGCCGCCGCACGCGATGTGTTGCACGATGCACAACAAGCCTGGGATTTAGGTCGGGGTGAATGGCCCGTTATGCGGGTACGTGATCGCATCAAGGCGGTCGAAAATTTCCTCCATCGCTTTAATGAAACCCGCGAGCAGGTTGTGGTGTGGATGATGCTCGAAATCGGAAAGAATAGGGCAGATGCCGAGTTTGAATTCGACCGCACAACAGAATACATCAGCGATACCATCGAGGCGGTGAAAAAACTCGACCGCGAATGTTCCAACCTCGAACACGAAAGCGGTATTTTGGCGCAAATTCGCCGTGGTCCGCTGGGCGTTGTGCTATGCATGGGGCCTTACAATTATCCACTGAACGAGAGTTTTGCTACACTCATTCCTGCCCTCATTATGGGCAATACCGTGGTGTTCAAACCGGCACGCTACGGCATTTTATTGCTCGAACCACTTATCGAAGCATTTCGCACTTCATTCCCAAAAGGTGTAGTTAATTTTCTGTATGGCGACGGAAAAGTGGTGGTTAAAGCCATCATGGAAACCGGAAAAATTGATGTGTTGGCATTTATCGGTTCGAGCAAAACCGCTGTCGAAATCAAGAAACTGCACCCGCGGCCCAATCGTTTGCGTTCGGTGCTCGGACTCGATGCCAAGAATCCCGCCATCATTTTACCCGATGCCGAACTCGAATCGGCTGTTTCTGAATGCGTAAACGGTGCGCTTGCCTTTAACGGGCAGCGTTGCACTGCACTCAAAATCATCTTTGTGCACCAATCGCGTGTGGAAGAATTTCTGCAACGCTTCAGCGCCAAAGTCGATGCGCTCAAAGCGGCATTGCCCTGGGAAAAAGGTGCATACATTACCCCATTACCCGAATTGGGGAAAATGGAATTTCTCAGCGCTTTAATTGAAGATGCTATCCATAAAGGAGCATCCATACAGAACAAACGCGCCGGGAAAATTGCGAACAACCTCATGTTTCCGGCGGTGCTGTATCCGGTAAATGCGTCGATGCGCATTTACCATGAGGAGCAGTTCGGGCCCATTGTTCCGGTTTGCTCCTTTACCCACACCGACGAAGTACTGGAGTATATCACCACCAGCAATTACGGTCAGCAGGTGAGTGTATTCGGTCAATCGCCCCAACAATTGGCTGCCCTCATCGATCCACTTGTAAACCAGGTGTGTCGGGTAAACATCAATACCAAATGTCAGCGCGGCCCCGATGTATTTCCGTTTAACGGACGAAAAGACTCGGCCGAAGGAACGCTCAGCGTGGGCGACGCTTTGCGGGTATTCTCCATCCGTACCATGGTGGCCACGCGCGAAACACCCGAAAACAGAGCCTTATTTTCACAAATCCTTGAGGATCGCATGAGCCATTTTTTGTCGGATCATTACCTCATCTAACCTTCACAAACACGAAACGATATGTTACTTATTGCCGATAGCGGTTCTACCAAATGCGACTGGATGTTGATTCAGGATAACGCCGAATCGCTCAGTTTCAGCACCATGGGATTCAATCCCTATTTCCACAACGAAGCGGTTATTTCGAACGCCATTCGCCAAAATACGGCCATGTGCCAGTTTGCCGACCAAATAAGCATGTTGTTTTTATACAGCGCCGGTTGTTCGAGCAAAGAACTTAAACTGGTCGTAGAGCGTGCCCTGCGTTCGGTTTTTCCGAATGCAAACATTTACGTTGATCACGATCTCATTGGTGCTGCATTCGCTACCTGGGACGATACACCTGCCATTACCGGAATTCTGGGAACAGGTTCCAATTCCTGCTTTTTCGATGGCGATATTGTGAAGCAGGCCAACAACGGTTTGGGATTGGGCTATATTTTGGGCGATGAAGGTTCGGGCAGTTGGTACGGGAAAATCCTCTTACGTCAGTATCTCGCCAATGCCTTGCCCGAGGAATTGCACGCCATACTCCGCGACGAATACAAACTGAATCGCGAAACCATTGTGGAAGGCGTTTACATGAAACCGCACGCCAATGTATACCTGGCTTCGTTCATGAAGATTCTTTCAGACAACAAAGAAAACGAATGGGTGCAGGAAACGGTAAACAAGGGGATGGCCGAATTCATCCGCACGCATGTGCAGGTTTATAAGAACTACCAGCGCGTTCCAACACACATGATTGGTTCGATTGCGTATAATTTCGAAGACAATCTCCGCACGGTTGGTGCATCGATGGGCGTGCAGGTGGGAACCATCATTCAGAAGCCGATTTTTGGCTTGGTGAATTACCACATGAAACATCATTTTCAAAAGAAATAAGAAG
>CAZVHF010000216.1:0-3901 GCA_964627105.1 uncultured Chitinophaga sp.
TAAATTTATGTGGGATTTTGTCGGTAGCATCAACTTTCGCTTCTTCATATTTCGTTTTCAGTTGACTCATGTTTTTTCGGTCGTGCTCCATGTCATGCTGTATAGCCATTGCCTTTCCGCCGTATTTAGCCAAAACCTGCATCTGATCCTGCAATGTTTTAACTGCATTTGCATTTCCGGCAAGCAGAGCCTTGCCATATGCCTCACTGAGACGCTCAACCTGAGCATTGTAATCAAGAACTCCGAGAGCGCGAAGGCTATTCAACGTGTCCTCACGGGCAGATAAATAAGATTCAAAATCGCGGTATTCTTTTTCAACGATAGCCAACGCTTTGCGAGCCCGTTCGTGTTGCATACGGGTTTTAACCGAATCGAGCAGGTTCGAAATTTCGTTTGCAATTGTTGCAGCCAATTGCGGGTCTTCGTCCAAAACATCAATGCGAACCGAGAGATATTCAGTTCGATTGAACGAAATGTTCTCTTCGAATCGTTTATTCAGCTTAGTTATAGGGTAAGAAGCATCCGGATCTATCCGATAATGCTCCATAAGATTAAATTTTTCAATGATCCGCTCTCTAATCTCATCTGAATTAAGAATTTGTAGCATTTGTTCGACCTGCTCTTCCTCACCAAATTGAAGAATGTTCTCCTTTTCAAACGCACTCTCGCTCAGAAGCGATTTCGAAATCGAACTATTGGTCGTAGGGAACAAAACCACCGACGATTTGTATTTCGGTTTTATAAAAAACGGCGAAGAGAATAGGATGGAAGATATAGCAGCAATTAGAATTGTATATCCAATTTGCTTGCGCTTGGTCCATAAAAACAGTACCAGCTTGTTTGAATCAAATAATGAATCTCCTGAGTTTTGTTCCATCGTGTATCGTTAGGGCGATTTAAATAATTTGCAAATGTATCAATAATTGAATCAACCGAGTTCAAACGTTTTTATCCATATTTTAGTATTCGGAAGATTGATTTTACATGCAATAATCCAATGGCAAATGAGGACAATCCTCCAGCAATTAAAAGAAATAATGCACCATAAATCCAATTAGAAAAGAGCTCAAGCGATAAAAACGCAAGCGAAAAAACCAAACCTATAAAAATGGTTAAACGAATCAATAAACGTTTGTTAAAGCGAAACTTGAAAATTCGCTGTGCCAGATAAATCTGAAGCACCGCGGTAATGCTTTGTGTGCACAAACTTGAATAGGCGGCTCCCACAGCCTTGAAATGGGGAATCAAAAAGAAATTAAGCAACAAATTGAGCAACATACCCGAAGCCGCCATAATGTTTAGTTGCAACAAGTTGCCATTTGCAGTGAGGAGGGTTCCGAATATATAAGTCAGTGAGGTGGCAATGAAGCATCCCATGATAATCGAAAATACGTGCGCCGATTCAACAATGTGCTCGGCATAAAGCAGATCCATCAATTCGTAATTGTAGAACAAGGCAGCAACCACAACAACAACCGATGGTGTAATTAAAATCGTAAAGGCCAGTTTAACCAAGGCCTCCACAGATTCCTTGAAGCGAATCATACGCGCAAACATGGGCAAGAGTAGACCTGCAAATAGGAATGAAAACATGTTGGCAGAATCCAGCACGCGATAAGCTGCCGCATAAATTCCACTTTCGAGCGCTCCATCGGGCAGCATCCGCTCGAGCATCACTGCATCCACCCGATTGTAAAATGTCATCAGTAAAACCAAAATTGCAAAAGGCAGACTCTTTTTAAGAATGAGAACGAAAAATGGAAAATTCCACTTGAGTGTTTTAAACTTCGCCTTACGCACAACAATCAGCAATGTTATGAGCGTTGTAATGAAGTAGGAGAATGTCTGCGTGTATACAAAGGTTTCAATCGTAAACGGGGTATCGAGTATGTTACCCCACAATAGAATGCCACAAAACAATATCATCAAACTTCGGTCGAGCACAGAAATAATGCTGTCTGTTGCAAACAAATGCAAACCGGCCAGATTTGATCGGAGATACATAATCATGAAAGCCAAAAACTGATTAAAGCCCATGAACGCCAGTAAATACAAGGCTTTGCCCGAATAACCAAGTAACAACGCAGCCACCATTGTGATGACCATGAACGCAACACCTAACAAAAGCTTCAAACCAAGAATACTTGAAAAATGCTTGGTAATTAGATGGTTGTTTTGCGCTATGTTCTTGTTGTTGAAGTTGGTGATTCCAAAATCAAGAATAATATTTAGTAAAAATGAAAAATTGAAAAGCGCGAAGTACAAACCATAATTCTCTGTTCGCACAACTTCCTGAACCTCCCGCTCGATACCAAAAACCCAAAATGGCTTTATCAGCAAATTGAGTGCAAGCAGCAGCGCTAAGTTCTTGATGAAGGTTTTTTGCATCCGTTCTATCTTAATCGATCAGCCGATCGAACCAACTTCTCATCACTTTGTATAGCACGATGAGCCAGAAACGTTAAAACTATTGATACGCAAGGTAGAATGCTATCCCATTTCAATGAATTCCCCGAACACAAATGGTTTGACATCAGGATTTGTAACAGAAAGCCTACAAAAAGGAATTTGCAAAGTAGCAGTTGCCGCTTACGATTTTTGAACGAAAAAATGGCAAAAAGTAATAAGCTGCTCAAAACCAAAGATAATGTAATTATAATTTTGTCTATTGAATGGCTTATCGAATTGTTTGAAGATGATTCGATTGGAACAAATAAAAATATGAAGTTAATAACCAGCGATCCAAACAAATAAAGGGATTGAATTCTCTGCAACATGTAAATCAATTGAGTTAAAAGGGGCGGCAAAAATACGTAAGCAATCGGGATTAATCTGATTTTTTTCTGGATTTGTTCTTTATAAAAATTATTGTTGTATTATTGCCCACGAATTAACGCAATAGACTTAATTCTTCATTTAACCCGGTTTTTCCGGATTCCCCAAACGTTTACATGTATACTATTCAAGAGCTAAATGCCAAACTTGTTGGCGAATTGCGCGAAATTGCTGCTTCATTGAAAATTGCCAAAGCAGATGCACTCAAGAAAAACGAACTCGTCTATAAAATTCTCGATGAACAGGCCGTGAAGCCTGAACTAACCTCATCGTTGAAAAAGAAAACGCCTCCTTCTAAACAAGAAATTGAAGCTGTTAAAATTGAAGCGAGTCCGGCAGAAATGCGCGCCAGAGCTTCGCGCGAATTAAATCCGCCTGCGGCACATGAAAATAAAACGGCCGAAGCTCCCAAACGCGGTCGCCGCCCAAATCAACCGGTTGTATTAGAAACCAAAACGCCAGAAAAACCGGAAGCTTCTACTCCAAACGAAAAAACCGAAAAGCCTACTCAGGAAATACGGCCACAGGCTGAACACCAACGCCGCCGTCGCGAGCGCGTGGAGGGCGAAAAGCCCGAAGAAAAATCAATCTCATCTGCAGATAACGTTGTTAGACGCGAGCCTCAACGTGTTCCATTTAACCGAACCGACTCTAATCTAGCAAACTACCAGCCCTCCGAAGGTGCGGCAACGGCAAGTCCAACACAGCCAAACCCAATTGCTGCACAACAAAGCCAGCAGCAAGGCAACCCTATGCAGCGCGAGCGCCAAAACTGGCAAAACCCGCGCGAGCGCCAACAAAACTTTCAGCGCAACCCCAACCAACCCAATCGTCCGCATCACGGGCAGCAGAACCAGGGAGGAACTGAGCAAAATCCGCTCAACGAAGCATTTAACAACGAAGACTTACTCGTTACTACCGAAGGAGTTATTGAGTTAATGCCCGAAGGATTCGGATTTCTGCGCTCATCAGACTACAACTACCTGCCATCGCCCGACGATGTGTATGTTTCGCAATCGCAAATCAAACACTACGGACTCAAAACCGGCGACACCGTGAATGGTTC
>CAZVHF010000217.1:0-3898 GCA_964627105.1 uncultured Chitinophaga sp.
CCACTAACGAATGCCCTTGTCGGATGAGTGCATCGAAAGCCTTCATCAAACGATTAATATCGTGAAAATGCAATCCAGTTGTGGGCTCATCAAAAATGAACAGGGTATTTCCCTGGGCGCTTCCTTTCGTTAGGAATGAAGCCAGTTTGATGCGCTGCGCTTCACCACCCGAAAGCGTGGAAGAAGCCTGTCCAAGTTGCACATAACCAAGCCCAACATCAGATAGTGGCTTGAGCTTTTCGGCTATTTTCTGCGCCAAATTTTCCTTACCCGACTTAAAAAAAGCAATCGCATCGTCGACCGTAAGTGCCAAAATATCTGAAATAGATTTGCCTAAATACTCAACCTCCAGAATTTCGTCTTGGAATCGGCGTCCCCGGCAAACATCGCATTCTAGTTTGATGTCGGCCATAAACTGCATGGCGATGTCTACAAATCCTTCGCCCTCACATTCCTCGCAACGGCCGCCTGCTACGTTAAACGAAAAAACCGAGGGTTTGTAGTTTCGGGTTTGGGAAAGAGGAAGGCTGGCATACAAGGCGCGAATTTCGTCGTAGGCCTTTATATAGGTTACCGGGTTACTGCGCGACGATTTTCCAATTGGATTTTGGTCGATATACTCAACCGACTGCAGCATTTTGTAGTCGCCTTCGAGGCGGTCGAAAGAACCGGTTTGTTCGGCATAACCCTCGAATTGCTTCTTCAAAGCCGGAAAAAGAATACGGTTTACCAGCGAGCTCTTACCAGAACCGCTCACACCTGTAATTACCGATAAAACATTAAGCGGAAAGGTTACATCAATGGCCTTCAGGTTATTGTGACGCGCACCGGTAATCCGGATGGACTTATTCCACTTCCGCACTTGCTTCGGAATCTCAATGGACTTATCGCCGCGCAAATAATCGGCTGTAAGCGATTTCCCGGTCTTTATTAATGTATCATATGTACCCACAAAAACCACCTCACCGCCCAATGAACCGGCTTCGGGTCCCATATCGATGATGGCATCTGCAGCTTGCATCATATCTTCGTCGTGTTCAACCACTACTACGGTATTACCAAGGTCGCGCAGATTCTTCAGTACCGAGATTAGCCGTTCGGTATCGCGCGAATGAAGCCCTATGCTTGGCTCATCGAGCACATAGAGCGAACCTTCGAGACTCGAGCCAATGGAAGTAGCCAAGTTGATGCGCTGACTCTCACCACCCGAGAGCGTTGACGAAAGACGATTCAGCGTGAGGTAACCCAAACCTACATCACACAAAAAACCCAATCGAGATTGAATTTCGAGCAAAATGCGTTTCGATACAGAAAGTTCGTAATCTGTTAAGCTTAAGCAATGAAAGAAATCGCGGCAACGCTCTACCGACATCAGCACGAGCTCTGCGATATTTTTCCCTCCCACCTGAACATAGTTTGCATCCTTACGCAACCGTGTTCCCTTACAATCAGGACAAACTGTTTTTCCGCGATATCGCGAGAGCATTACGCGGTACTGTATTTTATAGGTTTGTTCTTCGACATGTCGAAAAAACGTGTCAATTCCCTCGGTGTATTTAGTTCCTTTCCAAAGTTGTTCCTTTTGCTTGTCGTTTAAGTCATAATAAGGGCGATGAATCGGGAAATCGAATTTCAGAGCATTCTTCACGAACATCTCTTTCCATTCACCCATTTTCTCGCCTTTCCAGGGTGCCACGCAGCCTTCGTAAACCGAAAGACTTTTATCGGGAATTACAAGGTCTTCGTCGATGCCAATAACCGAACCGAAACCCTCGCATGTTTTGCAAGCACCAAAAGGATTGTTAAAGCTGAACAAGTGTACCGAAGGTTCCTCGAAAACCAACCCGTCGGCTTCGAATTTTCCGGATAATTTTTTCCTGATTTGGGTTCCATCTGCCTGTATTATCTCAACTATACACTCATTATTGCCTTCATAAAAGGCCGTTTGCACTGAGTCCGAAATGCGGCTATCGTTTTCTTCGTTGCCAGGTTCCACCGCAAACCGGTCGATTAATAACTCAATCGACGCATTGCTGAGTGAGCCATATCCTTCACACTCTTCAATTTTTTTCAATTCGCCATCGACACGCATGCGCGAAAACCCCAATTGCCTTAAAATCGAAAGATTGGATGCATCTCCGCCAAAACGCGCCGGGTTTAAAGGCGCAAAAAGCATAGCCCGGTCGCCAACCTGGAAGGAGTTTATAAAATCAACAACATCGGCTGGACTAGAGCGTTGTACGATCTCGCCCGAAACCGGAGAAATGGTGACTCCAATTCGGGCGAATAGCAATTTAAGGTAATCATAAATTTCGGTAGAGGTGCCAACGGTGGAGCGTGGATTGGTAGAATTGACTTTTTGTTCGATGGCAACGGCAGGAGAAATTCCTTCTATAAAATCAACTTCGGGCTTGTTAATTCTTCCTAAAAACTGACGTGCGTAAGAACTCAGCGATTCGACGTAGCGCCGCTGACCTTCGGCATAAAGTGTATCAAATGCTAATGAGGTTTTGCCTGAGCCAGAGAGGCCGGTTATAACCACCAGTTTATTTCGGGGAATTTCGACAGAAATATTTTTGAGGTTATGGACGCGTGCACCACTTATTTTTATTGCATTTTGGCTAAATGGTCCGGTAATTTTTGTTTCGCTCATGTGTAAGATTTTACAAAAATATTATTCTACCTCTTGTTTTTTTAAAAAAAAATATTTTACTTTGATAAACCCTAGAACTACACTAAAGTTTTAGATAACTTTTTTAAAATACAAATCTATAGCATACACCTCTACACTTTAAAACTTTACTAACCCGTTTTAAAAAAGGAGGATTTATGTTTGCTACAGAAGTTCCAGATCAAATTCTGGTTTCCAATTACATCAATGGTGACGAATCTGCGTTGGCAGTATTAATTAAGCGCCACAAGCAAAAAGTTTTTTCCTATGTGCGCATGCTTGTAAAAGATGTGCAAGTTGCCGAGGATATTTTTCAGGATGTTTTCCTGAAGGTCATCCACACGCTCAAATCGGGCAACTACAACGAAGAAGGTAAATTTTTACCTTGGGTGATGCGCATTGCGCACAATCTAAGTATCGATCATTTTCGTCGGGCGAAACGCATGCCCATGGCCAACCAATCGCAGAAAGAAGACGATGAATACGACGTGTTTCGTACCATTAGCGATACAGATGAAACGATTGAAGGAAAAATTGTAAAAGCACAGATTTTACAAGATGTAAAGCGACTCATAAAGGAATTGCCAGCTGAGCAGCAGGAGGTGATTATCCTGCGCCACTATGCCGATATGAGCTTTCAGGAGATTGCTGATTTTACAAACGTGAGTATCAACACTGCGCTTGGAAGAATGCGTTACGCCTTGATTAACCTTCGTCGTATTGTAAAGGATAAGGAGATTATTCTCTCTGTTTAGATTTTATCTACAGATTTCAAACTTGAGCTCGTTTTGATTGTATCAATCTGAACGAGCTTTTTTGTGAAATTACTTTTGAAACAGACCTTTCAATGCATCCCCTTTCCCCGTGATGGTAAGAATGAAGTTTATGGTTTTCTTGGCAAAAGCCCAAAGTCCATTAGACTCAAAGCGTTTTCTAAGCTTTTCGTCGTTGGTATGCGCAGAAACAAATTCGGTTCCTTCCTCAAGATTGGCAGTTGATTGAGGCGTGCTGCTGGTTAAAAAGCGGGTTATACTGACCCCAGTACTTTTAAACCACACTTTTTTAAATCCATGATTCAACATCAACGCCGTGAGTGTTTTGGGCGTATAGTACGATAAATGCTCGGGCCAGCCTATTACATTGTATTTTGGACCCAAATAATACCTCAATAATGAATTGAAATTTGGTGTCGTTACATAAAAATAACCGCCTTTGCGAAGAAGCGAA
>CAZVHF010000218.1:0-3879 GCA_964627105.1 uncultured Chitinophaga sp.
TCTGAATTGTAACACAATTACCTTAGAAGCTTTAATATCAACGTGTGTGATTGAAACTTCGTAACTCTAACATTCACAAGAATAAAAATTATTTATAAAAATTTAGAAATTTTAAATCCCGGCGAAACATGCAAAGGCTCAATAATGCTCATGCATAAAACATACAACCGCATACCAATTCTCTAAATCCTTCTAATCCTTTATAAACGATACACCTGAACGTTTTCAACCGTTTACCAACAAACTTATGAACGCAACGGTTGAATTTATAAATAACAATAAATCAACAATCTAAATCAATTGAATGCCTACCACTTTGAAGCATGCATAAAAATCAAGTAATTCGTATTGCACAGTATCGGGTTAATGAAACTATATGACATCTTCCGAACACATTTCTTTGCCCGAAGATCAGGTTATACGTTTGGTACAGCAAACCAACCAAAACGTATTTCTCACCGGGAAGGCCGGCACAGGTAAAACCACGCTGCTACGAACCATCTGTAATAATACTTGGAAGCGCTTTGCCATAGTTGCTCCTACAGGTGTTGCTGCCATCAATGCCGGTGGTTCTACCATCCATTCGTTCTTCAACCTCTTTCCGCTTACCTTTCTTCCTTACGGCGAAATTCCGCATACACGCAGCACCCGTTACGAAACAGCATGGACACTCAGTCGCAACCTGAAACTCAAGAGCGAACGCATTAAAATCATCCAAAGCCTCGATTTGCTTATCATCGACGAGATTAGCATGGTACGCTGCGATTTACTCGACGCCCTCGATGTAGTGCTGCGGAAATACCGGCATTCGAATCTTCCCTTCGGTGGTCTGCAATTGCTACTTTGCGGCGATTTGTTTCAGTTACCACCCGTCGTGAAGGATTCGGAAGCGAAATACCTCGCGCAGCATTATCCGAGCTTCTACTTCTTCGAATCGAAGGCACTCAAACAAGCCGGATACGTGCCTGTCGAACTAAAAACTGTACACCGGCAAACCGATCCCGAATTCCTCGCCATTCTAAACCAGGTGCGCGACGGACATCTCGATCATCAAGCGGCGGCTCGCCTGCACGAACGTTTCAATCTCCTGCTGGCCGAAAATCCACCCGATGGCTACATTACCTTAACTTCGCATGTTGGTCAGGCCGACCGCATCAACCAGAAACGCCTCGAACGACTTACTGAGAAAAAGAGGACCTTCAAGGCACACGTAGATGGCGATTTTCCGAAGAGCTTGTATCCAGCTGAAGAAGAACTCGAGTTAAAAGTTGGAGCACAGGTAATGTTTATCAAAAACAACCGAGACTTGAATTTCTTTAACGGAAAAATTGGCTGGATTGAAGCTTTTGACGCCGAAACCGGAACCATTCGTGTGCGCTGCGAACACAATGAAATCATCGATGTACCTCAGGAAGTTTGGGAACATCAGGAATACGGTTTCGATCAACAGAAAAACGCCTTGACGAAAGATACAGTTGGACGCTTTTTTCAGTTCCCGCTCAAACTAGCCTGGGCCATTACCATCCACAAAGGACAAGGCTTGACCTTTGATCGGGCAGTAATTGATGCCGGAAAATCGTTTGCTTCCGGTCAGGTTTACGTAGCCTTAAGCCGCTGCCGCACACTCGACGGGCTGGTATTGCGCAGTCGCATTGATTCGGGAGAGCAACTCACCGACGATTTAGTTTGCCGCTATTATGATACATTTCCGCGCGAAGAGGAAACGCATGTGCATGTTTTAAGCGCCTTGGCATCATACCCGCAGGAATTATTTCGCGATGCGTTTTTGTTGAAGGAAATTTCGAACCTGCTTTACCCACTTCGCGATATGTTGCGCACAGGGGCTCAAACGGCCGGCGTTGAAACCGGAGTAATCGATGCAGTTTACACCGAATTGGAGCGTTTGATTGGAATTGGTCAGAAGTATATGCCTGCAGCGCTAACGTTTATCAGAATGCCAGAGGATGAGGGTAAGAAACGTTTCTTTAATGCGATTCGGTATTTCAAAGAGAACTTAACACAGGCTATCCTACACCCGTTAATTCGCATATTACTCGATTTAGAAGGAAAAGAGAAAAGCAAAGTGCTGCATAAGAAACTTCGTGGTGTTGTTCCGGAGTTACCGGCTGTGTACCGAAGCCTTACCGTAGCTGAAGCCTATGTTAAATGCCACCTTCAAGCTAATTTTGAGGCGATGCGTGAATTGGTTGAAAGCATCGAAACCGAAAGCAAACTCTTGGTTATGGGTATGCTGCGCAAATCGGATGTAGAAATAACCAATGAGCCACGTAAAAATCCTGTCAAAAAACACATCCGTGGTCGCAAGGAAAAGAAACCAAAGGGGTCATCAACGCTCGAAACGCTGGCATTGTTGCGCGAAGGAAACCATCCCGGAGCCATTGCCGAATTGAGAAATCTGGCAACATCAACCGTTTGGGGGCATCTGCGTTCGGCCATTAAAAACGGCGCTATGGAACCTGCAGAAGTACTCGACGAAGACGCAATGAAAGATGCACAGGCATTTCTGGATGCGCATACCGAGTGCACACAATTCGGACAAATCCTAAAAATTGCAGAAAACAATGATGTTGATACAAACCACATAGGTTTGCTATGGGCATTGCGCGAGCGCGAACTTACTGAAGCCGGAAAGCCTTGACAATATCGGCCATGGTCGAATTGTTGTCTTTTAAGGCATGCGGCAACTGCTCGGCTATGGTGCTCAGTAGCGTATAAATCTCTTCGAAGGTGTGGTTTACCGTAAGCGGAATGCGCAAGCCGGTATTTTTGTACGGTACGCTTGGGAATACGCTGAGGTTGATGTAAAAGCCTTTGTTCATCACGCGCGTTACCATGTTGTACCCAACTGCAGGCTTCCCAACGCCGATAAAGAAAATCGGAGAGTTGGATTCACCAATCAACGGCAAATTGAGTTGTTTACAGGTTTCGACAAAGTAATCGATGCGTTTCTGCAGCTCAGCCTGGTAATAGGTAATTTCATCGCTGAGGTGCAGCTTTGCCGATGCAACGATTGCTCCAAGCATTGGTGGTTGAATTGGCCCTGAGAAGATTAGCGTTCCGCCGCAGTTTCGCACACGTTCTTTATCGTGGTGATTTGGAAACACAAGTACACCGCCACAGGCTGCAAAGCTTTTTGCCAATCCTGCCACTAAATACAAGCGATCGTGGTAAGACTTCCTCGATAGTACCGAACCCTGACCATTTTTTCCGGCCCATCCTGTTCCATGTGCATCATCTACATATAAACGCAATTGCGGATATTTATCGAGCAGCGCGTACAAAGCATCAATGGGCAAATAATCGCCATACATCGAGTACACGCCATCGGCCATGTACCAAATTTTCTCGTGGTTTTCTGAAAGCGCAATAATGCGCTCTTCGAGTAAATCGTAACGGTTATGTCGAACCGATTCCACATGAACGCCTCGATTTTTAACAAGCTGTGCTGCACTCTGCACACAGGCATGCACCTGATGGTCGAGAATTACGGCGTCGCGGTCGCCAACCAGCACCGGAATATTACTTTGGTGCCCAAGTGTTACAGTTGGCGCGAGGATTACCGGTTTTTGAAAAATCTGTTCAAGCAGGTTTTCGGCTTCGGTATAAAGCGTAACCGAAGCGTAGGCGCGTGACGATGAGAATTGCGAGCCATAGCGCACAACAGCATCGATAACACCCTGCACAATCTGTGGATGTTTTTCGAGCCCGAGGTAACTGCAAGAACCGAAATTGACGACCTGTTTGCCATTTACGTGCATTACCGCACCTTGCAATTGCTCGTCTTGGACCTGCAGTTGTGATATTCCGAGCGAGGAAGAAATGCGGGTTACTTCATCGATGGTATCGAGTACCAAGTCA
>CAZVHF010000219.1:0-3812 GCA_964627105.1 uncultured Chitinophaga sp.
AGAACCGATGTAACAATACCCGCCAAATCGGCAAGTAACATCGTGCCAATGGCATAGCGTGTATTCTTTACCCCAATCGCTCCGAAGTAAACCGCAATTACATAGAAGGTTGTATCTGAAGACCCCTGAAGAATGCAGGCCAAGCGCCCCGCAAATGAATCGGGACCAAAGGTGCTCATCGTATCGATCATCATTCCGCGTGCACCCGATCCGCTCAAGGGTTTAATTAATGCGGTTGGTAAGCCATCTACAAAGCGAGTATCTGCCCCAAGAAAGGCAAACAAGGATTTCATTCCCTGAATCACCACGTCGAATGTGCCACTGGTTCTGAGAAAACTAATAGCAACGAGAATTCCGACGAGATACGGAATAATACGGATAGCCGTATCGAATCCACCTTTTGCACCATCAATAAAGGCATCAAACACCGCAATTTTTCGCCACCAGGCAATGCCAACAACAAGCAGAAAAATAAATAATATCAATCCATTGCTCAGTAACTCCGAAAAACTGCGCAATGCCTCATGATGCAGGTTCGTGAGAAATACGATTAATAGTGCGATGAGTGTCGAAATTCCTCCAATCCACGCTAAAATTACTGGTTGAAACAAGTTGATTTTCTGTTTTATGGAAACCAGCACCATGGCTGTTAGTGTTGCAACAAAGGTGGCAATCATGCAGGGAATAAAAATTTCGGTTGGACTAAGCGAATTCAACGCCGCTCGAGCTGCAATAATCGATACGGGAATGAGTGTTAGCCCCGATGCATGCAAGCACAAAAACATAATTTGCGCGTTGCTCGCCCGGCTTTTATCCGGATTTATTTCCTGCAAACTTTCCATCGCTTTGATGCCGAATGGAGTTGCCGCATTATCGAGACCAAGAAGGTTGGCCGAAAAATTCATCATCATGTGTCCGGTTGCCGGATGGCCTTTAGGGATTTCGGGAAACAAGCGACTAAAAAAAGGTGCAATTAAGCGCGACAAAAATCGGATACCGCCTGCTTTCTCGGCAATGGCCATCAAACCCATAAATAAGGCCATAATGCCAATTAGCTTTATGGATATGTTAACCGATGTCGTGCAGGTTTCAATCATACCGTTTTCGCCGGTTACCATGCGGGTAAACAGTAAATGATCGCCCAGTGCGAAAACGTTGAATGCGGCAACCGATATTGCTATTACGATAAATGCCGACCAAATTCTGCTCAGTGCCATAGCTTATTTTGGGTTCAATATAGCAGTAATTTATGCTGTCGCTTTTAAGGGCGACAAATAGTTCTGAACTATGAGTTGCGGATAATTATAGAATTGCGCCGTCTGTTAATTCGATGGTACGGTCGCTGGCGCGGGCAAAATCCATATCGTGTGTTACTGCTATAATGGTTTGCTTGTATTCGTGCGCCAGGTCTTTCAATATATCGAACACTATTTCAGTATTGCGTGTATCGAGGTTGCCGGTTGGCTCGTCGCCCATAATAATAAGCGGATCGTTTATTAATGCCCGCGCAATGGCCACGCGCTGCTGTTGTCCACCACTGAGTTTCGATGCGGGTTTCAGCGCCTGGTCGGACAAGCCAAGCATCTCGAGCTTATTCATGGCCAAGGCCTCAATTTCTTCCTCCGACTTCAAACCCAGGCGCAGTGCGGGTATCATCACGTTGCGTAAACACGTAAACTCACCAAGCAAATAATGAAACTGGAAAATAAAGCCAATCTTCGCATTGCGAATCTGCGCCAAACGATCGATGCTAAATTTGCTCACATCTTCACCTTCAATCAACAATTTCCCGGTATAGTCGGTATCCATCGTCGACAATACATACAACAAGGTGCTTTTGCCGCTGCCCGATTTCCCTACCAAAGTTAAAAACTCACCTTTTTGAACGCCAAACGAAATGCCTTTGAGTACCTCGAACTCAACCGGATCGTAGAATTTCTTGCGGATATTTTCGACTTCGAGTACGTGCATCATTTTCTAAAAATTGCTACCGGATCTACTTTTGCCGCTTTTCGAGCCGGTATGTATCCGGCCAAAAACGTAATGGCCAATCCAATCAACGAACCGCGTAAAAACACCCAGGGTTCAAATCGTATGGGAAAATAGCCAATATCGCCACCGATGTATACTTTCTGCAACAAATTCACAAGCACCAGAGCTACACAAATTCCCAAAACAATCCCAATAATGCCGATGGTTAAGGCCTGATACACAAATATGCGCACCACATCTTTACCTTCAAATCCCATGGCTTTGAGAATGGCGATGTCGTTGATTTTCTGACTCACCGTCATATTTAAAATCGTATAAATACCAAAACACGAAACAATGAGCAAGGTTAGCGAAACAAAGGTGATTACGATGGTGCGCATGCGCGATGCTGCCACGAATGTAGCATTGGCTTCTTGCCAGTCTTCGGCTTTATATCCGCTCAGGGCAGTAAAATCGGCCGAACGCTCCATCGCCAGGTTGAAATCGGTAAAATTTACATTGATGTCGGTTACGTACGAATCGCCTTCGCGCTGCAATTGTTGCGCTGTGCGGATGTTCATGTAGCTCTTCGACTTGTCTTCGTAACTGTTGTTGGTTTTAAATATTCCCACAATGGTCATCAGGCGCTGCACCCCTTTGGGCGATGTTACGGTAATGCGGTCGCCGGTTTCAACACTCATCTTATCGGCAATGCCCGACCCAATAATGATAGCATTAGGCACACGATCCAAATCATCGTAGGCGCCCTGTACCATAAACGATTTTATCTGAAACATTTCGTTGCCCTGCGCCGGCTTAAAACCAACGGTTCGGCCGGCCATTTGCGACTGTCCGTTGTTATAAAATACGCTCATGCCAACCTGCGGAACTACCACCGCTACATCATTTTGCTTCTTAAACAAGTCGATTAACTGTTCGGGATTGATGATGCGGTTAGATACCGGTGCAATGCCCGGATTTACAATCAATGACTTTACATCCGACTCGGGCGCAATGGGCTCGCTGATGCGGGTGTCGCTATACACGCGCAAATGCGGTGCAGACTTAAAGAACGAATCATTCGCAGAACGTGCAAAGCCTTTGTTCATGGAGTTCATAAACATGTAAACCGCCATGCCAAGCATTACGCCGAAAATAGCCACCATGGTTTGCTTGCGGCCCGATTTGAAATAGGTCGAAGCAATTTCGCGGTTTACGGGATGCTTTTTCATGCTATGGTTTTAGCGGCAATAACACATCCGATTCGCTTATTCCACCTAACACTTCGACCCATTCGGTACTTTTAATACCCACCTTTATCTTGCGAAGCACCTCATCGCCCTTCACGCGCACACTGTTGTCGTACGATAAATATTTGCGTGGAATCAACAATACATTTTCACGGCGCGATACGGCAATATTGGCTTCGAGCCGCGTCCCAAGAGCTTGTAAGTGGGGCGGTAAATCAAGTGAAACATCGGCCAGATAAGATTGCGATGCCTCATCAAACATCGGATAAATCACTCCCAACTTTCCTTTAATCACCGAATCGGGCAGGATGTTTAGTTTGATATTTACCGGCATTCCCGGGCGAATGCGCGAAAATCCCGATTCGTCGATATTAAGCCGCGCCACGAACGTTGCCGCATTGGCTACACTGGCAATGGCTTCGCCCCGACGCACGTAGTCGCCCTTTTTCTTGAATACCTTAAACACACGGCCAGCTTGAGGAATAACTATTTTATTGAACGCGCTGAGTGCTGAAGCCGAAAGAGCCTGTGCATCCTGCGCAATATATTTCTCGCGGTAGTTTTGTTGAATTATTCGGATTTGCTGTTCGA
>CAZVHF010000220.1:0-3780 GCA_964627105.1 uncultured Chitinophaga sp.
TCGTAAATCCAATTAACGAATCACGCTCACAAGGAAGGTCTGTGTCGACTGGCCTCTAACCACCGAAATTATATACTGCCCATTTTCGAGATTGGCTATATTCAACATAGCGTTGTTGCTTTGATGCAGTGTTTTTAGCTTCCTTCCCTGCGTGTCGAATATCGATACGGTATAATCGCCCGATAGTCCCGAAATTGTTAAGTAATCGCTGGCGGGATTGGGAAAAACAACGATACTCTGCTTAACATCTTGCGTTTGAAGGGGCAGGCCCTGGTTGAGGTAAAAATCTTGCGCAAAGGCTGCTTGTTCCGAAAAATGCTGCTGGTTATCGCCGGCTACAAGTGCAAACGCGGCTCGGTGTTTGGCTCCGGGCTCAAGTGTAAAGGGTGCTGAGGCCGCAATTACGATTACATCTGTTCCGGCATCACCTGCACCTGTATTCAAGCGGTTGTTGCGCAAGGCGAAGTCCTTTTCGTCGGTCGAAAAGCCATCGTAAAAATTAATTCCGCCTGCACCACCCGGAACGTTATCGCCGGCGTAAAAGGTGCTTTGCGTGGTATTCAAAACGGCAATGCCGCAATACAAACTATCTACCGGCAATGTCTTTATCCATGCCGCGTGGTTGCTGGCATCGTGCCCGAATCCGTTCATCCCCGCATTAATCAAATCCCAATCGGCAAACAAGCCGGCCGAAAGATTCCCTAACACTTCGTTCCCCAAATTTTCGAACTCGTATTCGAGCACCACAAAGTTTCTGTTCGGATTGGCACTATCGGCCATAGCGCGCTGCCTAACGCGTACCGGTAAATTGCCGAGTGTTGAGGTAAAGCTCCCGCCAAACTGCCGCACACTGCCTTCGAAGGGCGGAATCGGTTGTATGCGGTTTTCGGTTGTAAACTCCTGATCGATGGCGCCCTGACCGCGCACCACATCGGCTACCGTTGCAGCATCACGACTCAGCATCAAGCCACATTCGTACAGTAAATCAACGTTGTTACGGTACTGAAACCCAAGTCCTGCGATGTACCCATTACCCGAAATGCCCGACAATCCGTATGAACCTACCGATGTACGGATGTTGTTCCAGTCGAGGTTTACAAAATCGGCATGAAGATTCACGGCCAGAAACTGGTTTCGCACCATGCCGTCGGATGTAAATTCGAGTCGTATCAAGGCCTGCTGATTCACCGGACAATCGGCTGCAATTAAAAACTTCAGCGGATTTTCATTCAGCGAATAATTGGCAAGTGTTGACATTGCTCCGAGCGGAATTTCGGTTTGTAGGCTTTGAAGGTAGTTGTCTTCGCAATAAACGCGCATTACCACATTATTGGCCTGAAAGAGGTAGTTTGTAATGAAGCCCGAAATGAAAAGGGTGTCTTCGGGTAAAAACTGATTCGCCGCATTGTCGCTCATGGCAATGGTATGCATTGTAGGTGCCGGAACTCCGGTTTCGCTTAGCGCACGGAACATATTGAGTCGTCCGGCTCCGAGTTGGTTGGCATATGCTTCGTTGCCCGGCAATTGGTCGATGGTGTCGGCTGTGATTTTTAACTTTTCGGCAATCTGCCTCGAATTTAGTTCGGGGAATGAACTCCATAAAACGCCTGCAGCACCGGCAACAACCGGCGATGCCATCGACGTGCCGCCGCTCACCAGGTAGCCGTTGTTGGCCCAGGTCGAAAGCACGTATTCGCCCGGCGCAAATAGATCGTGGCTATATCCGTAATTCGAAAAATCGGCTTTGGCATCGGTGGCGGTTGTAGCACCAACCGAGAATGCATTTTCGTATGCAGCAGGGTAGAAGGGGAGGCTGTTGTTGTTATTGCCCGAACCGCAAACCACAAGGCAATTGAGGTTCACATTTACGTAGCGCACAATTTCTGCGTTTAGTTCGCTGTATTGCGATCCACCCCAGGAGCAATTCACGATTTTACACCCATGTTCGGCAGCATATACCAATCCTTCGTATGCGCCCGAAAGTGCGCCCGAGGAATTGGCAATTTTAACGTGAATAAAGCGGCAATTGAAACCAGTTCCGGCAATTCCTACCTGGTTATCGGCAACCGCCGATGATAATCCGGTAACGTGTTGTCCGTGAAAGGTGCCATCAGAAGTTGGGTCGTTATCGTTGTTGCCGGTGTCCCAGCCGATGAAATTATCGATATACCCGTCATTATCGTCGTCGATGCCGTTGATGGGATCGGCCCAGTTGCGTGCGATGTTGCTGCTCAGATCGGGGTGGTTGGGGTCGATTCCGGTATCGGTGATGCCCACGATGGTATTGGTATCGCCGCGGCTGATGTCCCAGGCTGCAAAGGCCGATATTTTTTGCAAGGTGTATTGTACCCCGATGCTATCGTCGTTGGGGACATAACTGAGGCGTGGTAGGAACTGCGGTTCAACCACCGAGGCGATGCCGGTTTTACGTATCGCATCTACCAGTTCAATGGGATCGTTGTTGCTTGTGAAGCGGATGCTGTAATGCAGGCTCAGATCGGCCAAACGTTCGCCTTGTTCGTTTGTGGGTTTAATGGGTTTTTGCGCGTTTGTGAAGCGTTTTACGGGTTGCGAAGCACCATACCTGGAGCATATTTGCTGAAGGCCGGGGTGATTGGTGAGATCTACCGATTGAAGTTCTGGTTTTAGCCTAAAATGAATGATTCCTCCCAGATATTCATCGGCATACCGCGTATTGTTGAATCGCGCTTGGGCAGAAATGGAATTCAATCCGGTAAGCAATACAAAACAAAGTGTAAGCAAGTGTGTAATCGTTCTCATAGCAAATCGCATCAACGCAAATTAAACAAAGGAAGGATGCAAGGGTTGAAAAAAATATTTTTTATGCAGACTGAAAATCCGGCAAAAACTTTATTTTTGACAAAAAATCAGTCATGATTACGGCCAATTTGAAATTTTTACGCAAGTCCTTAAAGAAATCGCAGGACGAAGTAGCGACCGAACTCGGCTTAAAGCGCACTACGCTGAGTGGTTACGAGAATGGGTCCGCAGAGCCCAGTTTGGAAAATTTGCTTCGATTGGCCGAGTATTACCGCGTAACGATTGATCAAATGCTTCGTAAGCCGCTCGCTGAATTGGGCTTGGAGTCTATTGAGCGCACCGATTTCATTAGCGGAAGAAACCTGCGTGTGATTGCAACAACGGTAAATGCCGATAACAATGATAACATCGAATTGGTTCCAATCAAGGCACGTGCAGGTTATACCAGCGGCTTTGCCGATCCGGATTATATTCGTGTGTTGCCTGCCTTTCACATGCCATTTCTGGCTCCGGGTAAGAAATACAGAACGTTTCCAATCATTGGCGATTCAATGCCACCCGTAGCCGATGGTTCTTGGGTTACGGGCGAGTACCTCGAAAACTGGAATTTTATCAAAAGCGGTAATCCGTATATCATCATAACGCGCGACGAGGGCATCGTTTTCAAAACCGTTTTTAATCACATTGGCGATGATGGTACCTTGCTGCTTTGTTCTACCAATCCGGCTTACGAACCCTATTCCATTTCGGTTGATGATGTTTGCGAGGTGTGGAAATTCACGCATTTCATTTCATCCGAATTGCCCGAGCCGAATTTGAGTAAATCGGAGATTAACACCACTGTAATGAATCTGCAGCGTGAGGTGAGTATGCTAAAGAATAGCATGAAACGAAAATAAAAAGCCCCGAGGGTATCCCGGGGCTTAGCTGTTTTCTATAATTCTCCTTTATTTCGAAACCATCAGCAATTGTTGGCGCACCGTTGTTCCGGTAACCAAG
>CAZVHF010000221.1:0-3779 GCA_964627105.1 uncultured Chitinophaga sp.
ATGCAACGAACGGAACCACTTCGCTCATCAAATCGTTCAACGCCTTATCGTTTGTGCAAGACAGCCGGCCCGGGTGGATGATTCGGCTGAACGCCCTGCTGCTCACGTTGATTTTTGTTGTATTGTTGGTTTCGGCCATCGTGCTTATCATTTTCACCCATTATGTGCTGGGTTACCTCATTGAAAAAGGCATCATCAGCAACGACATCAATCTCACCCTTGTATCGCTTGGTGAACGGTTAACTTTGCTGTTCATGATTCTGTTTAGCATTTGTGCATTGTATTTTTTCGGTCCATCGCCTTCGATCCGTCCACATTTTTTTTCACCGGGCGCCGTGCTGGCTACCTTGCTCATTATTTTGCTCATTGAAGGATTTGGCATTTTTATCAACCGCTTTGCAACATTTAACACGGTGTATGGTTCGGTTGGAGCTCTCATTGCCGTGTTGGTGCTCATAAATTTAAATGCACTAATTATTTTGGCCGGCCACGAATTCAACGCCGTGGTAAACCAATTGAAGAATCAGAAACGCAGCTAAAATTTTCTGTATTTTCGGCCCTTGTTAATTTCAGAATATGCGGTCGATACAGATTTTTCTATCCATTCTACTCATCCAATATTCCTTTATCGCAACAGCCCAACGCGAACGCGAACGCGAGCAGGCAACCGTTGAATATGCGAGTAAGGCGAATCCATATTACTGGAAAAACCGGTTGCCCTACGCCGGTTACTGGCAGCAGGATGTGCATTACCGCATCAAGGCAAATATTAACGAAGTTTCGGATGTAGTTGATGCTACCGAGGAATTAACCTACACCAACAACTCGCCCGATACCCTGCGCTGGGTGTTTTTTCATTTGTACCAAAATGCCTTTCAGCCGGGCTCATACTGCGCTGCCTTACACGAAGCAAACGATTATCCGCTGGTTTGGGGTCCTTATGAAAAGTTGGGCCTGGGTACCTTAGTCGAATCGATGAAAAGCAAGGGCAAAGATTTGAAAACTGAGCTCGACAATACCATCCTCAAAGTTTGGCTCGATGAACCGCTCTTACCGGGCGCGCAGGTTACATTCGATATGGCATTCAAGACCTTTTTCGACTACCGTGGCAATGTACGCAGGCGGATGAAGGAATTCGGCGCATACGGATTCAAGCATTTCGATGGCGTACACTGGTATCCGCGCATGGCGGTTTACGACAAGAAGTTTGGATGGAATATCGACCAGCATCTGGGCAAGGAGTTTTACGGCGATTTTGGTACGTACGAGGTTGAACTCAATTTCGCCTCGAATTATGTGGTAGAAGCTACGGGGGTGCTGCTCAATCGCGACGAAGTGCTCCCTGCCGAATTACGTGCAAAACTCGACATCTCCAATTTCGCAACAAAACCCTGGGAAGAACGTCCATCGACGATTACCACCTACGATCCGAAAGAGCGCAAAACCTGGAAATACCGGGCCATCAACGTACACGATTTTGCCTGGACCGCCGATCCTACCTACCGCATCGGAGAAGCCGAGTGGAACGGAATTCAAGTTGTTGCTGTGGTGCAGGAGCCGCATGCATCGCGTTGGCAAAATGCCGCATCGTACACTGCGAAAGTAATTGAAACCTATTCGCGCGATTTCGGCATGTACGCATACAACAAAATGGTAGTTGCCGATGCACAAGATGGTATGGAATATCCGATGCTAACGCTCGATGGAGGTGCCGATCCGGGCTACCGTGGATTATTGGCACACGAAGTAGGACACAACTGGTTCTTTGGTATGGTGGGATCGAATGAAACTTACCGTGCTTTTCTCGACGAAGGCTTTACACAATTTCTCACCGCATGGGCCCTTGAAAATATCGATGGAGCAATGGTGGCAAAAGGTTCATCAAACAAATACGTAGCAAAACATCAATTGCCGGAACAAATTCGGTATGCGCGTGCTTACCAAGGGTATATCCGCGATGCGGTAAATGGCGATGAATCGACACTCAATACGCACTCAGACGATTTCGATGGGGCACTTCGTCATGGTGGCGGTTACGGAAATGTGTATTATAAAACAGCAACAATGCTGTATAACTTGCAGTATGTTTTGGGCGATTCGCTGTTTCTCGAAGCAATGCAATTTTATTTCGACCGCTGGAAGATGGCGCACCCGTATCCCGAAGATTTTCGGCAGGCCATTATCGACTACACACATGCCGATTTAAACTGGTTTTTCGACCAGTGGTTGGAGACTTCCAAAACCATCGATTACCGCATCAAAAAAGTGAAGCACAAAGGCGATGGAAAGTATGCCATTACCCTGCGCCGCGATGGCGAGATGCAAATGCCCATTGATCTTGCAGTGTACGACCAAAGCGGAAAGCGATACGATTACTACATTCCGAATTCGTGGTTCGTTAAAAATACAAATGCTACAGTATTGCCTCGCTGGATTGGCTGGGGCAAGCTGAAGCCCGAATACACGGCCGAAATTGAACTCAAGGATAGAATCAGCGATGTGGTGATTGATACCACATTCCGTTTGGCAGATGTTCGTCAGTACAACAACCGTATGCTCAAGCGCAGTACCCTGCGCCTCGATTCGCGCGTTGCCAATCCGTCCGACTGGAAGCATTACGAATTTTTCATTCGTCCCGATTTGTGGTACAACCATTATGATGGTTTAAAAACTGGTTTCCACGTAAACGGGAATTACATGCGCACGCAGCATCGCTTCGAAGCGAGTTTTTGGCTAAATTCCGGCTTGGTGCGTTTACGCAATGCGCCCGAGGATCAGTTCAACGACTACAATTTATTTTCATTCTCAGTAAATTATAGAACAGCAACACAGCGAATCGTTAAACATTCGAATGCAATTGCAGAGGCTCGCTACCTCGACGGTTTGCGTTTGGGCAAATTGGGCTGGGAGGTCGGAAGTCGTTCGGGAAATACGGTGTTTTCGCTATACCTGAAATACTTGGAACGCCGCGATACGACGGATGTAAACTACCTTATGGATCGTAGTGTATGGAATCCGAATGCCATTAACCATACTCTCAATGCAGGATTGCAGCATACCTATGAATACATGCGTGGAACCGGGAAAATTCAGTTGTTGTTGCGTACATCGGCACCGGGCTCTGTGTACGATTTTTCGCAGGCTATTTTGGAATCGGTAAACGAGAATTATTTCGGTAAACTACAGATTCGTACACGGTTTTTTGCGCAGTATGGAACAGGCTCTAACCTGGCACCAGAGTCGGCCTTGTACCTAGCCGGAGCCAATCCGGAGCAGTTGATGGAGAATAAGTATACCCGTTCGGCAGCATTTTTTCCGCAAGACTTCAACGGTTTGGGAGCCGATATAAATCACTTTCACATGGGTGGCGGATTAAATGTGCGCGGTTATGCCGGGTATCTGGCGCCAGAGCAATTGGCAAACGGCGATGTAATTTTGCTCAACAGCGGCAACAGCGGTGCAGCCGGGTCAATCGAAGTTGAACTCGATAATCTGGTAAAGTTCAAACCACGCATAACGCGCAACTGGCTCAAGTTCGATTTGTATGTGTTTGGTGATGCCGGGATTTTGGATTCGGGCATACAGGGCGATAAACCAACATTTGATCGTATCCGCATCAGCTCGGGTGTGGGTTCGGCCTGGACCATTAAGCGCTGGGGGCCTTTTGCGTTAGAGAAGCCGCTAACCTTGCGTTTCGATATGCCAGTGTTTTTGAACCGTACGCCCGATGTATCGCCCGATTATCTGCAATTTAGATGGATAGTTGGGGTGAATAGGGC
>CAZVHF010000222.1:0-3758 GCA_964627105.1 uncultured Chitinophaga sp.
CTCGATAAAAACACCGATGTAGGCGCTATTAACTCGGCCGAACAACTTAAGAAGATTCAGGAATATCTAAAGATTGGCGTTGCCGAAGGAGCTGAGATTTATCAGCCTGCTTGCAGCATCCCTTCGAAAGGTAATTTCTGTAAGCCTACTTTGTTTTTGCATGCCTCGCAGAGCCACCGCATTGTGCAGGAAGAGATTTTCGGTCCGGTGCTGGCCATTCAAACCTTCCGCACCGTTGAAGAAGTAATCGAAAAAGCCAACAATACACCATACGGCCTCAGTGCCGGTGTGTGGACCGATAAAGGCTCAAAGATATTCAACCTCACCTCAAAGCTCAAAGCCGGTGTTGTTTGGGCCAACACCTACAACAAGTTTGATCCCACCTCGCCCTTCGGGGGCTACCGCGAAAGCGGATTTGGCCGCGAAGGCGGATTGCACGGACTTCTTCCTTACCTTAAACTCAGCTAAGCATCATGGCAGAGAACACAAAAAAATCGACTCCAAAAGCAACAGTAAGTGCCAATGGAACAGCGCAAAAATCGACGCGCATCAACGTGCTTAAAACCTATAAGATCTTCATTAACGGTCAGTTTCCTCGCACCGAATCGGGAAGGTATTATCCATTAGTCCTAAAGAATGGCCAAATGGTAAACGTTTGCTTATCATCGCGCAAGGATGTGCGCAATGCCGTGGTTGCAGCACGCGAGGCACAAGAAAAATGGGCGGGTCGCAGCGGGCTTAATCGTAGTCAGATTTTATACCGCCTTGCCGAGATGCTCGAAACACGAAGGCTTCAGTTTATCGACGAATTACTAAGTTGTGGCGAAACCCGCGCAAACGCCGAACGCGAGCTTGATGCTTCGGTAGATAGGCTGGTATACTATGCCGGTTGGTGCGATAAATACATGGCCTTGTTTGGCACGGTGAATCCGGTGGCCTCATCGCACTTTAACTTCTCCACCTGCGAAGCCATGGGTGTGGTTACAGCCGTGGCACCCGAAGAATCGTCGCTACTAGGGCTTATTTCGGTTGTGGCACCAATTATTGCAGGAGGAAATACTTGCGTGGTGCTGGCATCGGAGATCAAACCGCTTTGTGCGGTGAGTTTTGCCGAAGTATTGGCCACCTCCGATGTTCCAGCCGGCGTGGTGAATATTTTAACCGGGCAGCGCAAGGAATTACTCTCGCACCTAAGCAACCACATGGATGTGAATGCGATTTACCTTCACAGCAAGGACAAATCAGAGCACAAAATGGTGGAGGAATTGTCGGCCATGAATGTAAAAAGAAGCAAATGCGAATATGTAGCCGATTGGTTTGATGCAAAGCATGAAAGCCCCTACCGCATTCAGCAGTTTCTGGAGACAAAAACCACCTGGCATCCGGTGGGGGTTTAGATAAGAGGCCGATGAATTAACCAAGAGGAGATTAATCGCATTCATAATTGCATATATTTGTACTTAAATAAAACAGCGATGAAACCAGCTTATATCTTCGGACTGCTTATTATCTTTACTTTTCTATCCTGCAACCCGAAACCCGGATGTACAGATTTTCGTGCAGAAAACTATGATCCATCAGCAGAAAAGGATAACGGAGAATGTGTTTTACAGCGAGAGAAATTTTTGGGCGCTTATATTGGTACATCTGCAGGCTGCAATTTGATTAACGCAGAATATGAAACCACCATTCGCGAGGCAAATGACAACTTAACGGATGTAATTATCGAGAATTTAGGGGGCGTTGTTCAAAAGGATATCCGTGCAAGCATTTCAGGAAACAATATTACCATCGATGAGAACAAGAACACTCCAGACGGCGAATATGTGAATGGTACCGGAATAATTATTGGGAATTTAATCAACTTAGAATTAAGGTATAGAATTGGTGGCGGAAGTACAACTATCTGCCAGTTAGAAATGCAGAAATAAGTTTATTTCGAAAGTTTAAAAATATACCCTCGATTCAGCACTTTTTCGCGTGTATTCGGATTCCCGAAATTCATCGTTAATATTGTTACAGAATAAGCAGGTGCTTTAAAAACAGTGTCCAACTTCCAACCCGCACTGTGTAAACGGTGCAAGCCGTCTTTATTGGTAAATACATACAAGCCTCGAAGGGAATCCTGCTCCCACATCTGCTGCAATTTCTGTTCATCCACTTCGGTTTGAACATGTTCTGTATAAACATCCAAGGCTCTGGCGTTGGCATCGAGCACATACAAACGCTCGAGCGGAATATTGTTCTCCAATGCAAACTTACCGGCTTTTCCGCTGGCCTGATACTCTAAAATGGAAGGATAAAAATGCGCTGCCATGATAGCATTGACAGAAAAAGAACTCAGTAATGAAATAAAAACGAATCGATTAAATGGATGTGCAAAGGCATAGAATCCACTCCAGATAAGTCCAGCAATGCCAACGAATGCCACCAGGATTAACAATGCATTATTCAACGGAAAAAACCATCCCACAATTAACAAGGCAAACAGCCAGGCTGCACCAAGAATGATGTAATGCGCGATGGTAAGTCGTTTAAAAAGAATCTCACTTTTTGAGCGTAATTGGATAAAATAATCGGCTGCGATTGCGGCTGCAAACGGAAAGGTTACATAAATGTAATGGGGCAATTTGTATTTCGAGAACGACAAGGCAATGAAAGGGAGCAGAAATCCACCCCAGGTAATCCACTCTGCACGAGCTCTTACGAGATTTTGTGGTTGTTTGAACGCAGTTTTTAACAACAGAACAAAGGCTCCAAAAATGCCGAGGCTCCAGGGAAGGAAAGACCAGGCAAGGTTGTGTACAAAGAAAAATGGTCCGGTATCATTTTTCCACACATTCTCGCCGGTAATGCGTCCAAAACTTTGTTCCCAAAAATAAAAGCGAATGCCCGAAACGCCTGTTTTACCATTTACCATCAGCTCGGGATGCAGATCGAATTGACGGTATAAACCAATTAACATCGGACTTATCACCAAAGCAGTCGTACAAATTCCTACAAGCCACTCCCAACGCCACAATACGCGCCAGTTGCCCTTGAACAAAATATGGGTTCCAAATGCTAAAATGGGCGAAACGAGTCCCATCGGTCCTTTGGATAGCATGGCAATGCCTGCAAAGAAAAATCCGCCCAAACAGTACAGCAATTTGCGATTGCTTAAGAATTCGGCGATAAGCCAAACCGACGCAACAACCGAGTTGGTAAGGTAGGTGTCGGTGCGTACGTCGTTGTTGAAATGGTAATACCCTTGTGTTGTAGCCAGAATCAACGCAGCCAACAAAGCCGTTTCATTACTGTAATAAAGACGTGCAAAGCGATAGCAGGAATAAATACCAAGTATCGAAAATAGAATAGAAGGCAGTTTAAACGCGAATTCGCTGATGCCGAAAATCGAAAAAAACAAACCGCTAACCCAGAAGATAAAAGGAGGCTTGTCGAGATAAGGCTTGCCTCGGTCGGTAAATTCGAGGAACTCGCCTTTATTGAGCATTTCGACCGCCATCGAATAATACTGCGCCGAATCGACCTCCATAATATCGACCGGAATGGCCAGAAAATAAATGAATATGGCTAAGCAAATCCAGCTTACCGGATTATTTAAGAATCTGTTCTGAGACAAATGCCCAATCAATTCGCTGCGATTCAAGACGGGTATAAAAAAAGTGGGTAAGTTACTTCTATCGCACCGCTCAACCGTTTGCCCTTGCTACCTTCCGGTCCTGGGGGAGTTCAACAGGAGCTGGTCGTAAAAGACT
>CAZVHF010000223.1:0-3749 GCA_964627105.1 uncultured Chitinophaga sp.
TTGATGCACAAGGTGTAGCAGCTAACTATACCAATAACCAAAACTTTACCTTGACCCTGCAGCCTGACCAATCAAATGCTGCAATTCAAGTAATTTTTAACGCGTTTAATACTGAAGCTACTTGGGATGGTATATATGTATATGATGGTCCCGATGTAAACTCTCCATTAATTCCATCTGCTAACCCGGCTGGTAATGCATTTGGTCCTCTTACTCAGCCCGGTGCATACTGGGGAACGACTATTCCAGGACCATTTACATCAACTCACCCATCTGGAGCTCTAACGTTTGTTTTCCTTTCCGATGGATCAGTTGTACGGCCAGGTTGGGAGGCAACAGTGGCTTGTGTCAATACCAATGAGGCTCCTGGTTGTGCTACGATTACAGCGGGTCCTGCTGATGGTGCCACTGATGTTTGTACCAATGAAGCTGTGTTTAGCTGGCAAATGGGTGCAGGAGCACCTGCAACAGGATATGATGTGTATTTAAGCCAGGATGGAAGTCCATTCCTATTGTTCTCTGATAATCAGCAAGGCACAACATTCGATCCGGGCTTATTGATTGCTAATTCCAATTATTCAATTGTAATTGTTCCGACAAATGCAAATGGTGATGCTGTAGGTTGTGATACCATTAGCTTTACCACAGGTACCTGCTTGAATTACTGTGATGCCGGTGCAACTACTTGCGACGAGTTTATTTCAAATGTTTCTCTTGGAAGCATTAACAATGAAACTGGTTGCGGATTAGTTGGTGGCTACTCAGATTATACCTCTTTGTCCGCTGATTTATACATTGGTACTTCTTCAACGGTGACTGTAACCAATGGATCATTGGAATGGCCTCAAGATCAGTGTGGTATTTGGATTGACTGGAATCAGGATGGTGATTTTGCTGATGCCAATGAAACAATCGCTGTAACCGGAACTCCTGGTACTGGGCCTTACACAGCTGGAATTATTCCTCCTGTTGATGCGGTTCCTGGTCCTACTCGTATGCGTGTTCGTATTACGTTTACAGGAATTGTTGATCCATGCGGAAATACAGCGTTTGGTGAAGTTGAAGATTACACGGTAATCGTAAACGCTCCACTAGCTTGTCCATTCCCTAATTTTGTTCTCATCTCAGATATTACAACTACAAATGCTGCTGCAATTTGGGAAACAGTTGGTTCTGAAAGTCAGTATTTGGTGCGCTACCGTCCGCAAGGTTCGGCTACAACCGAGGCTACATGGGCCAATCCAATTGTGGTTGATGCTCCTGCTACATTTACTTTCCTAACCGATCTTGAGCCTTGTACAAATTATGTATTGCAGGTGGCGTCTTTATGTCCAGATGAAGCAGATACAACTTACTCAGGTGATATTCTATTTGGAACAGATTGTATCGTTTGTGAAGCAGATTTTACTGCTGAAACAGAGGTATGTGGTGCTAATGAGAATGGAGGTTGTTTAACAACTCCACAATTGTATCAACCAATTTCATGTGGCGAAACAATTTGTGGAACTGCATCTGTAACTAGCCCAACCGTGCTGGATTTGGATTGGTATTCATTCACAGTAGACAATACGGCAGATTATACTTTCAAGGTCCTTTCTGAGTTCCTTGGTGATGTTTTCATCATTAACATCGAAAATTGTTCGCCTACCGTTATTCCAATTATTGGATCTACTCAGTTCCTTCCAAACAGCTTGCAAACGTTTACAACAACCTTGTCGCCTGGAACGTACGCTGTTGTTGTGCAGCCAAATCCAGAACAAGCACCATTCGATTGCTCGTCAATCTACAATGCATACACGCTTGAGTTAACTGGTGGTTCTGCATTGATTGCTCCTGTAGCGCCTGTTTGTGGAACGTCAGAGCCAGTTAGTTTATTCGGTATTCCTGCGGGAGGAACCTGGTCTGGTACCGGAATCGTTGATGGTGAAGCTGGTATCTTTGATCCTTCAGCTGCTGGTGTAGGTACTTTTGTAATTACTTACGTTGCCAGTGGTAGCGGATGTCCTTCAGAAGACACCATCTCAATTGAGGTAATTGATGCACCTGTTGTTGAATTCACAGGTTTGGCAGCCAATTACTGTCCATCAGATGAGGCTGTTCAATTGAATGGTATTCCTGCCGGTGGTTCATTCACCATCAATAGTGTAGGTGGAACTGGAATTGATGGTTCGACATTTAATCCTTCTGCTGTTGAGCCTGGTAATTATGAAATCACTTACTCGGTTGTTACTTCTGGAACTTGCGTTTCAGAAAATGTTCAAGCGGTAGTAGTAAATACTGCTCCTTCTGTGAACTTCTCTCTAATTGACAATACTTGCTCTGGCAACGATGTGGTTTCACTCGATGCAACCCCAACTGGTGGTACATTTACAGGTTCTGGTGTATTCGGTTCTTCGTTCGATCCGTCGCTTGCATCAATTGGCGAAAATTCAGTTACATACAGCGTGAGCTTACCAGGCGAAACTTGTCCTGGAACCGCAACTGAAACAATTGTTGTAAATCCTTCTCCAGTTGTAGCTCTTTCAGGTTTGGCAACAACATATTGTTTAAGCTCTGCTCCGGTTCAATTAATTGGAACGCCTGCATTGGGAACATTCAGTGGCCCTGGTGTAACGGGTAGCACTTTCAATCCTGCTACTGCCGGAATTGGAACGCACACCATCGTTTACCAGTTCGACAACGGAACATGTATTGGTTCAGATCAGCTTGTTGTAACGGTAAGCGATAATATTTCACTTAGCTTCAACCTGCCTTCAACGGTATGCTCGAATGATGATCCGTTTGTGTTAACCAGTAACCCAGTAGGTGCTACATTCTCTGGTATCGGTGTGTTTGGACAAACATTCAGTCCTCAGGTTGCCGGTGTTGGTACGCACACTATTACTGCGACGTACAATACGGGAACTTGTTTTGCAACTGCTACGCAAACCATAACTGTAAGCCCTGCTCCAATTGCCTCATTTAGCTATAGTGCTAATGGTGCGAATGTATCGTTCAGCAATGGTTCTGTTAACGCGTCTGGTTATAGTTGGAATTTCGGCGATGGTCAAACAAGTACTGCCGTGAATCCAAGTCATACTTACACTACCAATGGTTCATATACGATTACATTAGTGGCAACAAGTCAATCATGCGGCAGCGATACATTCACTGTTGACATTGAATTGTCTGTTGGCATTGGTAGCATTGAAGGTGTAGATATGATTCAGTTGTATCCGAATCCAACAGAGGGTAATGTTAATCTTTCATTCAATTCGCTCCTTGCACAGTCGTTTGAAGTTCGAATCACTGATGCAGTTGGCCGTTTAATTGAGTCTGAGAATGTAAACAACTACGCAGGTAAATATGCCAAGGTTTATAGCCTTGAGAACCTTGCCGATGGAGTATATACATTCACGGTATCTTCTGCAAAAGGCGCTGTTAACTTCCGCGTCGTGAAGAACTAAAGAAGGGTAATCCTGAATTAGAATCGGCCGGTACACCATTGTACCGGCCGATTTTTTTTGGTACCTGTTAGCTATAACACAGAATATGCATTAGGAAATCTATTCCGAGCCTAAACTACTTCAAATCAGGATCCGCCGGGGGCGGAAACATATCTTCTCAAACCGTAGCGCTGCTACGCTTTTCGAATATAAGTTTCTGATATTTTGTATTTTAGACTCTCATAACGAAGTCCTAACGCATAATCTGGGTTTAAAAAAGAAAACCCGGAAGAAACAAATCCTCCGGGTTGCAATCAAGGTGTT
>CAZVHF010000224.1:0-1989 GCA_964627105.1 uncultured Chitinophaga sp.
AGGTAAGCAAGCGCTTGCGGTCTAAGCGATCCACAAAAAAAGCACCTGCAAAACCGACAATGCCGGCTGCAATGTTATACGAAGAAACAATCTGTCCGAATTTGGCCGGACCAATTGCAAATATCTCCATCAGCTGGTTGCCCATCGGCATGATGATCATAAAATCCATAACATGCGTGAATTGCACGAATGCAAGGGTAAAAAGCAGGAGATAGTCTTTGCGACTCAAGATGAATTAATTTGCTGAAATCTAGTTCAATAATAATTGTATAACGTAAGCTCCCAACCATGCCAGCAAACCAAACCAAATAAACTGGTAAGCCGGCCATTTCCAGGAACCCGTTTCGCGCTTTACAACGGCTATAGTACTCATACATTGTAAAGCAAAAGCATAAAACACCATAAGTGCCAGTGATGTTCCAAAACTGAATAATTTATTATCGGAGGCATGGATTTTATCATTCTGCATGCGCTCTTTCAAGGTTGAGGATTGTTCATCGTCGCTGCCTACACCGTAGATGGTAGCCATCGTTCCCACAAAAACCTCGCGTGCGGCAAAGGATGTAACGAGGGCAATCCCAATTTTCCAGTCGAAGCCAAGCGGCGCAATAACCGGTTCAATACCACGGCCAATTATGCCGGCATACGATGCGCGCAATTTATCAGAGGCTTCAAATCCTGAAGCCTGCTCTGGTGTTAATTCGCCACTGCTTATTTTTTGCTGATATGTTTTTTCAATGCGCTCAAATTCGTCCGAAGGGCCATACGATGAAAGGGCCCAAAGCAGAACCGAAATGGCTACAATTATTTTTCCGGCTTCGAGAATAAACACTTTCACCTTATCGAACATGCTTCTCAAAACCACCCGACTCTGCGGCATTCGGTAAACGGGCATTTCCATAATAAATATGCTACGTTCACGGGTTTTTACCCAGTACTTCATCAGCAATGCTGAGAACAATGCTGCCAATAATCCTATCAGATACAATCCCATCAATACCAGCCCGCGTGTATTGAAGATGCCGCTTTCGGTATCGGGAATTGCCACGGCAATAAGCAGCGTGTACACCGGAATGCGTGCTGAGCAACTCATCAGTGGAGTTATGAAAATAGTGATGAGCCGTTCGCGCGTGTTGCGGATGGTTCTTGCCGATAATATAGCCGGAACAGCGCAAGCCACGCCAGAGATTAGTGGTATAATCGATTTGCCGTTTATGCCAAAACGCCGAAGGATGCGATCGTTGATAAAGCTTACACGCGCCATGTAGCCCGAATCTTCGAGGATGGCAATAAAGCCAAACAGCAATGCAATTTGCGGAACGAACATGATGATGCCACCTAGTCCGGGCAAAACGCCCTGCGTGAGCAATGAAGTAAAACTTCCGGGTGGCAATTGTGCGCCCAACCATTCCGATGCCGAAGCGAAGCCTTGGTCGATCCAGTCCATGGGCAATTCAGACCAGGAGAAGATGGCCTGAAACATGAGCAACAGAACGGCCAAAAAGATGATAAAGCCCCACAGCGGATGCGTTAAGATGTGGTCAATCTTTTGCGTTTGCAGCATCGCCTTAAGGGGCTCCGATTTTGAACGGGCATGCTGTAAAAGAACGTCGATACGAAGTAGTCTTTTCGTGGTGTCATCGCTTTGAAAGCGCACCCAGTCTATATTGTTCGACGAGTCTAGGGCATTTGCTTTATTGAGGCACTCGACAAAAGGCGGCGTTGAATTTAATTTCTCTACTAGCCAATCGGGAGCCGCCCAAGACGATAGCTTTTTCGCATGTTCATCGAGCAATATACTTTTCAATGTCTGTAAACCTTTCCCTTTTCGGGCATTGAGCGCGCAAACCGGTACACCTAATTCATCCTTTATGAAGTCAAGATTTAATGTTTGCCCCGATTCTTCAAGTAGGTCTATCATATTTACGCAGAGAACCACTGGGAATCCCATATCAATAACTTGCGTGCTTAATACAAGCGAACGACTTA
>CAZVHF010000224.1:1999-3710 GCA_964627105.1 uncultured Chitinophaga sp.
GAAGCATCGGCAACAAGCAGCACAAGGTCGGGCTTTTCGGCCTCGTTACTCAGTGCGCGATAGGTTTCGTATTCGTCGGGCGATTTGGGGAACATGCTGTATGTGCCCGGCAAGTCAATCAGGTTTATGTTACGTGATGTTTTGCCTTGAATACCCCCAATTCTAAACGTTCCTGAGCGTTTTTCGACCGTAACGCCAGGGAAATTTCCTGTTTTTTGATTGAGGCCCGTTAGGGCATTGAATAAGGTCGATTTTCCGCAGTTGGGATTTCCGACCAATGCCACATTCAATGTATCGTTTGTACGATTAGACATTGCATTCCTCCACTATAACCTGTTGGGCTTCGCTCGCACGGATGCTGATGATAGAACCACGGCATGAAAAAGCAAGCGGATCGCCCAGGGGCGCTTTTCGAATCATAACGACTTCGGTACCTTGGATGCAGCCCATTTCAATAAGCCGCAACCCAATTTCTTCGTCATCAAATCGCACAACACGAGCCGGAATATGAAAAGGTAACTGTGAAAGCGGCAACAAAATAGCTGATTTTTCGAGGTCGAAATTACGCAAATTTCAGTGGGCCTAATGAAGAAAATTCTGCCACACGTTTCGATCTGCGAATGTCGGGGCAATCACATTTTTTCTTGAATATGCGGCACGAACTAAACAGAAGGCTTGCAGAAATCAGTAGCAAAACAAGGCGTATTTTTACCATAAATTTTTGAACGTTGTAAAAACGATTCTGTTGTTAACTTGCGTCAAAGTTAATGTATTTTTGCAGCCTATGAAGCGCATTCTATTCCTGATATCTGCTATTATTCTCGCTCTTTCTCAGCTTCATGCACAAACAGGTAATGCAGGCTTGGGTACAACAACTCCTCATCCCAGTGCAAAATTCGACATCGTATCCGATTCATCGGGTTTTCTTTGTCCGCGGATGACATCCAGCCAGCGCATTGCCATCAGTAATCCCGCGGCCGGACTTTTGGTTTACGATACAGATTCTCAGAGTCATTGGTACTTTAACGGAACGATATGGCAAAATCTTGTGCCTGCGCCTGTTGAATTTCCTTCGCAATTGGTGTTTTCGTTTTTAAGCCAAAGCGGAACTGCAGCTACCGGAGAGGTTGTTTTGGGTTCCTATGTATTGCCAGCCGCCACGCTCGAACAAGACGGGCAAGCACTCGAAGTACATGCTTTTGGAAGCGCACTGGCCGATAGTGGATTATACCGGTTTAAACTGCTCGGTCAAGAACTTGCATTCCAAATTGATGAGCCTGGTGCTTGGGAAGCTCGACTGCGTATTTATCGTGCTCCGGGAAATAATTGTAAATACAGCGGCACTTTTGTTTCAGGAGGAACGTCACAAACTACTTTTTCGGTGGCTTCGCAGGACTTTAACTTAAGTCAGCCCTTTCAAATAACGGCAGAGCAGTTTTCGCCCTTACCTAATGGACTCAATCTTGAGGGGTTTTCGATAAACAGAATAAAGTAAGTCTTTATTAGTTAGCTAAATCTGCAAATCAACATCACCATTTGCAAGGCTATTAGAATTTGATTGGCAGAATAACACCCCATTGGCTTGGATGCTTCAGTTATTACTACATTTGCCCCACTTAAATAATTGAGATTATGCAAAGTTTTGATGTTGCTATAATTGGCTCCGGCCCCGGTGGTTATGTAGCCGCCATACGTTGTGCACAGTTGGGAT
>CAZVHF010000225.1:0-3699 GCA_964627105.1 uncultured Chitinophaga sp.
CGATTCGGTCCAGTCACAATCGATCTGAAAACCCGCCCAATCGTTGCGTTTAATGCCGAGAATTTGCTCGGTATAGTTGAGGATGTTCTTCGCCAACTTTCTATCATCGGCTGGCAACATTCGTTTTAAGCTGCGTTGTGTGATGTACACCACCGGAATAATTCTCGTTCCCTTCGTGTGCGTATAATCTCGTAACTCAGCCATCGGTTTGGGTTGCTCAGAGGATTGCGCATCGAGGTCGAACACATGGAGATAAAGCGTTGAACTTGCGTTCAGTTTTGAGATTTGTTCTGCATTCAGCTTAAAACGACTGTTCCACCAGTAATGGGCGAATGTAACTTTCCGTTCCGCTTTGTTGCGAATGACAAACCAGCCCAAAACCAGCAAGGCCATGAGGAATAAAATGCCGACTGATTTTTTCCGGAAAGCCATGCTCAAAGATAGGTTCTAATGCAGAGCCCATTATCTTTGCAAAAAAATAATTCATGAATCCTACTTTAGTGTATGCAGAGGCAACGCCCAATCCCGATGTGATGAAATTCGTTGCCAACCGAATGATTGTAGAACCCATGAAACAGGTCGAATACCTCAATGCCGAGATGTGCACGGGCTCACCTCTGGCTGCGGAGCTGTTTAAAGGCGGCTATGTAAAATCCTTGTTTTTCAGTGCAAATTTCGTTTCGATAACACGTACAACACAGGTCGATTGGTCGCAGATTGTTTCGGCGGTGCGCGAATTTTTGCAGGATTACTTAACGAAAGATTTGCCTGTGATTGAAGTGTATCCTGAAATTACTGTAGTGGAAGGGAAGGCAGATGCGCTGGCTGCTGAACCGGGCTCGGTCGACGAACAAATTATCCAGATCCTCGAAGAATATATCCGTCCGGCTGTAGAGCAAGATGGAGGTGCCATTACCTTTCGTTCGTTCGAAAGCGGAAAAGTAACAGTGGCCTTGCAGGGAAGCTGCTCGGGCTGCCCATCATCGCGCGTTACCCTTAAATCGGGCATCGAGAATTTACTGAAGCGCATGGTGCCCGGTGTTGAGGAAGTAGTTGCAGAGGAAATTTAAATTACTGCTTTAGTTTTTTCTTTTTTTCAGAATCTGATCGCCATACATCACCAGTAAATCACGTAATTCTTGAGTATTGATGGGTTTGCTGATGTAGTCGTTCATGCCTGCATCGAGACATAATTCACGGTCGCCCTTCAAGGCATTGGCCGTTACGGCAATTATTACGGGCTGCATGGTTTCGGGTAAGGCTTCACGTATTTTACGCGTTGCTTCCAACCCATCCACATCGGGCATCATCACATCCATCAGAATCAAATCATAGCGCTTCTCCAACATCATATCAATTGCCTGCCGACCATTCTCTGCAATATCGATGATATATCCAAAAACTTCGAGAATGCGTTCGGCCAGTTTCTGATTTATGAGGTTATCCTCCGCAAGTAAAATCTGCATCGGATAATCGCGCGCAATCTGGTTGGGTGGATCGTTGGCCTCAACGTGTTTTTCGCTCGTTTTTGTATGACGCATTTCGAGAATATTGGCCATGCGGTTGAGCAATACATCATGACGTATAGGCTTGTTGATATGTCCCTTGAAATAGCGATTAATCTCGGAACGCAAAACAGAACTGCCAATTGATGAATACAGGAGCAGCGGGATTTCGGGTGCGATTTCAGCGGCTTCCTTTCCGAAAATCAATCCATCCATATCGGGCATGCGCATGTCGATGATGCCCAAATCGAAACGCTTTCCTTCCTTTAAAATCGCCAATGCTTCCAGCGGATTCGAATAACAACTCACGTCCATACCATAATTTCTGAACATCTGATCGAGTATCTTACGGTTGGTCAGGTTGTCGTCGACCACTAAAATATGTTTGCCGCGCAATTGCTCCAAATTACGGTAGCGCTGCACTTCTACGTTACTGCGTTCTAAATCGAGACTAAATCGAAATGTAGTGCCCTCCTCTTTTTTACTTTCGGCTTCGAGTTTTCCACCCATCAGTTCGACCAAGCGCGTGCTGATGGCAAGCCCCAATCCGGTTCCGCCATATTTGCGTGTGGTGGTGTTATCGATTTGTGAAAATGGCTTGAACAGGCGATCGAGTTTTTCTTCCGGAATACCGATTCCCGTATCTTTCACTTCGAAACATAAACTGAGTCGGTTCTCGTTTTCCTGTACCTTCCGCACACAGATCAACACCTCTCCTTTTTCTGTAAACTTTATGGCATTGCCAATCAGGTTTACAAATACCTGACGCAGGCGCGTAACATCGCCGCTGAGATGAAATACCTCATTCGATTCGACATGGTAAAGTAGCTCGAGGTTTTTTTCGTAAGCACGCGATGAAAAGAGATTCATCACTTCCTCAATCACTGAATTCAAGTCGAACGGAATATTCTCGAGCTCCATGTGACCTGCCTCAATTTTGCTAAAATCGAGAATATCGTTGATGATGTTGAGCAGATGCTCGCCCGAAAAACGGATGGTTTCGACATAGTCGCGTTGTTCGGCATTGAGTTGCGTTTCAGAGAGCAGGCTCGTCATACCAATTACGCCATTCATCGGCGTTCTGATTTCATGACTCATCGTTGCCAGAAAATCTGATTTGGCCCGGGTGGCATTCTCGGCAATTTCTTTGGAATGCAGAATTTCTTTCTCAAATTCTTTCATCCGAGTGATATCGCGAATGGCACTGTCATAAATCGGATTTCCTTCATTGTCTTCTGATTGGCTGGTAGAAAGCAGGCCCCAAAAAACCGAACCATCCTTTTTTCTGAAACGGACCTCTTTATTTGTTAAGGATTTGTGGCGGCGTATTTCGTCAAAAATGCTTTTGTAGCTAAGCTCATCAGCAAAAAACTCTGAATAATTTGCGTTTCGGGCTTCATGTTCATTTTCAAAGCCGAACATCTCAATAAATGCCTGATTAACATAAAGTGTTCCTTGTGCGTTATTTGTTCGGAAAAGTCCTTCTTTAATGTTGCGGTTGATTGACGTAAGCAATTGTTGGTTTCGCCGGATAAGTTCTTCCGATTGTTTCTGTTCGGTAATATCGACCGCGAATACAGCCGCACCCGTTATTTGCTGAAAGGCATTGCGGATAGGATAAAATTTTAGCTCCGAAATCGACTCGTAACTGCCCAGCGAAACTCGGTCGTAATAGGTGCGCTGATAGCCTTGCATACATTTTTCGATGCGTTCGGTTAGAACAGCAGTAGAATCTGCATATTCGGGCGGATACAATTCGGTAATTATCCTTCCCTTTTCGGGGTGTATTCCGTACCGTGCATAAAAATGCTCTTCGAAATTGGTGTTGTAGTCTATAAGCTCATTGCGATGATTAATAAGGAAAATAGAATCGTTAATTGAATCGAGAATTGCGCGGATGTGCGATTCGCTTGATGCTACAGTCGGTGAGGGTTGGTTTTCAAGTAAGGCCAATTTTCGACGCAATTGCCCAACTTCTTCGAGTAAATCGTCGTGGTTCGATTTCAGGTGGATAATTTCGTCAATCAACTGCTTCTCGAGTTCGCTTGTATGTTCTAGTGCATGTGCCTTAAGTGCATCGTTTGACCCATTCACAAACTGACGCAATAAGTCTATCCACTTGTTTTTATTTGGGTTTTTAGGTTCTTCGGAATTGGGTATATGCTGAATCTGATTTGGCTGAAATTGATTGGCC
>CAZVHF010000226.1:0-3682 GCA_964627105.1 uncultured Chitinophaga sp.
CCGGGTGTGTATCAGTATTACGATGCGGATGGAAAGCTCCTTTACATTGGCAAGGCCAAAAGTCTGAAAAAACGTGTAACATCCTATTTTACTAAAGAGCACTACGATTCGGGCAAAACCCGCGTTATGGTGTCGAAAATTAACGACATCCGCACCATCGTAGTCGATACCGAACTCGATGCCCTGCTGCTCGAAAACAACCTCATCAAAAAATACCAGCCGCGCTACAACGTGGCACTCAAAGACGATAAAACCTATCCCTGGATTTGCATCAAAAACGAACGTTTTCCGCGGGTGTTCCCTACACGCAAGGTTATTCGCGACGGGTCTGAATATTATGGTCCGTATCCCAGCGGCAAGGTCATGCACACGCTGCTCGATTTGGTTAAAAGCCTGTATCCGCGCCGCACGTGTAACCTGGCACTCGAGCCCGGCGCCATTGCCCATGGTAAGTTCAAAGTGTGTTTAGAATACCACATCAAGAATTGCCTCGGTCCATGCGAGGGTTACCAGAGTGAGGACGATTACCGCGAAATGATTCAGGAAATCCGGCAAATCATCAAAGGCAACATTGGCGATCTTATTGCCTTGGTGCGCAAACGCATGATGGAGGAAGCGGCGGCTTTTCGTTTTGAAGCAGCGCAGGTGCTGAAAGAGCGCATCGAACTCCTAGAGAAGTTCAAAAGCAAATCGACTATTGTGAATCCGGCCATCAGCAATGCCGATGTATTCTCGATTCAAACCGACGATAAAACAGCCTACGTCAATTACCTGCGGGTGTTGGATGGCTGCATCGTGCAGGGGCATACCATCGAACTGCGTAAACGGCTCGACGAAAGCGCCGAAGAATTGCTTTCCATTGCCATTGGCGAGATGCGGCAACGCTTTCAGAGCAATGCCAAAGAGCTCATCGTTTCGTTGAAACCCGATTTGGAAGATGAGATGCTTCAAATCCATATTCCGCAACGTGGCGATAAAAAGAAACTGCTCGAACTCAGCGAGCGCAATGTGGCCAATTATATCCGCGAGAAGCAAAAGCAGCAGGAACTGGTCGATCCCGAACGCCATACCAAGCGCATTTTGGAACAGGCCAAGAAAGACCTGCACCTGCCCGAACTGCCACGCCATATCGAGTGTTTCGATAATTCGAATTTTCAGGGAGCCTACCCGGTTTCGGCCATGGTGTGCTTTAAGGATGCGCGCCCGAGCAAGAAAGACTACCGGCATTTTAACGTAAAAACCGTGGAGGGGCCTAACGATTTTGCCACCATGCAGGAGGTTATTACCCGCCGCTATTCGCGCTTGCTCGAGGAACAGGCCGAACTGCCACAACTCATCGTGGTGGATGGCGGTAAAGGTCAGCTAAGCGCCGCTGTTGAAGCGCTCGAAGCACTTGGCCTTCGCGGTAAGATTAGTATCATCGGGATTGCGAAACGCTTGGAGGAAATTTACTTTCCGGGCGATTCGATTCCGCTCTACATCGATAAAAAAAGCGAGAGCCTCAAGCTCATCCAAAACCTGCGCAACGAGGCGCACCGCTTTGGCATCACACATCACCGAAGCCGCCGCGATAAAGGCACCTTAAAAACCGAATTGCACGAAATAGAGGGTATTGGTAAGGCTACGGCCGAAAAACTATTGCTCGAATTTAAATCGGTAAAGAAAGTGCGCGAAGCGGATGTAGCGAAAATAGAAGCTTTAATTGGAAAAGATAAAGCCGCGAAATTACAGGCGTATTTTCAGGGAACTCGGTAAAATCAGACCTGCTGCATTCTACGAACCGGAATCCATGATGCGAGAGCTGAAATTACAGAAACGGTAGCCCCAATTAAAGCAAGATCGGCGAACTTAAAATATACTGGATAAGGTTGTCCGTCTTGGATTAACACCAGTCCGAAACGATACTGCAAATAAACAACCGCGCATCCGATTATAACACCTGAGAATAAACCGGCAATACCAATAAGTAAGCCCTCGGTAAAAAAGATGCTACGAATAGTACTTTGCGCTGCACCCAGGCTGCTCAAGGTTCGCACATCAGCAGACTTGTCAACCAAAAGCATTGTTAAGCAACCTGTTACATTAAACACAGCAATAATCAGGATAAAAGTTAAAATGAGATACACTGCCCATTTTTCTGAGTTGATAATCTTGTAGAGTAAAGCGTGCTGTTCGAATCGGTCTTTTGCCTGCAATCTGTTATTGGAAATTCGTTTAATCTCTGATTTTATGAGCTCCACATCTGCCTTAGGGTAGAGTTTCAATTCTAGCGAACTAAGCATGCCGTTTCGATCAAAAATAGTAGAAGCATAAGTGTAATTAACCAAAACATACTTCAAATCGATTTCGGGCTGAATTTGAAAAATTCCTATGGGCTTAAGCAGTCCCGAAGAAAAAGCATCGGCAGGGTTAAGGCTGTATGAAGCGCCTCGCTTGGGTATGTATGCTTCGATAGGTTTATCGAAACTTCGGGTTCCTAATCCGAGCGTATAGGCTACTCCGCTACCAAAAATCGCCGCCGATTCACCAAAGTCGAACAACGCTGCATTGCCATCGACCAAGGCTTTTTCTACTGTACTCACCTGAAAATAAACCGAGTCTACTCCTTTAAGTGTTGCAACACAACGAGCATCGCCAAACGTTATTAAACTATTTTCTTCAATAACCCTGCTCACATACTGAACACCATCTATTTGTTTGATTTTGTTAATCAGCGCATCGTCGTTTTTAAAAAAACGTGGACCAGTGGTTTCGATTTTAAGATCAGGATCGAAAGTGTTGTATAAATCAACCACCCAATTTTCTAACCCATTGAAGGCAGAAAGCAGAATTATAAGAGCAGCCGTTCCAGTAGCAACACCAATTACCGAAATCAAAGAAATTAGGTTAATTACATGTACCCGTTTTCGCGAAAACAAGTAACGGAATGCCATGTAAAATGGGAAATTCACGACTGAAGCAAGCGATCTATGTTTTCGAAATAATCGAGAGAATCGTCGATGAAAAAATCCAAGTCGGGCACAATTCTCAATTGATTGCGAACCAGTTCACCGAGCTTACGGCGAATATCGCTCTTCATAAACCTGATGGTGTTGAGCAATTCTTCGGGCTTTTTTGCCTTAAACAAACTCAAATAAACCCGTGCATGACTCAAATCGGGGCTAACACGAACAATGGTCACGGTTATCATTGCCGATCCAAAGTGCATCTGGCTTTCGCGCTGGAAATAAATGGCCAACTCCTTTTGAATTAATCTGGCAACTTTTTTCTGCCGTGTCGATTCGGTATGCGACATTGTTTGTCTAATTATTTACTTCACAAAACTATCAAATATTTAATGATGTCCCCTTCAGGCGGATCAGATGTTTGACTTGATTAAAAAATCGTATGGATCACGATTCTGACTTGATTTACGATTGATTATTTAAACCTAAAAAACAAACGAGTGGATTGATTTTGCCTAAACGAATCTATCGTGCTTCACTTATTCGATCAAACGCATGAGAATGATGCTGTTTTTCGTTATGCTTATTATTCATTTTGCAGCAAAAGTACAGGCAAGGAAGGTTCCCAAAACAAAAAAGCGCCCATTAAGGCGCTTGGAGCGAAAGACGAGGCTCGAACTCGCGACCCCGACCTTGGCAAGGTCGTGCTCTACCAACTGAGCTACTTTCGCATTGGG
>CAZVHF010000227.1:0-3668 GCA_964627105.1 uncultured Chitinophaga sp.
CCGTCACCACGATGTACATCGCCGACCGCCTGGTGGCCGGATACGGCACCGATGCGCGCGTCACGGCGCTGCTCGACCGCGCGTGGGTCGATGTGATTCCGGTCGTGAACCCCGACGGCTATGTCTACACCTGGACCACCAACCGCCTGTGGCGCAAGAACCGCCGCGACAACGGCAACGGCACCTTCGGCGTCGACCTGAACCGCAACTGGGCCTACCAGTGGGGCGGCGGCGGCGCGAGCACCGATCCGGCCAGCGAGACCTTCCGCGGACCGAGCGCCTTCAGCGAGCCCGAGTCGGCCGCGATGCGCGACTACTTCGTCGGCAATCCCACGCTCGCCGGCCATGTCGACTTCCATGCGTACAGCCAGCTGATCCTCTCGCCGTGGGGCTACACGACGGCGCAGCCGCCGAACGCCGCGGCGTTCCTGCTGCTCGGCAACGAGATGAAGGACGCGATCTCGCGGACGACGGGCGCGAACTATGTCGCCGGACCGATCGCCTCGACCCTGTACGTCGCGTCGGGCAGCTCGGTCGACCACGCGTTCGGCCAGCACGGCGTGCCGAGCTGGACGATCGAGGTCCGCGACACGGGAACCTACGGCTTCGTGATGCCGGTGTCCGAGATCATCCCGAATGTCACCGAGAACTACGCCGCGGCCCTCGAGCTGGCCGACGGCACGGTCGACGGCGCCGTGATCCGGCTCTCGGGCGGCGCGCCGACGACGGTCAACCTCGCGTCGCCGCAGCCGCTGTCGGCCGAGGTGCGCGCGATCCGCGGCACGCTCGACGCGGGCACCGTGCGCATGAAGGCGCGCGTCGGGACGAGCGGCGCGTTCGCGACGGTCGCCGCGACCGACCTCGGCAACGGCCTGTTCTCGATGCAGTTCCCGACCGGTCCGTGCGGCGCGACGCTGCAGTGGTACCTCGAGGCGTCGTCGTCGGTCGGCACCGGCCGGCTGCCGCGCACGCCGGGCGCGGTGTTCTCGTCGAGCTTCACGCAGAGCTCGACCGCGTTCGCCGACACGTTCGAGACGAACCTCGGCTGGACGGTCGGCGCGGCCGGCGACAACGCGACCGCGGGTCTCTGGACGCGCGTCGATCCGGTCGGCACGACCGCGCAGCCTGAGAACGACTCGGGCGACGCGGGCACGCTCTGCTTCATCACCGGCCAGGGTGCGGTCGGCGGCGCTGCGGGCGCGGCCGATGTCGATGGCGGCACCACGACGCTGACCTCGCCGAACCTCGACGCGAGCAACCCCGAGAGCGTGATTTCCTATCGCCGCTGGTACTCGAACAACCTCGGCGGCGCGCCGAACGAGGACTCGATGCCCGTGCAGATCTCGGGCGACGGCGGCAGCACCTGGGTGCAGCTTGAGCTCGTCACCGAGAACGCGGGTGCGTGGGTCGAGAAGAGCTTCCGCGTGGCCGACTTCGTGACGCCGAGCGCCACCGTGCGCGTGCGCTTCCAGGCCCGCGACCTTGCGACCGGCTCGCTGGTCGAGGCCGGCGTCGACGATGTCCGCGTCAGGGTCTCGGGCTGCCCGGCCACGAACCCGGCCGACCTGAACGGCGACGGGTCTGTGAACGGCGCCGACCTGGCGACGCTGCTCGGCAACTGGGGCAACCCGGGCGCCGGCGACATCGACGGCAACGGCGTCGTCGACGGGGCCGATGTCGCGCAGCTCCTCGGCGCGTGGGGCTGAGCGCGGGTCGGGCCGCGCGGTCTGTGAGGGTCGCGCGGGCGAGTCGCCGCGGTTTCGCGCTTGGCGCGACCACCGCGCGTGCCATGTTGGATGCGTGACTCCCGGCGCGCACCACGAGATCTCCGCCGCAACGCGAGGCCATCGGCCTGCGTCGGCGACGCACGGCGCGACGCTCGGTCGCTGCAGGCGATTCGCGGCGGTCGCCCTGTCGACCTTCGGACTGGCGGCCCCGCTCCACGCCCAGACCTGCCCCCTCTACGCGACGGACTTCGGCTCCTTCGCGGGTCCGCCCGACTTCGCCGACGGGTCGTATCGCGTGCAGTGGTGCGTGTCGGGCGCGACGGTCGCGTCGTCGAACTTCTGTCCGACGGGCAACGCGCTGAAGCTCGACGGTTCGGCCGACGATCCCGTGGTCCTGATCGCGGTCGGAGACGCCGGCTGCACAAGCGTTACCGTCTCGTTCAGCTACGCGCAGTTCGCGGCGTCGGGCACGGTCGTCAAGTACGGCACGACCGCCGCGACGAGCGTCAGCTGCAGCGGCTCGACGCCCACCACGCTCGGCGCGCTCACGGCCACCGGCGGCGTGTGCACGCCGTTCACCGTCACGATTCCGCTGAACGGCGCGGCCGGCGTCTTCCTGCGCCTCGACCACGGCGCCAACACGAACGCGCTCACGATCGACGACTTCACGGTGACCCGCACGGGCTGCTGCGGCGCCACGCACGGCTGCTGCGAAGCGGGTGGCGCCGGCTGCGCCGACGGCGCCGTCGCCGCGTGCGTGTGCGCGCAGGATCCCTTCTGCTGCGCGACGGAATGGGACGCGCAGTGCGTGGCCGAGGTCGCGAAGTTCGGCTGCGGCTCGTGCTCGGGTGGCGGCGGCGGGGGCGGCGGCGGATGCCTCGCGGGCTTCGCGGCCGACTTCGGGACGCTCTACTCGGGCGGAAGCGTCTGCGCGAAGTTCCCGGCGCTGTTCGAGTCGTGCGAGGGCACGGCGCCGTTCCTGACCTCGAGCCTCGGCTGCGCGTCGAGCACCGACATGGCGATGCGCTTCGGCGCCGGCTTCCCGTATTCGGCCGCGGTCACGCGCTGCACGACGCTCGCGGGCCTCGCCGCGCCCGGACTGCGCTTCAGCTACTCGAAGCAGGGCGGCACGCTCGGTCCGCGCATCGATGTGTCCGTCGACGGCGGCGCGTGGATCACGGCGTGGACGGCGCCCGTCGCGTTCTCGGGGGGCTGCGAGACGCTGCTCCTCGACCTGACGCCGATCGCGGGCGCGACGGACGTGCGGTTCCGGTTCGCGTCCGGCTCGAGCGTGTCGAACCTCGCGACCTTCGACGACCTCGCGCTCGTCGAGTTGCCACCCCTCGAGCACGGCTGCTGCGAGACCGGCGGCCCGGGCTGCAGCGACGCGACGACCAGCGCCTGCGCCTGCGCGGTCGACGCCTACTGCTGCGAGGTCGAGTGGGACGCGCTGTGCGCCGCGATCGCGACGATCTACTGCGGCGCGGCGTGTCCGGATCTTCCGGTGTGCGGCTCGCCGACCGCGGGTTCGTGCGCCGTCGAGCACGCGACGCCGGCGTGCGCCGACGCCGACTGCTGCATCGCGGTGTGCACGGTCGACGGCTTCTGCTGCGACACCGCCTGGGACGCCGCGTGCGTCGCCGGGCAGCGCGCGCTGTGCCTCGCGCCCGGCGACATCGACGGCGACGGCGCGGTCGGTCCGGTCGATCTTGCGATCGTCCTCAACCAGTGGGGCGACGCGGGCGTGCCCGCCGACCTCGACGCGAGCGGCGTCGTCGACGCGGGCGATCTCGCGGTGGTGCTTGCGAACTGGACGGGGTGAGCGGGGGCGCCCCGCGCCTCACGCATCCCGGGCGACGACCCGGTCGGCGAGCTCGAGCAGCAGCTCGCGCGAGTGCGCGCGCCGCGTGGCCGGCAGCAGCCGCTTCGCCTCCTCGACGA
>CAZVHF010000228.1:0-3624 GCA_964627105.1 uncultured Chitinophaga sp.
TGAGTTACGGTTCAGGTTTTAGAGCTCCCCAGGCCTTCGATACCGATATGCATGTGGCTTTTGCTGCAGGCGGTATTTCACGCATTCAACTTGCTCAGAGTTTGATGGCCGAACAATCGAACAGCTTGGGCGCTTCGGTTAATTACGATCGTGTTAATGAAAACTGGATTGCCGGTTTCACCCTTGAATATTTTTATACACGCCTCGAGAATGCTTTTGTACTCGAGAATATTGGTGCCGATACCATTGGTGAGTTGTTTGAGAAGCGCAATGGAGATGTCGCATTCGTAAAGGGTGCAACACTCGAATTGCGGGCAAACTGGAATAAAAAAATGCAGATTGAAGCGGGATTTACCCTGCAACAAAACCTGTTCGATAATCCAATAAGTTACATTCAAAACACATTGGCTACACGAAACTTTTTACGCACTCCCAACGATTATGGGTATGCAAATCTAAATCTGCATCCTTGGGCGCGCTGGGATATAAACCTAAATTATGTGTATACCGGTCGCATGCAACTTGCGCATTTCGGTGGGGCACAAAATTTTCCGAACGATGAATTGGTTTGGGTCAAAGCGTTTTCGGAGTTGAACTTGAGATTGGCTTACACTATTCCCGCAAAAAAGAGAATGCCGGCATTTGAACTTTACATCGGAATTAAAAACATCTTAAACAGCTATCAGAGCGATTTCGACATCGGAAAATTCCGCGATAGCAATTACATTTATGGGCCTGCATTGCCGCGTTCGGTATTTGTTGGTCTTAGATTAAAATCGATTGACTAATGCTTGGTACCATTGATGCATATTTTGACCGGGAACTTCCGTTTTCAGAAATACTTAAGGCAATTCGCACCGGCCTTTTGGCTTGCGGGCTCAGCGAAGAACTGAAATGGCAAGCTCCGTGTTATACCATAATGGGCAAAAATGTTTGTATTCTGGGTCGATTTAAAGATAACTGCGTATTGAGCTTTTTCAAGGGTGCATTGCTACAAGATGAAGCCGGAATATTATCAAAAGCCGGCGAGAACAGTCAGGCTGGAAGAATTATTCGGTTCCGCACCTGGGATGATTTTACCCGCGTTGAACCTTTTTTGAAGGCCTATATTTTTGAAGCCATCGAGATCGAACGCTCGGGCGTGAAACTAACTCCCGAACAAAACCATGTTTGGGAAATTCCTACTGCATTTAAAACAGTTTTTGATACAGACGAACCGTATAAATTGGCATTTGAAGCCTTAACGCCTGGACGACAGCGTGGGTATGCTATGTTTGTTGCCGCGGCGAAAAATGAGCAAACCCGTTTCGACCGCGTTGCAAAATTCAGACAGCGTATTTTGGATGGCTATGGCATGAACGATTGTACATGTGGCTTATCGCGCCGTATGCCTGGTTGCGATGGCTCTCATAAGCAACTGAACAAGCTCGAAACGGAATAATTTGAAGGCGTTTGCGAACTAAAAAGGCAGTTAGTTGTTTCAGCTTACATGAAAACTATTCTTCTATCGGCCGCATTGATTTGCCTATTTAACCAATGCACGCGCGTTGTTTCTGCACCCAACGAAATGGTTATGACCAATTCTTCATTCTACGACTTCAAACTACCATCGCTTGATGGAAAGACCATTGACTTTTCGGCATTCAAAGGCAAGAAAGTGCTTATCGTAAATACGGCCTCTGAATGTGGGTACACTCCGCAGTATGCCGGTTTGCAAGAATTGCATACCAAGCATGGCGATAAGTTGGTAATTCTCGGCTTTCCCTGCAACGATTTCGGTGGGCAGGAGCCCGGAAATTCGGGCGAAATTGCTTCGTTTTGCTCTAAAAACTATGGCGTAACGTTTCAAATGATGGAAAAAGTTAACGTGAAAGGCGCTGCGAAATCTCCGCTTTATACTTGGCTTACTTCAAAAGAGGCTAACGGTTGGAACGAAGAAGCTCCGAATTGGAATTTCTGCAAGTACCTGATCGATGAGCAAGGAAAACTCATCCATTTTTTCACTTCGGGTGTTAAGCCTATGAGCGAGGAATTAACATCTAAATTGTAATCCTAAAAATTTTCTTAAGCATAGCTGCCAGTGCGAAAAATGATGCATTGGTAACAGCTATACATCCAGCAATAGAGGCATCGAGCTGTGTTGCTATTAAGTAGGCAATTATACAAGCGCCTATGCCTATTGCAATAGCGAGGTAAATCATGCGGCTAAGTGTTTTGGAGAACAACGCCGCGGTTGCCGCCGGTCCCGATAAAAGCGAAACCACCATTATTGCGCCAACCGATTCAAATGCCGTTACGGTTGAAAGCGACACCATGGCCATAAGTAAATAATGCCAGAATACGGCCGATAGTCCTACCACTGTGGCGTACGATGGATCAAAGGTGCTGATCCAAAACCCACGGTAACCAATAATGAGTACTGCAATTAAGAGCAAATCCAGCAGACCGGCTATCCAAATTTGACGTGGAATATCAAGCCACCCCAAGTCAAAGGGAACCAGCGCAATTTCGCCATAAAGCACACAATCCTGATCAAGATCGGTTTGACTGCTGAATGCGCTCACCATGATTAAACCCAGTGCAAACAGAAAGGTGTAACTAATGCCAATGCTGGCGTCGGCACTCACGCGCATGCGCTTATGAATGAATTCGATAACCCAGGTTAATGCAAGTCCTATTAGCGTGGCTCCCAAAATCATGGGCCAACCGCCCATATTACCACTTAGCATATAGGCTGCTGCAATTCCGGGCAATACGGCATGCGAAATGGCATCGCCAAACATGGTCATTTTGCGCAATACCAAAAAGCAACCCGGTATAGCACAGGCAATGGTTACCAAACAGGCCGTAATGAGAATGTACACATCGTTAAGGCTCATCGGCGGGGTGGAATTACAGTGTTATGCGGATCGATGGACGGATTACCCAGCAATTGTTCGAGCTGCGCTTCGATTTCGGGCGTAATTACGTGTTCGATGGCTTCGGCATCGTCGTGCACATGGTCGGGCTCGAGGTGCAAATATTTCTGCAAATACAACTCCCACAAACGATGAAGGCGAACAATGCGTTGCGCATCAGCCAGTCCAAGGTTGCTTAGGCTATACGATTCGAGCTCATGCATGAGTTTGCCTTGTTGCACCAGGTTTTTTAATCCGCTTTCGAGTTGTTCGGCCTTAAATGCACGATAGTTCAATAAATCTTCCTTCAAAATGCGCCCTTGCATATTTCCCGATTTTTCGCCAATCTGGTAAAATAGCTTAAGGATATTTTCATTTCGAATTTTTAATCGATTGCGCCGGTGCGTGTACCAACGGGCCAAAATGCCACGACGCGGTGCAGCTACCATTGAAAATCCGGCTATGGCCGTTGCGGTTACAACAATCCAGGGGCCGGTAGGCATTTGTGGAGCGCTGAATGAAACAAAAGAGCCTGCATATCCGGCTAATGCGCCAAAAAATGCAGCCAATGCCAGCATGGTATTTAAGCTTTGCGTCCAAAATCGTGCGGCCAGTGCCGGTGTAATTAGTAAGGCGGCCATTAAAACGGCACCCACGGCTTGAATGCCAATGGTTACCACCCAAACGGTACAAACCGATAAGATGGCCCGCAAGGCAATAATTGGAA
>CAZVHF010000229.1:0-3621 GCA_964627105.1 uncultured Chitinophaga sp.
AAATGAACCCATTCGCGCACCGAATGCATACCCAAAGCATCCAGTTTTTCTTTGATAAAATACTCTAAGGCCTTGATGTCGTGATTGGTTGTTTTTTCAATTTCCTTGATACGAAGCGCATCAACATCCGAAAATTGAGTGTACAAATTTCGCAGGGTTAATATTTGTTCAGCATTTAGCTTGCCTTCTAATGGAAAGCCTGATTTACTGAGCTCTATGAAATATTCGATTTCAACAATAAGACGATAGCGAAACAGTGCTGCTTCGGAAAAAAAGTTGCGTAAATCGCTTGTGGCTGCAGCATAACGTCCGTCAATGGGAGAAAGTGCGTGTAGAAAATCAGACATGGTGCATTAAAACGCAAAGTAAGAACAAAAGCCTCATCTCTGCAAGGAAGGTAAAATCAATTATTTTAGATAAATAACCTGATTCGATTCGCCAATGCTTATATCGCGCGTTAGGGTTTTGTTTCCTTCCATTAACAATTGATAGTAGCCTGGTTTTAATGGCGAAAGATCGAGGCGCACCATGTTGTTTTTATTGTATGTTACTGTAGGGAAGCAAAGAATTTCGAAGCCTAACGAATTCATTACGTGCACCTGACACACCTTAACTTCGGGATCTGCTTCAACAAATATGAGCTGCGATGCACCGGCGGCCTGGTATAAGCGATCGTAAAGCGGAATGGCCGGGCGGCTCATCGATTCCAGATAAACAGGTTCTGGCACAATGAAATGTTCATCATCTGAAGGAAAATCAGACCGAACAGTTGAGGGCAATGTTACAATTTCAATGAGATGCTCATCGGGAGAATCGGTAAAATCGCCCTGCGTAAAAGCAGGTAAATTGCCGATTAATAAAGCAATAGCGCTTAATAAGTTGACTTTTGCACTCATAAGTTTAGCGAATTTAGCAAAAGTCTTCAAAATTAATGCCCCATTACTTCGGCCATTTTCTGACCGATTTGCGCAGGCGAATCGACTACGTGGATGCCGCAAGAGCGCATGATGCGCATTTTGGCTTCGGCTGTATCGTCTGAGCCTCCTACAATCGCACCGGCATGACCCATACGACGGCCGGGAGGCGCTGTTTTTCCGGCAATAAATCCTACAACCGGTTTTGTTCCATTTTCCTTAATCCATGCAGATGCTTCTGCTTCGAGATTTCCGCCAATTTCACCAATCATGATGATTCCGTCGGTTTCGCTGTCGGCCATCAAAAGTTTTACAGCCTCAAGCGTAGTGGTTCCGATAATTGGATCGCCACCGATTCCAATGGCAGTCGAAATGCCCATTCCGGCTTTCACCACCTGGTCGGCGGCTTCGTAAGTAAGGGTCCCCGATTTTGATACAATGCCTATCCTTCCTTTACGGAAAACAAAACCGGGCATAATTCCCACTTTCGCTTCTTCGGGCGTAATAACACCCGGACAGTTTGGCCCGATTAATCGCGCATTTTTATCGCGGAGGTATTCTTTAACATTCACCATATCGGCTACCGGAATGCCCTCGGTAATGCAAACAACAACCTTGATTCCGGCCTCAGCAGCTTCCATGATGGCATCGGCAGCAAATGCAGGTGGAACAAATATGATGGAAACATCTGCGCCAGTTTTCTGAACAGCTTCGGCTACCGTATTGAAGACCGGTTTTCCAAGGTGTTCGCTTCCTCCTTTGCCTGGAGTTACGCCGCCCACAACTTGGGTTCCGTATTCAATCATTTGTCCGGCGTGGAATGTACCTTCGCTGCCTGTGAAACCTTGTACTAGTATTTTGCTGTTTTTGTTAACAAGAACGCTCATGGAATGTGAATTTTGACGGCGCAAACCTACTAAAAAATGCTGCGGCGACGAATGCCTGTTCATTTTTTTTCGAAAATTAACGCAAGCCCTACAAATATGGTGATTTGGGCATTTTACTAAATCTTAACGTGCGTAGTTTTCAACAAGTGCAGGGCCGTCAATCGCTTTATTTTACCTTCGCCGCATGAACGCGGTATCTCTCAAAGCAAGCACTCTTCAGGGATCGGAAATCATCAAACTGGGGGGCGAAATCAATCAGAAAATTAAAGCTGGTGAACAAATTTATAATTTGACCATCGGTGACTTTAACCCCAAAATCTTCCCGATACCCGATGAACTGAAACGCCTCATTCTGGAAGCATATACTAACGATGAAACCAATTATCCACCGGCCGATGGCATTGCCGAACTCAAGTCGGCCGTTTTAGGCCTCATTGAGCGGCACGAAAATCTTTCGTATGCCCTCGATGAAGTTATGATTGCAGGAGGAGGCCGACCGCTGATTTATGCCATCTATCAGACCTTGCTCGATCCGGGCGATAAGGTTTTATATCCCGTACCTTCGTGGAATAACAACCATTATTGCCATTTAAGCGATGCGCAAAAGATAGAAATCGAAACCAAGGCCGAAAATGGATTCATGCCTACCGCTTCCGAATTGCAGCCATATCTGAAGGATGCTACACTTCTTGCGCTTTGTTCTCCGCTCAATCCAACAGGCACAACCTTTTCCGAAAAGGCACTTCGCGAAATTTGCGAAATGGTTTTACATGAAAACAAAGAGCGAAAAGGGAAGCGAAAGCCGCTGTATATTCTTTACGACCAAATCTATTGGATGCTTTTGGCCGAAGGCGTTGAACATTACAACCCGGTGAGCCTGTTTCCTGAATTGAAGGATTATACGATTTTTGTCGATGGTATTTCCAAATCGCTTGCAGCAACAGGCGTAAGAGTGGGCTGGAGTCTTGGTCCTGCCCCTGTTATTGCACGCATGAAGTCGATTCTGGGTCATGTGGGTGCCTGGGCGCCGAAAGCTGAGCAGGTGGCTACCGCTTATTTTTTAAACAACGAACAAAGCTTAAATGCATATTTGGAAGAATTGAAATTAAAAGTCAATTTCCGCTTCAACAGGTTGTTTGAAGGAATTAAGGCAATGAAAGCTGAGGGTTTGCCGGTAGATATCATTGCCCCCGAAGGAGCCATTTATTTGAGTGCACAGTTTTCTCTTTTGGGCAAGACGAAGTTAGACGGCAAACGCATCGAGAAAACCGAAGATATTACTGCCTATTTGCTGAATGAAGCCAAAGTGGCCATTGTTCCGTTTACGGCTTTTGGTTGTGCCACCGGCACCGATTGGTTCCGTATTTCGGTTGGAACACTGCATGAGAATGACATTGATTCTTTGCTTGAAAATTTAAGACAAGCTATCGCGAAATTAATGTAATCATCCATTGCGAAAAACGCATGTGCACGAAGTAAATTAGCATTCTTATGCCGCAAGAAAATCTTCCCGTTCATTCGCTCGAAAAGGAATCACAGCACATCAATATTTTACCGCTCGACTACAGCAACCCTTACGATTACAAGCGCGAACATCGCCATACCTATTATGAAGTAATGCTGATTGAGCGTGGAGGCGGAAATCAACTCATCGATTTTAAAAATTATGATGCGCAAGACCATAGCTGCTATATTATTTGTCCGCAGCAAATTCACCTCATGAACCGTAATACGGCAACCGGCCTCATATTGCAGTTTACCGAGGAGCGCATCCAATCGGCCGAGCTATTATCGCATTTAAGGCAATTGACCTTTGCCGA
>CAZVHF010000230.1:0-3618 GCA_964627105.1 uncultured Chitinophaga sp.
TCTTCTTCAGAAAGTTTGCCCAAAGCCATCCCGAGTTTGTCAACATCGGCTTGAGTCTTAGGTTCGATAGCTATACCAATTACGGGATCAGGGAACTGCATGGCTTCGAGAACAATTGGATTCTTCTCGTCACAAAGAGTATCGCCTGTTTTAATGTCTTTGAAACCTACAGCCGCTCCAATATCACCCGCCTCAATGTATTCAATGGCGTTCTGCTTATTTGCGTGCATTTGGAAGATACGGCTAATACGCTCTTTATTACCGCTACGGGTATTCAATACGTATGAACCTGCATCTAAACGCCCCGAGTAAGCGCGGAAGAAGCACAAGCGACCTACAAATGGGTCGGTTGCAATTTTAAATGCAAGTGCAGTGAACGGGTCTTTCGGATCTGGACGGCGCACCACTTCGGCGTTGGTGTCAGGGTTTGTTCCAACGATATTTTCTTTATCGAGGGGACTTGGCATGAGTTCCATCACCAAGTCGAGCATTGTCTGAACACCTTTATTTTTAAAGGCCGAACCGCAAAGCATTGGAACGACTTTGTTCGCAACGCAAGCTTTACGCAATGCAGTAAGGATTTCGCGCTCGGTTAAAGACTCCGGATCTTCGAAGTATTTCTCCATCAGATTCTCATCGAATTCCGCAGCAGCTTCAAGAAGTTTTTCACGCCATTCGCGTGCTTCTTCTACCATGTCAGCAGGAATGTCAACAATTTCGTAAGTCATTCCTTTGTCGTGCTCATTCCACACCATTCCGCGCCAGTTGATTAAGTCAACAACGCCTTTGAACGTTTCTTCGGCACCGATTGGCAACTGAAGTGGAAGTGGATTACCGCCTAGAATTTCTTTTACCTGCTTCACTACATTGAGGAAGTCGGCACCTTGACGGTCCATTTTATTTACGAAACCGAGACGAGTTACATTGTAATTATGCGCCAATTGGTTTCTGATTGTGGTTCAACACCATCAACCGCAGAGAAAAGGAATACTAGACCATCGAGTACACGCAATGAACGGTTCACCTCTACTGTAAAGTCAACGTGACCCGGCGTATCGATGATATTCATTTTATATTTCTGCCCTGCATAGTTCCAAAAACATGTGGTGGCAGCGGATGTAATGGTGATACCGCGCTCTTGTTCCTGAACCATCCAGTCCATGGTGGCAGCACCATCATGGACCTCACCGATTTTGTGGTTCACACCGGTGTAGTAAAGAATACGCTCGGTAGTGGTTGTTTTGCCGGCATCAATGTGGGCGGCAATACCGATATTTCTGGTGAATTTTAAATCGTGACTCATAAAATGGTCCTCTTCTGGTTATGGTCGTTATAAATTAAAATCTGAAATGCGAGAATGCTTTATTGGCTTCGGCCATGCGATGCGTATCTTCTTTCTTTTTGTGGGCAGCACCTTCGCCTTTGCTAGCGGCGACGATTTCGGACGCTAGTTTCTGTGCCATTGATTTTTCATTGCGCTTGCGGGCATACATGATTAACCATTTCATGCCGAGTGCCGTGCGACGATCGGGACGAATTTCCATTGGAATTTGAAAGGTGGCTCCTCCTACGCGACGACTTTTAACCTCTACAGATGGGCTAACGTTTTCAAGCGCACGTTTCCATACTTCATGACCACTTTCTTCGGTACGCTTGGCCACGATATCCATTGCATCATAAAAGATGTTGAATGCAATACTTTTCTTGCCGTCGTACATCATGTTGTTCACAAAACGTGTAACAACAGGATCACCAAAACGTGGATCCGGAAGACGAGGAATTCTTTTGGGCGTTGACTTTCTCATGTTTTCTTAACGCTGTATGGATTATTTTTTCTTGCCTTTAGTTGCAGGTGCTTGACCTGGTTTTGGACGCTTGGTGCCGTATTTTGAACGACGCTGGTTTCGACCTTCAACACCCGAAGTGTCTAAGGCTCCGCGTACGATGTGATAACGAACACCCGGTAAATCCTTTACACGACCTCCACGAATTAGTACGATTGAGTGTTCCTGCAGATTGTGACCTTCGCCCGGAATATAGGCATTCACCTCTTTTGCATTTGTCAAACGTACACGCGCAACTTTACGCATGGCTGAATTTGGTTTCTTTGGGGTAGTTGTGTACACACGTGTACAAACTCCACGACGCTGAGGACATGAATCCAATGCAGGGCTCTTGCTTTTTGTGGCATTTGCGCTGCGTCCTTTACGTACAAGCTGCTGAATGGTAGGCATGCTTTAAGCTTGATTATATTTTGTTTATGACTGTTTTGATATGCTCTTGCCCAAATTTTGGGAGCGCAAAGATAGGAAGTACTTTTTATTTACCAACGCACACAGCTAAAAATTTTTCGGTATTTTTTTCTACCGGCATTTTTTGAGTGGCGACTTATGCGGCCTTATCAGGTAAACATTAGAAATAAGTTGCAATTAGACAAACATCTCCTTGCTAAAATTATCGTGATTAAAATTTTAATTCACTAATTATCAGATTTTAATAATTAATTTTCAATCTATATATACTGAAATTTATAATATATAGTTATTCTATGTATATTTGAGGTATGAATCAGCATGAATTTATAAAAGGCACCTTGAGTACAATTGTACTTAGGCTCCTATCGGATAAGGGGCCCATGTATGGATATGAGATAACACGAGAGGTTCGCCAACGAAGCGGTGAAAAAATTCTCCTAAAAGAAGGCTCTCTTTATCCTGCCCTTCGCAAGATGCTGTCTGATGGCATATTATATACCTATACCGAAACAGTCGAAAATCGGACCAGGGTTTATTATGCGGTAACCGAATCCGGTAAAGCTCGAGAGGCAGAACAAACCTCAGCTTTATTGAACTTTATTTCTATAGTTGAGGAATTGCTAAATCCACCAAAACAAAGCGGATATGCCTAATTTAACTGAAGAGCAAACAAGGAGAATTGAATTGCAGATTCACAATGCTATTCATGACACCCAGCTACGTGCGGAGCTTACAGACCACGTATGCTGTGCCGTTGAGAAAGGATTGAGCGAAGGTCTTCATTTCGAAAAGGCCCTTATTATTGCGTTGAATGACTTAGACCCGTGTGGTGTAGCAGCAATTGAACAAGAACTTCTTTTTTTACTAACCCTTCAAATACCAATCATTATGAAAAAGTTGCTTTACGGCTGCGGATTCATCGCAGCAACAGGAATCGCCTCAGGGCTTTTATTTCGGCAGTTTATTTGGCCCGGAAGTGCTGTACTAATGTTTGTAGGTTGTACCGCGTTATTCGCTGCCATGCTTACGCTGATTTACCAGCTCTTTAAGTTTCCAGCGATCATGCCGCTGCAATCACGAATCCGGCTTATTGCAGGTGCTATGAGCGGGCTTTTAATAGCCAGCGGTACTATTTTCAAAATTCAAAGCTTTCCAACTGCTAATATCCAGGTTGGATTGGGAATGGCAGTTCTTATTGTAGTGTTTATTCCCCTGTTATTTTGGGAACTCTACCAACGCGAGTTGCGCAATTCACATTAAATTAATCGTATAGTTTCGATACATTTCAGGAGCAGCGAGGTTACGAAACCTTTCGTTGCTCCTGATTTAGTGATAATATTTGCCGAATAGTTCGCGCATCGAG
>CAZVHF010000231.1:0-3617 GCA_964627105.1 uncultured Chitinophaga sp.
TTGCCGGATTTACAGGAAGTTTCAACAGAATTTCATAACTCATGGCGTCGCTTGCTAGTACCTTCAACACCAGGTCCTCGGTTCGCTTCGTATCATCGCCCAAACAAACATCGCATTTGCCGCATGGTTCGATGTTCTTCTCTTCGAAATAGTCTAATAGAACCAAACTTCGACAACGCGTATGCTGCGTGGCATAATCAATCATGGTAGTGAAACGCGCATAAGCGGTCTCGGCCATTTTACGGTAATTCTTTTGCGAAAGGCTAATACGATCGGGGTGCTGGCGAGCTACAGTGAAAAACACCTCAGGTTTGGATGCAGCCGGCGTATATTGCACAACGCCGAGTTTGTTGAGGTAGTGCAATTTTTGTTTCACTGTTGTAGGCTCCATTTGCATACGTTCAGCCAATTCAGCTTCCCTGAAATACACCAAATCACTCAGAATTCCACCGTACGAACGCAGCAGTGTTTTAATCAGGGCTTCAAATTCGGGATGCATCACTTCGAATTCGTAAATCTTTTCCTTTGAAATTGGAATGTGAATGCGCGCGCGGTGATCGGGTAATGCATTGAATGCAATCAGGCCTTCCTGTTCGATGAATTTTAGCGCTTGAACTACCTGCACCGGATTTAAGCGGTATCGGTTTGCAAATTCGGCCGGATCAAAAGTAAATATTTGCCCCTCAGCACTCCCCACCGGAATCTGCAGGTAATTTCCCAGCATCGAATACACGGCCTTTACGGCGTCAAAACCGGGATAATTGTTCTTGTACCGTTCGCGTGCGCCTTCAGCATCAGCATTGTCTGCTAGTAAAACTGCATAGGCCTTTTTTCCGTCTCGTCCTCCCCGGCCGGCCTCCTGAAAATAGGCTTCGGGCGATTCGGGAATGTCTAAATGCACCACACTGCGCACATCGGGCTTGTCGATTCCCATCCCGAATGCATTGGTGCACACCATTACGCGAATTTTATTTTCAATCCATTGTTGTTGCCTGAGGTTGCGTGTGGCATGATCGAGGCCGGCGTGGTACGAACTCGCGCTGATACCCTGTAAATTCAACCATTCTGATATTTCGCGCGTGCGTTTCCGATTCCTCACATAAACAATCGATGTTCCCTTAACTTTATCCAGTATGCGCGTCAATTGCCTCAGCTTATCTTCGGTATTGCGCACCACATAAATGATTTCGGGACGAAAAAAACTCTTGCTAAAAAACCGGTGTTTTTGCATTTCGAGTTTTTCGGCAATTACAGCACAAACTTCGGGAGTAGCCGTTGCTGTAAGCGCAATAAAGGGTATTTCCTTTCCCAAAATTGCACGAAGCGAAGCGATATGAAGGTACGCCGGCCTGAAATCGAAACCCCATTGTGCAATGCAATGCGCCTCATCTATGGCAATGAGTCCAATTTCAATGTTTGCAATTGTTTGACGAAATTGTTCATTTTCGATGCGTTCGGGCGAAACATACAGAAAGGAATACAAGCCTTTGCTGCAGTTTTCGAGTACAATTCCAATCTCGTCGGGCTGCATGGCCGATGTAATTGCCGCCGCAGCAATTCCTTTCGCTTCGAGGTGCTCAACCTGATCGTTCATGAGGGCAATAAGCGGTGAAACCACGATGCACAATTTGTTGATGCACAAGGCGGGAACCTGGAAACAAATAGATTTTCCACCTCCGGTAGGCAACAGCGCCAGGGTGTCGTTTCCTTCCAAAACCGAGCGAATGATGTCTTCCTGCAGAGGCCTGAATTGCTCATGTCCCCAGTATCGCTGCAGAATATCCAGTGGGCTTTCCATACTTACCGAATGCCGGGGTGGTTTAATACAAAATCGCAGCGCTGTAAAATGGAACCCATGGGTACGGCAACGAGTTCATATCCCAATGAAGCATATGTTGCTTCGAGCGCTTTATGCACCTTTACGGCTTCGCGAAAATCTTCACGACGTTCGGGATCTTTATGATAAATAGCTTCCCAGGGAGGAGTAATAAAAACTGTTTTGTGATAGCAATGGGTAGCGCAGAGGTCCAGCAATTCTGCAGGGATTGGAGCTTTGTCTTTAAGAAGGAATCCTGCAATATCGGGGATTCCACGGTCGTAAAACTGTATAGCCGAAGATGCCTGATGAAATTGAATTACACGTCCCGACTGAACTTTTGCAGAAAAATAGGCAAGATCAAATACACCAGCATCTGATAGCATTTCGTGGATGATTTCGCGCGCCACTTCATGAAACACCGAATGCCCGCGTCGTTCGAGTTCCTGAATGATACTCGATTTTCCGAAACCCGGTCCGCCGGTTAAAACAATTCTTTTCTGCACGCCGCAATTTACAGCCTTGTTTCGCTGCTTTAACGTGAATGATATCCTTGTAGATAACTTTTACGCAGTTCTACTTTTTATCCGTTTTTCATTCTGTACCTTGCAGGTAAATTCGAGTGTAACATATGAAAGCTACAAAACGAAATCTAAGTGCCATAGCGCTTTTGGCTTTGAGTTTGGTTTTTACATCCTGGTATATTTTGCCTTCCAAAAAGAAGGAGAAATACATCCGTGTGATGTTTTACAATGTTGAAAATCTTTACGATACTACAGACGATGAAGGAGTTGATGACGCAGAGTTTTTGCCGAAATCAGAATTGCAATGGGGCGATGACCGGTTAAAAACCAAATTGGATCATATCGCGCAGGTGATTCAGGCAGTTGGTGGTCAAAACTTACCAGATGTTGTTGGATTTGCTGAGGTCGAAAACCGCCGCGTGCTCGACTTTCTCATTCAAAATACGGCGCTTAAAAAGTCGGGATATTTTGTTGTGCATTACGATTCGCCCGACAAACGCGGTATTGATGTAGCGCTGCTCTATAAAAAAGATCGTTTTACATTTCTTAAAAGTGCTAGTTATCCGGTGCCCATGTCGGGCGATTCGGCGCGACCCACCCGCGATATTTTGTATGTAAAGGGAATGTTGCCGAATAAATCCAATTTGCACGTGGTAATTAACCATTGGCCGAGTCGTTCGGGTGGAACCGCCGAAACAGAGCCGAAACGACTGGCTGCAGCTAAGGTCGCAAAGCGGCTGTGCGATTCTATTCAAGCCAATGAGCAGAATGCCAATATTCTCTTGCTGGGCGATTTTAACGATTACCCCACCAACAAATCGATGCGCGAAATTTTGCAGGCCGAAATTGATACAACCATCAAAAGTGGAAATTTATTCAACCTCGTAGCATGGCAAAAGGGTGACGAGAGGGGCTCGCATTGCTACAAAGGCGATTGGGCTTTCCTCGATCAGATTATCGCTTCCGAAGCTTTGGTCAAAGGAAGTTCGGGTTTACAAACTTATTACAGCCGTGCAAAGGCTTTTCGGACCGATTTTCTGCTTACCAAGAACGAAAAGTATGGCACCATGGAGCCCTTCAGAACCTATGGCGGTAAAAATTATCTCGGAGGTTATAGTGATCATTTGCCTGTTTTTGTGGATGTTATTATAAAAGAAGAGTGAATTTGAAAGATTTCTAAGGATGCATCACGCTTTTGCTTCAGTTCGCCTATATTTGCAACGGGTAAGTCTTTTACGACCAGCTCCTGTTGAACTCCCCCAGGACCGGAAGGTAGC
>CAZVHF010000232.1:0-3551 GCA_964627105.1 uncultured Chitinophaga sp.
TTTGCACTCTTAGCAAGATTTGTAATGTCTAATCGGAATCTACTTTTTTTAACTAAAATAATCTGTTGCCACGATGATTTTCTAAAGGTCGGCAAGGATAGCGGAATTTTCTATTGATACTTAAGCGCACAACAAAAATATACAGATTCTACCAATGATTTTTTTGAAATTGTTTTGATTATCAAAACAGTCAGGCTCTTTTCAATCGCCTAATCAAGCTTCAAAACTGCCATAAAGGCCTGCTGCGGAATTTCGACCGATCCTACCTGGCGCATACGTTTTTTACCTTCCTTCTGCTTTTCGAGGAGTTTACGTTTACGCGAAATATCGCCTCCATAGCACTTGGCCGTTACATCCTTACGCATGGCCTTAACTGTTTCGCGGGCAATTACCTTTGCTCCGATAGCGGCCTGAATAGCAATTTCGAACTGCTGACGCGGCAATAATTCTTTAAGCTTCTCGCATATTTTCTTCCCAAAATCGTAGGCATTATCGCGGTGAATAAGTGATGACAACGCATCTACCGGTTCACCGTTCAACATCAAATCGAGTTTAATCAATTTCGATTCGCGGTAATCAATCATATGGTAGTCAAACGAGGCATAACCGCGCGAGATGGACTTTAGTTTGTCATAAAAATCAAACACAATTTCACCCATTGGCATTTCAAAAATCAGCTCAACCCGATCGGTGGTCAGGTAATTTTGATTGATTAAAATGCCGCGTTTTTGGATGCACAAGGTCATGATGGCGCCCGTGTATTCAGACTTTGTGATGACCTGCGCACGGATAAATGGTTCTTCGATATGATCCAGCTTGCTGGGATCGGGCAAATCGGTTGGATTATTCACTACCAATTCTTCGCCGTTGGTTTTGAATGCGCGATACGAAACGTTTGGCACCGTGGTAATCACCGTCATGTTGAATTCGCGTTCCAGGCGTTCCTGGATAATCTCCATGTGTAACATACCCAGGAATCCACATCGGAAACCAAAGCCCAATGCGGCCGAACTCTCGGGTTCGAAGGTAAGCGAGGCATCGTTCAATTGGAGTTTCTCCATTGAGTATCGAAGCTCTTCGTAGTCTTCGGTATCTACCGGGAAAATTCCTGCAAAAACCATCGGTTTTACATCCTCAAACCCTTTGATTTGCTCTTTACAAGGTTTGTCAACATGGGTAATGGTATCGCCTACCTTAACCTCTCGGGCTTCTTTAATCCCCGAAATAAGGTAGCCAACATCGCCCGCTTTAACTTCATTGCGGGGTTCGGGCTTGAGTCGCAGCGAACCAATTTCATCGGCAAAATATTCCGATCCGGTGGCCATGAATTTAACCTTGTCGCCTTTTTTAATCGAGCCATTAATTACTCTGAAATAGGCATAAATACCACGAAACGAATTGAAGACCGAATCAAAAATCAAGGCCTGCAATTCACCATCGGGGTCGCCTTTGGGTGCCGGAATACGATTTACGATGGCTTCTAAAATATCATTAACGCCCATGCCGGTTTTACCGGATGCCGGTATAATCTCATCGCGTTTGCAGCCAATCATATCCACAATTTGGTCTTTCACCTCTTCGGGCATGGCGCCGGGAAGGTCCATTTTGTTGAGCACCGGAATAATCTCCAAGTCGTGCTCGAGCGCCAGATATAAATTCGATATGGTTTGCGCCTGAATGCCTTGCGCCGCATCTACGATAAGCAGTGCGCCTTCGCAAGCGGCAATGGAACGCGACACTTCGTATGAAAAGTCAACGTGCCCCGGGGTATCAATAAGGTTCAGAATATATTTCTCGCCATTCAGCAAGTATTCCATTTTAATGGCCTTACTTTTAATGGTAATGCCGCGCTCGCGCTCGAGGTCCATATCATCAAGCACCTGCGCTTGCGATTCGCGTTTCGTGATGGTGTTGGTATATTCGAGCAGTCGATCGGCAAGTGTCGATTTGCCGTGGTCTATGTGGGCGATAATGCAAAAATTACGGATGTTTTTCATTGCGGCTGCAAAGATAATGAATAAATGATGGGCGTAAAGACGCTTAGCGGTCGTAAAATGTAAATTTCAAATTAGCAGGCTATCAACACAATTATTGCTACAAAGTTTGGGATGTATTGGTCCTCAACAGTGAATTTTCGGCCAGCACTAAACGCGAAATCTATTGCGGTGATAATTCCCTTAGCCGATTTTCATTACTTTCAGGTAATGTACTTGCAAATCGTTAATCTTCAAAACGGCAACATATATGCCTTGCGGAAGGTTAGCATCGGGAATCCAGGTAGCGTGGTATTTTTCGGGTTTTAATGGTGCTTCTTCTAAATCGGCAACTAGCAAACCCTGATCGTTGAACACCTGAATTGAAACACGAGCTGAACGAAAAACACCGTAATGAAAATCAATGCTGTGCGTAAACGGATTGGGCGATGCAGAATATAACATGCCGGTTTCGAGATGCACATCCGAGCCGATGGCCAGTGCGCCGTTATTCAGAAAAATATCCCAGGTGCCTTCGTATTTCCCCTCTGAATTAAGTGCAATTGGAATGATGCGGCCGCTTGCATCGTAGGTTCCGCTGCTAACGGAAGCCGCCGCATCAGTGGGAATGTCTGTATCGCCTTCGAAATACAGCTGTGTAATGCGCATAGAACCTCCCGGAGGAGTTAACCTGAAGTGAATATGTCGCGGACGATACGATGCGCCGTTGAGATATTTCCCCGGTAAAATGGTCTCGATTTGATAAAATCCTACGTCGTTTGTATAGGTTTTTCCACGAAGATTGAAGCCCGAATTATCGTAAGCTCCGGCATCATTGGCATGCCAAACATCAATCAGCATATTCGCAATAACACTTGTACAATCCAGCGATCGGGCTATTCCGCTAAGAATAAGTCGTGTGCCGGGTTCATTAGCCGATGCGAGCTGATTGTTTACCAGTTGCGGGGCATTTGGGGTGTAAAAGGGGCCTTGGCCATATAAATCCAGTGTAGTTTCATCGCAGGTTTCGTTTTCGTTTGCGGCGTTTAATGAACTGGCTTTACCGGCAAGTGGGGCTAATCCGGCTGTAAATGCAGTAAGTGCTGCGTTGCGTAGAAAGGTTCGACGGGTATTTGCCATGGAATGTTAGTGTTGGCCTAAGGTATGGGGTATTGCAATAACAATTAAACTCGAATTACGCAAAAGAGGTAAAGACTAAGGTATAGTAGCACGATATGATTGATTTTACTTGGGTTCGGCCTGGATATATTCATCGAGTTTAATACCTTAATTTTTTTTTAGCGCTTTTGATTGCGGATGACTAATTCGGTTCAAAATGGGAAACCAGTTTCCCCGCCCGACTTAAATTTCCGAAAAAGTTATTCATTGGAAAAGATAATTTTTCGAACGTTTTCATCAACAGAACTGTTGGTAAGAAATAACCGTTTTAAACGTTTATAAACGACTATTGGCGGGTTAATTTGTAGCTTCGCCTATAGGGTAGGGGGGATAGGATTCCTACAAAACCAATTAATCCAAGTCAAATTTATTTGTTAACAGGCGAGTTTATTTTTTTTT
>CAZVHF010000233.1:0-3522 GCA_964627105.1 uncultured Chitinophaga sp.
TGCTAAGGTGTTCCAAGCACTAACGCTTGATGCAGTTGCAATTGTTGTTGAAGGTACCGAAGCATCCGCTTTTTTGTTTTCTAATTGCGATTTTGTGCTGTCGATCAGAGATTTCTTGGCTGCCTCAGGTGCTTGTGGTTCGGGCTTAAAGTAGTATGTTGAGGCAATCATAATTACTCCGATTAAGAGTAATCCTATCAGGGAATTTCTATCCATAAGATGTATAAAAAGCGGGCAAAGATATCCATAATGATTGGAATTGCAGATTTTAGTTTTTAGTGAATCAAGGCTCATTGTTTCGGATATTTTCAGAAATTATTTGAAACCTTACGTGTGAGGTTTTTAACAATAATTTGTGAACAATGCCTAGAGAGAAGTTTTAAATATCAGTTAAACAGTGGTTTATGAAACTTAAATATTTTTCCTCAAAATTTTTTTATCCTAGATAAATGAATATTTTTGCTCACTTGCAATGTAAAATGCAATTTGAAACAAATACTAACATCCAACTCTTTATGAAACAGCGATTTCGATTCAAACGATTTTTAGTCTTTAGCTTCATGTTGGGACTTCCAATCCTCTCACAAGCGCAAAGCAACAGTGCCAATCGCACAGGCCAAAAGGTATCTGCTACACGTGAAATACAGTACGTGTCTATTCCAGGCTTTCCAGCTTTTGTCGCCACCGGAAATCAAAAAGCTGATGAGCAGGCTTATCAACAAGCCAAAGCTCGTTGGATAGAATCAAATCAAGCAGTTTATCAGCAGTATTTGATTGATAACCGAATTACTAACCGTAAGCTTCGTCGTCCGAAAACGACATCCAAGCCATAATACATATATATATGTTCACACTTCAATCACGACACATGAAAAACTTCTTCCGTTCAGTTTTATTTTTGGTGTTGGCATTTTGGGGCACGCTTGCGAAAGCACAATGCCCGAATGACAACTCATTGTTTTTTACCTATGCAGCCCCAACCACGATTGGTGCTTCGGTAGGATCCGGTATATGTATTTTTGCCGGTGAATATTACCTAGTAACCAACATGGTTGCTGGCAATACATATCGATTATCTTCATGTGGAAGTACCGATATTGTTGATACGCGTATTACAGTATATCCAAATGCTTCCGGTGGAAGTTCTGTAGCATTCAATGATGACTTTTGCGGAACGCGGGCACAGCTCGATTTTACGCCTGCAACAACTGGCAGTTACAGAATTTTACTCGATCAAACTGGACCTGGCAATACATGTACTTCGACAACCAGTACGTTCGATTGCGGAGAAGTTATTGTTTCTCTAATTTCAACAGGACCAACCACAGCTTACTGCACGCCTCAATATGCAGTGGGAACATCAAATGGAGATTTCATTAACGGTGTTACATTAGGTTCTATTTCTAATTTGAATACCGGCTCCTCTACGGGGTCTTCATTCAACGACTTTACCAATATAAGTACTGCACTTCAAGCCAATACTGCTTATACATTACAGGTTCAAAACAATCCCGACTTTTCTGAAATTGTTGCGGCATGGATTGATTACAATCAAGATTTAACGTTTAGCAGCGATGAGTTGCTTGGACAAACTTCAGTTACAGCAGGCTCTACGGCCTCCATTAATTTCACGACGCCCTCAAATCCTGCTGCGGGGAATACACGAATTCGTGTTCGAATGACTTTTACAATTCCTGTTTCAGGTGGTCAGATGGATCCTTGTACCTCATACCAGTTTGGTGAAGCAGAAGATTATGGCGTGTCATTTACTTCAGATCCTCCCGGTCCTCCTTCGGGCTTGAATTTCTCTACTATATGCGGACTTACAACTTCAATTCAAGATAATGCTTGTCCGAATAACACCTTATCCTCTGTTACGGTTTCTGGCTTGGCTACTGCATTAGGTACCGCACAAGTTTTAAGTTCGGTTGATGTTGTAATAGACCATGGAAGAGCTTCTGATTTGGATTTATTTCTTGAATCTCCAAATGGTACGCTTGTAGAATTATCGACCGATAACGGCGGTAGTGGAGCAAATTATGGGTCATTCGCAATTGACTCGTGCGATAGTTTTGTTCGCTTTACAATGTCATCGAGTAATTCAATTGCTTCGGCTACTGCCCCATTTAGCGGCAATTATCTTCCTGAAGGCGATTTGAGCGTTGTGAACGACGGTTCAAATCCAAATGGAATCTGGAGATTGCGTGTATGCGATGACCAAGCGGGTATCACAGGAACGATTCGTTATTTTAGTGTTAATTTTGAAAACGTACAATCAGAACTTCCTTCCTGTGCCGACTCATACAATATCGAAGATGCGGCTCAAGCAGTTGCTTTAAACCAACAGCTTTCATGGGTTCCAGGAACAGGTCAGCCTTCTGGGTATGATGTATATTTTGGAACTTCAGAAACACCTGGTTTGGCTTCTGAAGGTCAGGCTGGTATTTCATATGATCCTGGGGCACTTCTGCCATCAACTACTTATTACTATCAAATTGTACCATCTAATTCTGTAGGTAGTGCCGAGGGTTGTCCAATTCGTTCGTTCACTACAACAAATAATTCGAACGAAATAGTGATGGTAAATGGAAGCGTTAACGCTTGTTCTGGAACATTTACAGATCCGGGTGGAGTGAACGGCGATTATTTGAGTTCTGACACTTTGGTATTTACAATTTTTCCGGATGCACCAAATTCTGCAGTCCAGGTAACGTTTAATTCATTTGAACTTGAAGATGGCTTTGATTTGCTTCTTATAGTTGATGGTGCAGATGAAAATGGAGCTATTATTGGGGTTTACAATGGCACTAACTCTCCAGGAGTTGTTACTGCCACAAATCCAGATGGGGCATTAACATTTGCATTCCTTTCTGATGAAGTTATTACAGCTCCAGGTTGGAGTGCTTCAATTGAATGTGTACCATTAACCGGTATACCATTATGCGCAAACAATCTTAGTCCTGCTGATGCTGCCACAGGTGTATTAGTTACATCAGACCTTACTTGGGATGCCGGCTCCACAAATACAACTGGCTATGATGTTTATTTTGGCACAACAGCCACCCCTGAACTCGTTGCTTCCGGCAGTACTTCGAATTCGTTCGATCCGGATTTAGCATTTAATACGACGTATTTCTACCAAATTGTACCTGTTAATGCAAATGGTAGTGCAGAGGGCTGTCCCATCCTTTCTTTCTCTACTCAAATTGAACAAGACTCCACAATTTGGGATGTTGTTGTTAATAGCGAGGTGCATAATACCCTTGAAGCTTTAGTTACACTTGCAGGTTTAGATGGCGCTTTAGCTGGACCTGGTCCATTAACGTTGTTTGCACCAACCGATGCAGCATTTACCAACTTACCACAATCTGTCGTTGATGCCTTAGTTGCTGACCCAACAGGTGCGCTCACCCAGATTTTGCTCTACCATGTAGTAGGATCTCAGGCATTAAGCACTGATCTCTCTAACGGACAGCAAATCGTAACATTAAATGGTGAATCGGTAACAGTTAGCATTGTAGA
>CAZVHF010000234.1:0-3518 GCA_964627105.1 uncultured Chitinophaga sp.
GAAATCGAAACGCGTTTTCAAAACACCGATGTTCCCCGTCCTCCCCATTGGGGCGGCTTCAATGTAATTCCCGATTTTTTCGAATTCTGGCAGGGACGAGAAAGTCGTCTTCACGACCGTATTTGTTATAAGCTTGAAAATGATTCCTGGCGTCGTTTTCGAAAGGCTCCTTAGATTATTCTCCGATTACGCCATTCGAAAGCCCTGCGAATACAGCCAGTTTGAACAACAAGCGGGCTCCCACATTGGCATCCCATTCATCTTCGCCAGGCGCTACTTCGTTGAGGTCGAATCCAATAATTGTTCTTCCCGATTTTACGAGTGTACGCAACAAATAAATCGCTTGCGAAAATTCAAGCCCACCGGCAACCGGCGTTCCGGTATTGGGGCAAAGTGAAGGATTAAGTCCGTCAATATCAAAACTAACATACACCTTTTCGGGCAAGGCCGTAACAATCTCATCGCATTGCTCTTTCCAGGTTCGTCCTTCGTAACGACCATTGCACAGGGCCTCATCAAAAAAAGCAAGCACTCTGCCATTCGAATTCCGAATTAATTCAAATTCCTGAGCACAGTAATCGCGAATTCCTACCTGAACAAGGCGGCTTACCTGATGAAGCTTTAAAGCGTTATACATAACTGATGCATGTGAGTAGGTAAATCCTTCATAAGCATCGCGTAAGTCGCAGTGAGCATCAAACTGAAGTATCCCAAAAGACTCGTGGCGTTCGGCCAAGGCCTGAATAAATCCGAGTGGTGTACTGTGGTCACCACCCAAAAGGCCAACAATCCGCTTACGATCTAACCAATACCCGCATTCCTGCTGAACGTATGCAACCATATCTCCGCAGGCTTTGTTTATAGTATCAAGTGCATCATTTTCAATTTCGGCATTTTGCTGTAGTGTATGGATATGCCGTTCGGCGCGATCACGCAATTCGACACTTTTTTCGGCCAATTCTTCGTTTGAGGGCAACAAGTGGATTCCTGCTTTCCAAGCGCCGGGGCAGTCTGAGTCGAATAAATCAACCTGTTTACTCGCCTCCAAAATAGCGTCGGGTCCTTTTGCTGTGCCAGTGGCGTATGAAACAGTTACTTCCCAAGGCACGGGCAGAATAACAATATCTGATTCTTCTGCCGAGAAGGGGAGGCCAAATAAATTACTGTCTTCACCCGCGAGGTTATTGGGGTCGAATGCATTGATTTTATCGGCTTTTGTAAGCATAGGTATACAGGAATTTACGGGTGATGCATCGCAATGATGATGTAATATTTCTTGGCTTCCCGAATTTGTGGTTATGGTTTAGTCTGACCCAATCCGGTTCTTAGGAATGTTAAATATTCATCCTTTGTGCAGTATCCAACTGGGGGGGCAAGGATTTTTCCGTCTGCCGAAAGCGCTATGTATTGCGGTTGCGAGTTGGTTTTGAAGTTTACAACCTGCATGTTACTCCATTTATTACCCACGGTGGCAATGCGTTTTCCGGTTATACACGAAACGAATTGTTCTTTTTCGGGTAGTTCTTTTTTTTCATCCACATAAAGCGAAACCAAAACATATTCTTCGCTCATGATTTTTTTAACTTCCGGATCAATCCACACGCCCTCTTCCATTCGGCGGCAATTAACACAAGCCCAGCCTGTAAAGTCGATTAATATAGGTTTCTTTTCAATGCGTGCACGTTCACGTGCAATTTCGAAATCGTGTTCACATGGTATACCCTGCGGACAATGCTCATCGCCCGATTTTTCTTGGTCGTGGTTTGATCCGGTTGCGTAGCTGTAAAACATCGGAGGCGGAAAGCCCGAAATGAGTTCCAGACCTGCTCCGAAAATACCCGTGGTGAAATAAACGCCACAGGCCACGAAAAAGCCCGAAAGTGCGTAGCGGATCGGTGTACGTTTTTTTAATTTACTATCGTGTGGGAATTTAATAAACCCTAACAAATACGCTGCGAGTGCAAAGGCAAGAACCGCCCAGATACCCAAAAACAACTCCCGTTTAAGAAGCCCCCATTGCTCAACCAAATCGGCATTGGATATAAACTTAAGCGCCATACCCAATTCGAGAAATCCAAGAACCACTTTCACTGAATTTAACCAGCCGCCCGATTTTGGCAAGGAGTTGAGCCAGGCAGGAAATGCTGCAAAAAGTGCGAATGGCAGTCCCAGCGCAGTGCCAAACCCTAGCATCACAAAGAGAATGTTGTATGGATCTGGATTAGTAGCCAGCGTTCCGGCCAAAAAAGATCCCAAAATGGGACCGGTACAACTAAACGAAACCAGCGCAAGTGTTATGGCCATAAAAAACACGCCGATAATTCCGCCCATGTTCGATGCCGAGTCGGCTTTATTGGCCAAAGAACTGGGAAGCGTTATTTCGTAATAGCCGAAAAACGAAATGGCAAATGCCACGAAAATGATAAAGAAAATAATGTTTAGAAGTGCACTCGTGGCGATTTCGTTGAGCGTGTCGGGTGGAACTTTAGCAACGATAAACGGTACAGCAATAAGGGTGTAAATACCGGCAATAGAAAGTCCGTACAGGCTGGCAAGCATTAGACCCTTTTTACGGTTTGCGGCACTTTTAGTGAAGAAGCTAACCGTTAAGGGAATCATCGGAAATACACAGGGTGTAAGCAATGCGACTAAACCTCCTCCAAAACCAAGGAAGAAAATCCACCAATAGGATTGAGCCTCCTTGTCATCTTGTGATTCTGTAACGAGGCCTTCTATTATATAATCGCGGCAGGCTCCGTCTTGTGATTTTGGCTTTGTTTGCGCTGCTGTATCGGGGGCAACAATTACCTCTGCCGTATCTACAACGGCATTTTGGGCGGTTGTTTTTACATGTGCGGGCAATGTAAACTTAAAAGGCGTTGCATCCATCGGTATGCAACCAACCTCGTCTTTGCAGGTCATTCCATTTATTTCACCCGAAACCATCTGCTCAACAGCTGTTGTGTTTTGTACACGCTGTGTAAAAACTACTTTGCTGCCCGGAAAGGTGTATACATCGACCTGGAATACCTCTTCAAATTTTTTGTCGTATGCAGGTTCTTTCACTTTACCTAATCGAAGCACCTCCTTTGGAAGTTTAAAATCAAATACCGTAGGCAATGGTCCTCCTTCGGGGGTAAATTGAGAATAAAGATGCCAGCCGCTCTCGAGAGTCGCAGTAAACTTTAATTCGCTAACTGAATCATTCAGCTGTTTTTGAGAAAAACTCCATTTAATTGGATTGGTCATTTGTGCCTTCAGCGATAAACTGAAGTACACCAAGACACAAATCAATTTTAAAATTCTCATGGTCGATCAATTTATTTATTTTGTTTTAAACCCACTAAACTGCCGTTATGCATTACATCTATGGCTTTAGCAATTACATTATCGTATTTAATTCGAACCGCAAAGTATCCATCATTCCCAAATAATGCCCTACCCACCAATGATTCCAGTTGTTGCTTTATCAATTTACCCGATTTTTGAATGGCTATTTGATCGGGCGCTATGCCATT
>CAZVHF010000235.1:0-3518 GCA_964627105.1 uncultured Chitinophaga sp.
TGGAGGACCGGCGGATCGACTTCACGCTCGATTCGGGCATGCACGCCCGCGTCGTGACGATCACGCTGAAGCCGTTCACGCTGATCGGCGCGACGACGCGCGCCGGGCTCCTGACGCAGGCGCTTCGCAGCCGCTTCGGCCTCTCGCACCATCTCGAGTTCTACGGCCACGACGACCTCGTGCGGATCCTCGCGCGCGCGGCCGGGATCCTCGGGATGGACGGCGTCTCGGTCGAGGCCTTCGACGCGATCGCCGCGCGCGGGCGCGGAACGCCGCGCATCGCGCTGCGGCTCCTGCGTCGCGTGCGCGACTACGCGGCCGTGCGCGCGAAGGGCCGCGCGGACGGCGCCGTCGTCGCCGAGGCGCTGCGCCTCGAGGGGATCGACGAGCGCGGTCTCGACGAGCTCGACCGGAAGTACCTGCGCGCGATCGCCGAGATCTACGGCGGCGGCCCCGTCGGGCTCGAGGCGATCGCCGCGACGCTCGCCGAGGACTCGGACACGCTCGAGGACCTCGTCGAGCCGTATCTCCTGCAGATCGGCTTCCTCGCGCGCACGCGTCAGGGCCGCCGGCTGACGAAGCCCGGCGCGGACGCGATCGGCTTCACGCTTCCGCAGGGCGCGCAGCCCTTCGAGTGAACGGCGCGCGCGGAATCCGCGACGCGCGCGTGGATCGCAGCGCGCGTGCGCGGGGTTCGCAGCTCGCGCGGATTGCAGTTCGCGCACTCGCGGTCTTCGACTCGCGCACTCGCGAACTTCAGCTCGCGCACTCGCGGACTTCAGCTCGCGCACTCGCGGACTTCAGCTCGCGCACTCGCGGATCGCAGCTCGCACACTCGCGGACTTCAGCTCGCACACTCGTGGATCACAGCTCGCACACTCGCGGTCTTCAGTTCGCGCACGCGCGGTCTCCGACTCGCGCGCGCGGCTGCGGCTAGCGCGCGCCCGGATCGCGTCCATGCACGAACGCGCGCACCGCCGCGAGCAGCGCCGGCTGCGCGTGGCTGTCGATCCGCTCGGCGCCCGCGAGCGACTCGGCCTGGTCGAGAAGCGCCGCGAGCGCCTCGGGCTCCCACGCGACGAAGATCCCCGGGCGGCCCTCGAAGCGCCGCGCGCACGCGACCTGGTGGTCGTTGCGCGTCTCGCCGAGCGCCGCGGTGCGCGGCAGGACGACGACGGGCTTCGCGCGCTCGAGGCAGCCGAGGATCGTGCCCATGCCGACATGCGCGACGACGACGCGCGCGCGGTCGAACAGCCGCGCGGCCTCGTCGGGCTTCACGAAGTCGGCGGACTCGAAGCCCGCGAGATCGACTGCGCCGCCGCCGTGCTGGAAGAAGATGTCGCGCACGCCGCGCGCGCGGGCCCACGCCGCGACGGGCGCGACGAGCCTGTCGAACGGCAGCTGCGAGCCGACGGTGACGAGGATCAAAAGACCGCTCCCGCGTGGTAGGCCACGCCCTTGCGGCGCTCGGCCGCCGGCGGCAGCGGGGGGCCGAGCTCGCTCCACTGCGTGAGCGCGAGATCCGCGAAGCCCGCGGCCTTCCGGCCCGACAGCGAGAGCTCCTCGGCGTTCGCGACCGAGTCGATCCACATCGTGCGCGCGCCGACGAGCCTGCCGAAGCGCAGCGCGAGGAAGCCGGGCGCCGCGCCGGTCGAGAGGATGGCGTGCGGCCGCAGCCGGACGACCAGCGCGAGCACGCGCACGACCGACCACGCGAGCCGAAGGCGGTCCCAGCGGCTGGCCTCCGGAATCAGCACGAAGCGGTCGGGCGCGACCTCGCGCGCGAAGCCCGGGTCCGTCGACGCCCAGGTCACGTCGCAGCCGTCGAGCGCCGAGCGCAGCCGCCGCAGCTGGATCCAGTGCCCGCCGCGCGACGAGATCGCCAGCACGCGCGGCCGGCGCTCCGCGGAGCTCACGGCGTGTACCCGGGCGCGGCGCCCATCGTCGGCGTGTACGAGCCGAAGTTCGTCTGGCGCAGCGCGCCGCCCGAACCCGCGGGGATCGACAGCGAGAGGCCGAAGAAGGCGTCGTCCTCGATGCGGTCGTAGCCGGCGGTCAGGCTGAGGTCGTAGTCGGGGAAGGTGCGCGTGAGCGATCCGCTGACCGCGCGGAAGTCGTCGGCGAGCAGGTCGTACTGCGGGCTGCACGCCAGGATGTAGCGCTTCCCGAGCCTGTAGATGACGCCCGCCTGCAGCAGCTCCGACGAGGTCGGCGCGAGGTAGCGGTACTCGAGGTATGTGCTGAGCACGGGGCTGTGCCGCATCTCCGCGCCGAGCGACGCGCGCGCGAGGTTCGGCAGCAGCGCGTCGTCGTCGGTCACGAACGCGCGGTCCTCGAACAGGTAGTTCGCCGTGCCTCCGACCGAGAAGGCGTCGCTCAGCTGCCAGGTGAGCAGGCCGTACGCGTGGCTGCCCCACTGCGAGAGCTCGGGGCGGAACGAGTAGAACGCGGGGATCGGCGACTGCGCCCAGCGCAGGCTCGCCGACGGATCGAGCGGGTCGAGCGGCTGCGGCTGGAGGTCCGAGCCGCCGTCGCTGACGACGACGCCCGTGTCGAGCTTGACCCAGTCGACCGACTGCCACGCGCCCGCGCCGCCGCGCTGCGTCTGGAGCACATTGCGCAGGCCGAGGTTGAACGCCGCGCCGCCGGTCGCGCCTTCGTAGTCCTGGTCGTAGATCGGGTACGCGCCTTCCTCGACCGAATCCCAGCCCGCCCACGCGACCGAGTACGGCTCGACGATGTGGCGCATGCGGTTCAGGTCGAGCAGCCGGCTCTGCACCGAGTCGTCGACGCGCACGAAGCGCATCGACGCGCGCGCGCCGCCGCCCGACTGGAAGCGCAGCTCGTCGGCGTCGGTCGAGTACGCCGAGAACTCGTCCATGAAGTAGCCGGTCGCCTGGCCGGTGACGAAGGGCGTGAGCGTCGCGAAGTCGTTCGCGAGCGGCACGCTGAGCTCGTGCCGCGTGTCGAGCCGCGAGACGAGGTTGTCGCGGTACCCGCCGTCGAAGAACGCGCTGTCGATCTCCTCGTTCGCGGCGATCGCGCCGCCCCACGCGCCGACCGGCACGCCGAGCGAGTCGGGCGTGCCGCTCGTCGGGCGCAGCTGCATCAGGTTCGCGTTCCACTGCTGGCTCCACGAGAAGCCCTCGAGCGCCTCGTCGCCGTAGCGCCGGTAGCCGAGCTCGGGCAGCTTCTCGACGGTGTAGCTGCGGCTTGCGAGCAGGTACGAGTTCGAGATGAACTCGTTCAGGTCGTACTTCAACAGGAGCGACAGCGCGGAGTTGTCCTTCACATTGTTGAGGTAGACGCTCGTCTCGTACTCGCGCCGTGTCGCGAAGTCCTGCTGGCGCCAGGTCGAGATGAAGGTCTCGTCGGAGACATAGGCGAACTGCGTCTGCAGGTTCGTGTTCGCCGCGAGCGCCATCTGCCATTCCGCGTCGGCCACGCCGCGGAACGACTGGTCGACCTCGACATCGACGCCCGCGCTCGTGCGGTCCTCGCCGCCGGTGTCGTAGAGG
>CAZVHF010000236.1:0-2993 GCA_964627105.1 uncultured Chitinophaga sp.
ATACCCTCCACATTCATTGTTTTCGGCACCCCATGAGTTTTTCACGATGTAAAACTTCTGTCCATTCTGGTCCTTTACCAATCCGGTAATGTGCATGCCATGATCGTCTTGTGTACTCAGGTTATCAAATGCCTTTTGACGCATTTCCTGCGTAACAATTCGTTGCGGCATCATTTGCGTAAAGAGCGTTTCCTTTTCTTCCTTGCTCATGGCCTCCATCTCCTTTTCGGGAACAATGGCTAAACCGTTCTTATGCGAAAAAAAAGGCTCGCTTACATCAGATGCCCAGGCGATGGAATAATTATTCGTAATGGCGTTTTCCATAATTTGCTCCATTTCGTCGAGTGGAACATTGTACACTTTATTCCAAGCCCAGTTATCGGGCACTTCGAGCACAAATTGCTCATAAAACGGATGATGGGTAAATGACGAAATTTCAACGTAATCATTCGGATTTATACCCAGTTGATTGCGGAATTCGATGGGCGTTATGCTTTTGCCATTAAAATCTATTTTTTCAGGCAGTTTCCCAAGATAGGCATCCAGAATTCCTTCAACCGCCTGCTTCCAAGCCGGACTCAGTTTCCCTTCAGGCAATTTTACCAAGGTATTCAACATTCCCACCAATACTTCCTCAAGCTCCGAATGGTTGTGTTTCGATTGTCCATAAATAAATCCGCTGTAGGCGGCATCGGGCATCATGCCGTAATCCTTAATCACGTTCATCACATCATGAAATGCACCCCCTTGTCCAAAATTGGTTTTACCCATCATGCGCACGAAACGTTCGGCTTTCAAGGTATAGGCTCGTCGGGCAATGTACATTTCCGAAAGGTTCATCTTTCCTTTTCCCATACGTTCTAACTCCGACTCCAAAAACGAAAGCGTCGAAAAACTCCAGCAGGTGCCCGTACTTCCCTGATTTTTCACATCGGTGTTCCCAATTTCCTTGATGGTGGTAAATTGATAGGCCGATTCTTTCTTGTTGGTTTTCGTCTGCGCCTGTACTGCGGTTAATGCACATCCATACAGTGCCAAGGTTATGAAGAACTTTTTCATGGTTTGTGATTTTATTTGTTGTTAAACTGACTCATAGTTAATGTAGGGCCAATCGTGGCAAAACTCTTAATGAATTCGCAACATTGGTTCAAACGTTCTGGCAATAATTTATCTTCATCGTTGCTCCACCGATTAAGCACATAATTTACCTGCTGACCTTTTGCAAATTCGCTACCGATGCCAAATCGCAATCGGGCATAATTGGTTGTGCCGAGGCATTCCTGAATACTTTTCAAACCATTATGTCCGCCGTCGCTGCCTTTTGCTCGCATGCGAAGGGTCCCGAAGGGTAGCGCTAAATCGTCGGTTACAACCAATATGTTTTCGAGTGGAATTTTCTCGGCTTGCATCCAGTACTGAATGGCTTTCCCGCTGAGATTCATGTATGTATTGGGTTTTAGCAAGATCACATTACGGCCCTTGAGTTTAAAACTGGCCATCCAGCCATGCCGAACCGAATCGAATGTACATTGATTTGAGCCGGCAAGTTCATCCAGCACCGAGAAGCCAATGTTATGGCGGGTATGATCGTATTCGGGACCGGGATTGCCCAAACCGCAAATCAAGAATTTCATCCCTGCAAGATAATTGAGTTGGTTGCAATAAAAAAGCCGGGAACAGAAATGAACCCGGCTTCAAGAGATGAGAACAAATTATTTCTTCGCGTCTTCGGCGGCCTGACGTGAAGCACGTGTAGCAGAAACTGATACTACGGCAACGTTTGGTGCATCGAGGAACACGATTTCAGGATTTTGTGCCTGAAGGTGCTCTACTTTCACCGACTGACCGATTTCGAGGTGCGAAATATCGATGTTGATTTTGTCAGGAAGGTTGTTCAACAAAGCGCGCACTTTCATTTTACGCAACTTAACGAGTAATTTACCCCCTTCGCGAACCCCTGGAGCAATACCATTTACCGCAACCGGAATAGCAATAACAACAGGCTTGGTTTCGTCGACATGCAAAAAGTCGACATGCATCAGGCGATCAGAAATGGCATGGTACTGCACATCCTGAAGGATTGCGTTGTACTTTTTTCCCGAAATTTCGAGCTCAACGGTATGCGCGTCGGGCGTAAAAATTAAAGGTTTGAATACCTTTTCGTCGGCCGAAAAGTGAATCTGCTCAGATCCTCCGTAAAGTACGCAGGGAACGAGTCCTTTGCTGCGGAGTGCCTTTGCATCTTTTTTCCCTACGTTCTCGCGTGGAGAACCGCTCATAAAGATTGATTTCATGGTTTATTTGGATTTGGTTAAAATTCAACAGATAAAAGTGGAACTGATGCTTTCGTAGTTGTGCACGCGGCTTACTACATCGGCAAATAAATCGGCAACCGAAAGCACTTTAATTTTGGCAGATTCCTGTTTTAATGGGATGGTATCGGTAACGACCAATTCGGTGATGGCCGATTTTTCAATTTTTTCGTAGGCTGCTCCTGAAAGCACCGGATGCGTGCAGAAAGCGCGAACTGATCGTGCCCCGCGTTCCATCATCATATCGGCAGCCATGGTAATGGTGCCGGCCGTATCGATGATATCGTCGATTAACACGATGTCTTTATTTTTTACGTCGCCAATAAGTGCCATGCGGGCTACCTGGTTGTGAACCTTACGTTCTTTGTAGCAGATTGCCATGTTAACGCCCAGGTATTTCGCGTATGAATTGGCTCTTTTTGACCCACCCATGTCTGGCGCAGCGACCGTTAGGTCTGGAAGGTTCAAACTCTGGATGTATGGAATAAAAATCGACGATGAATAAAGATGATCTACCGGTACATTAAAGAAGCCCTGGATTTGGTCGGCATGCAAATCCATGGTCAGCAGCCGCGACACACCCGCGGTCTGCAGCATATTGGCCACCATTTTGGCGGTGATGGGAACGCGGGTGGAGCGTGGGCGGCGGTCCTGGCGGGCGTAGCCGAAATAGGGGATGAC
>CAZVHF010000236.1:3003-3491 GCA_964627105.1 uncultured Chitinophaga sp.
TTAAAGAAGCCCTGGATTTGGTCGGCATGCAAATCCATGGTCATGATGCGTGTAGCGCCTGCTGTCGCCAACAAATCGGCAACGAGTTTTGCGCCTATGGCTACACGAGGTTGGTCTTTGCGATCTTGACGTGCAAAGCCCATGTAGGGAATTACTGCAATAATCTGCCGGGCCGATGCGCGTTTTGCAGCGTCAATCATAAGTAAAAGCTCAAACAGATTTTCGGTAGGCGGGAAGGTACTTTGAATGATGAACAAATCGCTTCCGCGCACACTTTCTTCGAAGGCGGTTTGGAATTCGCCGTCGCTGAAGCGGATAAAACTTACTTTGCCAAGCTCTTTACCATAACCGGCAGCAATTTTTTCAGCTAAATAGCGCGATGCAGAACCTGAAAATATTTTTACCGGATTGTCCATAGCCTTTTTGAAACCGAGCGCGAAGGTAATAAATTTTAGAGTTGGAAAATCAGGTTGCGCAAATTTTGAATC
>CAZVHF010000237.1:0-3470 GCA_964627105.1 uncultured Chitinophaga sp.
AATCCGCCATCAGACCGAATGGGAAATACGGCAGCGGTTCCTTCGGTATAATTGGCGCTTATCAAAAATTCATTGTTCTTACTGGTGCTGATGTACACCGGATTTTCGCCACCGCTACTTTGTTTGTTAATGAAAGTTATAGAACCATTGGTACTATCAATTTTAAATGCCGAAACACTTCCTAGGCCCGGCATTTTACTTTCGGTGCAGGCGTATAAATAATGACCGTTAGGTGAAAGTGTTAAAAAGGATGGATTTACAATGTCTTTGCCTGTGTTTAAAAGCGATAGATTCCCATTGCTTGTGTCGAACTCAAAAAGGTAAATTCCCTTACTCGGTTTAGCATCTGTATAGGTGCCAACAAATAGCAATGTTTTTGAAGATTGAGCATTTACGTTAGGTGTGCAGAATGATAAAATCAATACTAGAAATATTGAACTCAGCGTTTTATTCCCGAGAAAAGAATGCGTAATTTTTTGTCGTTCAAACAAAACCAAGCTTCTTTTTTGGGGAATTCGCATTTGAATTACCATACACTAAGCAACCCAATTGGTTGTAGAAAGAAATTATTTTACTCCCAAACACTTCGCTACCAAAGCTTTTTGTTCCACGGCATGGCGTTTCGAACTTCCTGTTGCCGGTGATCCGCTCTCGCTGCGTGCAACTACATCCAAATTTTTGACATGACGCAATTTGCGTAGCATATAATTCCATGCCCCCATGTTTTCTGGTTCTTCTTGCGCCCAGATGAGTTCTGTAGCCTTTGAATACTTCTTCAGCACTGCCTCGAATTGTTTCATTGGGAAAGGATACAGCTGCTCAATACGCACCAGCGCCACATGGTTTAGTTTCAATGCATCGCGCTGTTCCAGTAATTCGTAATACAATTTACCCGAGCAGAACACTACACGTTTCACGTTCACTGCTTTTACACCAGCATCATCAATCAATTCTTCGAAGCGGCCCTTGATTAAAGCGTTTAATTCACTCACGCATTTCGGGTGTCGTAATAAGCTCTTTGGCGACATCACTACCAAAGGTTTGCGGAATGGCAGTGCTAGTTGACGGCGAATGAGATGAAAATAATTGGCAGGTGTGGTAACGTTCACAACGTACATATTATACTCTGCGCTTAAGTTGAGGAATCGTTCCAAACGAGCCGAACTATGTTCTGCCCCCTGACCTTCGAAACCATGTGGCAAAAGCATTACCAGACCGCTCATGCTGCGCCATTTGTCTTCGGCCGACGAAATAAATTGGTCGATCATGATTTGCGCCCCATTGTTAAAATCGCCAAACTGGGCTTCCCACACGGTTAAGCTTTCTGGACGTGCCAGCGAATAACCGTAATCGAATCCCAATACAGCGTATTCGCTTAATAATGAGTTGTAAATGGTAATCGGAGCCTGCTTTGCTGAAATGGTATTAAGAGGCACATATTCTTCTTCAGAGTCTTCGATTTTCAATACGGCATGGCGATGCGAAAAGGTTCCACGTTCAACGTCCTGTCCCGAGAAACGAATGGGATGTCCTTCTGCCAGCAGTGAACCGTAGGCAAGCATTTCTGCCATACCCCAGTCGAGCTGTCCATTTTTCTCGACCATATCTTTGCGATCCTGCAGCACCTTTTCCATCTTCTTGAAAAATTTCATGCCATCGGGCACTGTGTAAACGGCCTTTGCAATAGCTTTCAACTGTTTTTCGCTAACACCGGTTTCGGGCGAACTTTCAAAATCCTTCGGTGTAGCTGTACGGTATTTTTTCCATAATGCTTCGAGGAAATTGGTGATGATGGTTTTATCGGTTTTACGTGCAGCTTCGAGCGCGGCATCCAGTTTTTCGCGCAGCTGCGAATCGAGCGCTGAGGCTTCTTCATGGGTAATCGCCCCTTCATTCAATAAGCGCTCGAGATAAATTTGGCGCGGATTGGCGTGTTTGGCGATGGCCTTATACAGGATAGGCTGGGTAAAGCGTGGCTCGTCGCCTTCGTTGTGCCCATATTTGCGGTATCCGAGCAGGTCGATGAATACATCACCATGAAACTTCTGGCGGAATTCCATGGCCAAATCAACAGCAAATACCACGGCTTCGGCATCGTCGGCATTAACATGAAATACGGGACTGAGTGTTACCTTGGCTACATCGGTGCAGTAAATAGATGAACGTGCATCGAGGTAATTGGTGGTAAAACCTACCTGATTGTTCACCACAATGTGGATGGTTCCACCGGTTTTGTAGCCGTCGAGCTTTGCCATCTGCACGGTTTCGTACACAACGCCTTGACCGGCAATAGCGGCGTCGCCGTGAATGATGATGGGGGCAATTTTATCGTAATCGCTGTTGTGTTCCTCTTCGGCAAAGGCACGAGCGATTCCTTCTACTACCGGTCCAACTGCCTCTAAGTGTGAAGGATTGGGCGCCAGCGTCATGCGCACATCGGCACCGCCGCGGGTTTTAACCTTGGTCGAATATCCGAGGTGATACTTCACATCGCCCGAGAATTCTTCTTCGTCGTATTCCTTTCCTTCAAATTCGGTGAAAATACTTTTGCAATCTTTCTTGAAAATGTTGGCCAATACGCTCAATCTTCCGCGATGGGCCATTCCCATTACAAATTCTCGAATTCCAAGGTCAGCACCGCGCTCAATTACGTGGTCGAGAGCCGGAACGAGAGCTTCACAACCTTCGAGCGAGAAACGTTTTTGTCCTACGAATTTTTTATCGAGGAAACTTTCAAAGCCTACCGCATCGTTGAGACGTTCGAAAATGGCTTTCTTTTCGTCAACCGAGTAAGGATGACGTCCTTTGGACCCCTCCATTTTCTTTTGCATCCATTCAACCACCTCAGTATTGCGAATGTACATGTATTCAACCCCAATACTTTGGCAATAGGTTTCCTGCAGGTGATTTACAATCTGACTCAGTTTGGTCGGACCAATTCCTATGAGGGCGCCTGCCTGAAAAACTGTTTCGAGGTCGTTATTCTCAAGTCCGAAATTCTGAATATCGAGTGTTGGCGTGTACTTGCGTCGTTCGCGAACGGGATTGGTCTTGGTAAACAAATGTCCACGGCTGCGGTAGCCATTGATGAGGTTAATGACCTTAAACTCGCGGCTTACATTCTCCGGAATTTCGCCATTTAGCGTGGCAGGTTTCTGCGGATAGCTTCGTGTAGCGAAATCTACACCTTCGAAAAACTGTCCCCAACTGGGGTCTATCGATGAAGGATTTTCGCGGTATTGTTGGTAGAGGTGATCGAGTGCAGCCGGATCGGAAGAAGCGAGGTATGTGAAAGTGTCCATTCTTCAAAAAAATGTAGGCAAAAGTATTGAAAACTCTGTTTAGCACACACATTATTTAAAGGGTATTTTGAGGGGCTTGGGCAATATTGGCACAAAAACCATTGATGTAAAAACAAGAAAACGGGAAACACGTGTCCCCGCCCTGTTTAAAGTTCCGAAATAGTAATT
>CAZVHF010000238.1:0-3455 GCA_964627105.1 uncultured Chitinophaga sp.
GCTGGCGTGACCTTGCCGCGCTCCATGCAATGGCGGCACAGCGGCTCGGCATCGAGCACCACCTCGCGCAGCCGGCGCCAGTTCACGCCATACCCGCGGCTGTGCGCACTGCCTCGCTCATCGCGTGGCGGCGCCCATGCCATCGGCATCTCGCGCGGCTTGCCAACGCGCAGCCTGGGCGGTCGCTGCCTCACTGATCCATCCTCCGATACCCAGCCTTCCACAGCGCGCGTGCGATCGCCGTGGCCGTGGCCTCGACCGCCTGCTCGTCGAGCTCTGGGCGTGCAGCGTGCAGCACCTCATGCACCAGCACGTCCATCGCGCGGAAGCCTCGCAGGGCACGCCGTATCTGGATGAGCGGGTGCCTGCCGGCTGGCAGCCAGCATCGGCCCCAGTCCTTGCCCATCGTCTTGGCGTCCTCGTAGCGAATGCGCCAGACGCGGCCCGCGATCTTGCTGCGGAACTCACTGCGCACGGGTCACCTCCGCAGCCAGTCGATACTCGCTCTGCTTGCCTGCGATGTGCAGGCGCATCCACACCGCGCCCTTGCTCTTTGGCGCCATGCCGCGCTCGATGGACCAGCCGCCGAACCCGTCGCCGTGCTCGTCCTTGTAGGTGCCGATGCGCACATGCAGCTGCTCGTCGATCACGACCTCGGCTTGCCCGCTGAACTGGCGCAAGCGCTCGCGCGCGATCGGCACGGTCCAGTGGTGGTGCGAGTGGCCCGTGATCACCATGTCGGCATCAGGCCAGAACGACGCATGCCGGCGAGTGTCGAGCACGCCGTGCGTCATCATCGCGCCGCCGCCAGCGCCGTGGAAATAGCGCACGCGGAACGAGAACGAGCCGCCCTTGTTCGTGATCAAGCGAAACAGGACGTAGCCGCCGTAGCCGCCCGAATACACAGGGCAGGGCGCGTTCGCACTGAGCCCGGCGCACAGGCGCTCGGTGAGGTCGGTCTCGTGGCGCTTGGTGATCGCCGTCTCGTGGTTGCCGCGGCCGATCACGACGAAGCGATCGGCGTATGGCTTGTAGAACTGCGTCGCCTCGCGCACGAGGGCGTCGAGGTAGTCGCCGCACTGGTGCTCGGGCCTGCATGCGCTGCGGTCTGCTCGTGGGTCCCACTTGCCCTGCATCGCACAGAACAGGTCACCGCAGTCGATCGCGCCGCCCTTGCGCTGCACCAGTTCGTCGAGGTGCTTGCGTTCCAGATCCTGATCGGTGTGGCTGTTGTCGTGGTGGCGGTCTGATGCGAGCAGCCCATGCCACTCGAACGCATGCGGCGTATCGGCCAGCATGGTCACGCGGTGGATGTTGCGCGCCATCTTCTCGACGGTCCACTTCGTCCCTGGCGTCGCGCCTTCGCGCCAGTGATGACCCGCGAGCGGCTCCTCGACGCGCTTGCGCTCGTTGAGTCGCTTCACGGCTTCACCTCCACCGGCACGGTCGCCTCGCCCAGCAGCTGCACCAGCCGGCGCGCGAACTCCGGCGCGTCGGACACCCGCAGCATCACGGTCCACTCGGTCGCAGCGTCCTCGCGCATGACCACGACGGGCACGGTGCCAGGCGTCGCGTCGGCCTCGGCCTGCTTCAGGAATCGCAGCGCGCTGATCGCGGCGTAGCGCTTCACCTCGACGTGGATGCCAGGCACGCCGATCAGGTCGGCATCGCCCGAGCGCCCGCAGAACTGCACGCTGCGGCGTGCGTCCGTTGCGCCCCAATGATGCGCGATCTGGGCAGCGGCCTCGCGCTCGCCGCGCTTCCCCTTCTGCCGGCTGTGCTTACCCATGCGCACACTCTCCCACGGGAATCGCGCTCCGCAAGGGCGGGGGGCTCACGCCGGCGACCAGTACGCCTGCCCGCCCGCATCGCTGTAGCGCATGCGGCCCGCGTACCACCAGACCCCGTGATCGTCGGGGAGGTAGATCGCCTCGGTGTACACGTCGCGCCCGAGGTTGGCGGGAAGCTCGTCCAGGCACACACCGCAGACCACGGGCACGCGCACCTCGAGCACGCCGTCCTCGATGGTCAAGCGATCGCCGTCGCACGGTCCCCAGCGCAGCTGCGTCTCTACCATGCGCGCATCGTCTCACTGAATCGTTCACCGTCTACCCCCCGGCGGAACCCCGAGCGCGTCGTACACGAGCGCGACCATCGCCAGCAGGTTCTCGTCGTGCACCGGGTTGTCCTTCAGTCGGGCCATGCACCGCATGCAGTCGCGCTGCCCAAGGCTCAGGCAGGCATCGCACGGGTCGGCGTCACAGACCACGACGATCACCCAGACGGCCATCACCAGCTGCTCGCGGTCGCGGGACAGGTTCGCCAGCCACGAGCGCATGGCGTTCCCCTGGGCCTTCCCGGTCTCCAGCGAGCACAGGGCGCGCACGACAGCGGCGGGGGCGGGGCGGGTCATTCGGTGGCCCCCACAGGCTGCTGATTGATTCGGTGGGGAGATCCCTTTAGGGTCTCCCCCACCGAATCATCAGCCTTGCAAACTCGATTCGGAGATGATTCGGAGAGGCTCCCCGAATGACTCCCCGAATGGGTTATTTGGACGCGGCAAACCCACAGCGCGGTCTTCGTCTTGCCGCCGATGTTCTCGATCAATCCGTCGCCCTCAGCGGCCATGCGCAGGGTCTTGCAGCGGCTCTCGGTCAGCCCGGCCTTCAGCGACCGCGCCAGCACCGTCTTCCCGTCCACGGCCGTCTTGCCGACGATCTCCTCGGCGAAGCGCTCGGGCGTCCACCCGTCCTCAGAACCCTTCCGCGCCTTCTTGTAGGCCCGAGGATCGGCGAGGGGCTCCGGATGGAACAGGGGGTACTCGAAACGCACCACGGTGCCTTCCAGCGGCGGCCACGAGCGCGTGGCGGCGTCGATCACGAGGTGCCCGGCCAGTTCGTGCTCGCGTAGCACCAGATGGGTGTCCGCCGCTCGGCTCATCGACCCGGCGCCGGCGCCCACGTCCGTCACTGCCTTGTCCGACTGGTTGCCCTTCGAGGTGTGGTGGATGCACACCAGACAGCAGTCGAGGCTCTTCGCCAGCTTGTCCAGGCGGTTGTAGACCGAGGCCATGTAGCCGTTGTCGTTCTCGTCCGCGCCGTCTTCCGTATTGAACCGATAGAAGGCGTCGAAGATGATCATGGCGTACTGCCCTGGCTTCATGTCCTTGAACAGCGACTGCTCAAGCTGCGCAAAGGATTGCAGTTCACCGCGCAGACTCCGCACCTCCATCATTCCGTCCAGGGCGTCGATCTTGATGCCCTTGGCATCGGCGACCGTCTTGATGCGCCCGGCCAGCGTCTCGTCGTGCAGCTCGTTGTCGATCAGCAGGACGGGCGCCTTCTCGACTTGGAATCGGTTGAACCACGGCCGCCCGGTTGCGACGCACATGGCAAGGTCAAGCACCATCCACGACTTGCCCGTCTTCGGCGCGGCGATGATGTTCATGGTCTCGC
>CAZVHF010000239.1:0-3454 GCA_964627105.1 uncultured Chitinophaga sp.
ATCGTCTTTCGTAGGATAATCGGGCCAAATCTCATCAATGCTTTCGTAAGCATCTCCCTCATCCTCTATTTCCTGTAAATTTTCTATTACTTCAAGCGGTGCGCCCGAACGTATAGCAAAATCTATCAACTCGTCTTTGGTAGCCGGCCATGGAGCATCCTCCAGATATGAAGCCAATTCTAATGTCCAGTACATAATGCCTATTTTTATCGATTAACGTTACAGATAGTGTTTTGTTGGATGCACATCCAATTTTCCGCAAAAATAGAAAAGGAACAATACAAATACCGATTGTTGATTTATTTTAACCTCTTGGTTTCCAAGGCATTTCTACAGCACCCGTTTCCTTGCTCAGCATTCGCGCCAACACAAAGAGGTAATCCGACAAACGGTTCAGATAACGTATAATCGATTCGTCTACCGATTCGCTCTCGTTCAATAACACTACCAGTCGCTCAGCCCGCCTGCAAACGCAGCGTGCCACATGACAATGTGATACCGCCAATGAGCCACCCGGTAAAATAAAATGACGCATCTCTGGCAATTCGGCCGTCATGCGATCAATTTCCTGTTCCAAAAAAGCAATTTCAGCCGCTTCAAACGCTGGCAAAGCAAAGCTGGTATTTCCGGGCTCCATAGCCAGGTGCGAACCCATCGTGAACAATTGTTCCTGAATCCGCACAAGTATACCCGAATAATTTTCGGCCCCTGCTGTATCGCGCAACAAACCCAAAAATGAATTCAGCTCGTCGAGCGTTCCGTAACTTTCAATACGAATATGATGCTTCGGAACGCGTGCACCACCCAGTAATCCTGTTTCTCCCTTATCGCCCGTGCGTGTGTAAATTTTCATCTGCTATGCTTTCTGGTAAACCCGAATGTTCGGATTCATCGTGTCTGACTCAATAACGCCATCGCGCAAACGAATAATGCGGTGTGCATGCTGCGCAATATCTTCCTCGTGCGTTACAATAATAATGGTGTTGCCCGATTTATGGATGTCGTGCAATAAGCCCATAATTTCAATCGAGGTCTTCGTATCCAAATTTCCCGTTGGCTCGTCGGCCAGCAATATAGATGGATTATTCACCAGTGCCCTCGCAATGGCCACCCGTTGACGCTGACCTCCCGACAATTCGTTGGGACGATGCATCATGCGATCCGATAAGGCTACTTGATCCAAAGCCCGTTTTGCCTGTTTCTCGCGTTCATCCTTTTTCAATCCGGCATAAATAAGCGGAAGAATTACATTGTCGAGTGCCGTAGAGCGCGGCAAAAGATTAAAGGTCTGGAAAATAAACCCAATCTCCTTGTTACGGATTTCGGCCAGCTCATTGTCCGATAAGCGTGCTACTTCTCTGCCGTTTAAATAGTATTCGCCTTCGGTTGGCGTATCGAGACAGCCCAAAATATTCATCAAGGTCGATTTACCCGAACCCGAAGGCCCCATCAGAGCAACGTATTCGCCGCGCTGAACGAGCAAGTCGACAGACTTTAAAACCTTGATGGTTTCGTTGCCCAACTTGAAGTTCCGCACCAATTTGCGGATGTCGATTACGGTTTCTGCCTGTGCCATGTTTCGGATACCAAACGTACGCGAATTTGCTTTGTTCTCAAAAGCCGAAATACGTTCCACGTAAATTAAAATGCTGCCTTGCCTGCGATGTTCTGAAAAACACCATGCCTAATCGGAAAAAATCGATGCTTTGCCACACTTCGTTCATGGATTTAATCTCGTTCCAGGCACGTTCCATTCCGCTGCTCCAATGGATATCGTCAAAAATTACGATGCTGTTTTCGTGAAAAAAGGGAAGCATCAGGTTAAAATTCTTCAACGTAGCTTCGTAGGTATGATCACCGTCGATAAATGCGATGTCGATGCGTGGCTTGCCTTCGAGGAAACGTGGCAGCGTGTCGTTAAAAAGTCCTTGATGCAGGATGATGTTCATTGCTTGCTCGTTTTTGAAAAGGACTTTGTTTAAATCAGCAAGAACGGCATCGCCTTCGAAGGTGTGTATCTGAGCATGCGGAGCTGCTTTGGCCCAATAAAGCGTAGACAATCCCAGTCCGGTTCCAAGTTCTACAATGCAATCAGGTTTTGCAAAGTTTGCAATGCGGTAAAATGCTTCGCACCAGTGCTGCGTGCTTAAAATGCGTGCTGCAATGTCGGCAATTTGTTCTTGTTTTGGTTTGGCTGATGCTCCAATACCTGCACGTTGAATTGGTGTTTTATTATTCAGTAGCTCAATTCGGATGTTACTCAGTTTATCAAAATCGCTGTAATGTTGGCCTCTTCTGATAAGCTCGTGGTAAAAATGAAAAACGAAAGGCGAATGCACCCTATGCAGGCCCTTGGAACGCAAAAGGAATTTTAGAAACGAAAGGATGCGGAAGCTGTTTTTCATCGACTTTGCGAAGATAGAATATCCATATTACAGAAATTTTCGGGTGAAATAAATTACTGGATACGTCCTTGTAAAAATCTTGAAATACATTTAAATATTATATTTCCATACCGTAAATAGCTTTTGAGTGGGTAAGAAACAAGCGAAGCTCATAATGCGAATTATTTTATACTTTTCACCTTTGAAGCACTAAAAAACTTCAGCCATGAAAAAGTTCCTCCTCTTTTCAGTTTTATTCCTCATCGGCATGCTGGTGCAGGCACAAACATGCTCGGCACCTATTAGCATGACTATCATGAACGGCAATATGTATCGTTTCTATACCGATACGGTTCCTGGAATTCAGTCATACGCTTGGGTGGTTACAACCTTCGAAGACGATACGGCCACTTCATCAGGCAGTTTTAGCTCAACTCCATCCGCTTATTTTTCAGGAAATCAGTTTATTTCGCCCGATTATGTTGAAGCCTGCCTTACCTTAACTTTTGAAGACGGTTGTGTAGCGAGCAGCTGCGATACTTTTGTGTATTGCGATGCAGGGTTTACCTACGCGTTAAACGAACAATACGCTCTCACACTCACGCCCGATTTTCCGGCGGGATACATGAACGAACTGCATTACTGGACGGTTTCCGGACCCGGCATCCCAAATCCGACTCAAAATACCGAGATTGCAACCTATTATGTTGAACCCGGAGCAACCTACAATGTATGTCAGCAATTGATGATTACGTCGTCGGGATGTAATACCAGCGAATGTCAAGTAATTACCATTCCTGATACCGAGGCACCGGTTTGCGATGCTGCTTTTACTTATTATTACCAACCAACGAATGCTTATCTGAGCGTAAACTCGCCTTACACCAATGCGCAAGGTTCGTTTGAGCATACCTGGGAGGTAACCAGCTACATGAACAATGGAACCGTTAATACCAACAATCAGCTGAATGTAAATAACAACAGCATGTTTGTGGCCAGCAACACGAATGCCCTCGAAATTTGCCACACCCTTACCAACCTCAATACGGGTTGCGTAGATTCATCGTGCC
>CAZVHF010000240.1:0-3412 GCA_964627105.1 uncultured Chitinophaga sp.
TGCCAGTTCACGGTTTCCGGGGAAGCCATTGGTCGATATTGGCGGTAAGTCAATGATTCAACGCGTTTATGAACAGGCAAAGCAAAGCATAATGTTAAATCGTGTCATTGTAGCTACTGATGATGTACGCATTGCCGATGTGGTAAATGCATTTGGTGGAGAGGTGCGGATGACACGAAGCGACCATGCCAGCGGAACTGATCGTTGTGCCGAAATAGCCCAATCTGAAAACCTGAATGAAAATGATATTGTCATCAACATTCAAGGTGATGAACCCTTCATCGCTCCTGAACAAATCGATACGCTCTGCAGCTTGTTTGAGAATCCAATGGTCGAAATTGCTACCCTGTACAAATCTTTTCACTCGCTCGATGATTGCTCAAATCCAAATACGATAAAGCTTGTTACAGACAAACAGGGAAAAGCATTGTACTTTTCGCGTGCCGCAATACCATATTCGCGCTCTGGAAGCTCAAGTCAAAATCAATTTAAACAACACATCGGTATTTACGGATATCGCGCAGGTATCCTAAGCCAGTTGAGTTCTCTTCCGCCTTCGCTTCTCGAACAAACTGAAATGTTAGAGCAACTGCGTTGGTTGGAAAATGGGTACGCTATATACACCTCCCGAAGCGAGCATACAAGCTGGAGTATCGATACGCCCGAAGATTTGAAAAAAGTAAAACAACACTTCGGTTATTGAATTAGCTTTTCTACATTTGCGTCGTGGAAAACAGCGAGTACAATCAACGAAAACAGCTTATTTCGAACAAAGTAGCCGAATTGCTCAGTTCGCACGACTGCGTTATTGTACCTGGTTTTGGTGGATTTGTGGGGTCATATAGCCCGGCGAAAGCGCATCCCGTAACGCATGTGTTTGCTCCACCTTCGAAGCATATCCTATTCAATGCGCAACTAAAAACCGATGATGGTCTTTTGTTGCGCGAAATGATGGCTGAGCTGAATATCGATTTTTCGGACGCACGCAATTGGCTTGCACGTCTATCGGAGTTGATGACCGACCGTATCATGGCTGGTGAACGCACCGAATTGCCATTGGTAGGAACATTTACAGTAGATCCTGAGCGCAATATTCAGTTCCGACAAACCGAACAGAATAATTTTCTGGCTTCTGCATATGGTTTGTATCCGATTCAGGCTTCGCCAATTTTGAGAGCGCCCGAGTATATTCCGCGCGTGGTTTCGTTGCCGCAGGTGGAGCAGGCTCCAAAGCCAACTGCTGTAAAGCGATTTCGTAATGTGGCTATTACGGCAGCAGCGGCATGCATCGTAGGGCTTGGTTTGTTTTTCCTGCCTAAGTTGCAGCAAAATAAAGTTGCTGAATTATCTGTTTTTTCTGGCCTTTCAGAAAGCGCCACTGCAATAGCTCCCGTACGGAATGCTTCGCTCGTTAAGATCCGTAAATCGATACTTCCGGAACCGAATTTTGCGGAATTCAATGCCGAATCGGCCCGTATTTTTATTGTGGCGGGCTGTTATGCAACCATCGAAAATGCTCAGGGTATCATATCTCATCTGGTTGATAAAGGTTTCGATGCGCAACTGCTAGATAGAACACCCGGAGGTCTTTACCGCGTAGTGTATGGTTCATATCCTTCTGTTAACGATGCCAGTGAAGAACTTGCGGCGATACGTAAAGGATTGAATGAGGAAGCCTGGATGCTGATTCGTTAAGAACGCTCCCGAATTTTCCGGTAAAGAATGATGCCTGTCATCAATACTGCGATTAAGGTAAACAGCCCGATCAGGCCTTTCCACATGGCCAGTACTTCCTTGAAAACCACCAAAAACACGATGCCGAAAAGTAAAATCGTGGGGATTTCATTCCAGATGCGCATACCCTGCGAACTAAATTTGACTTTATTGCGTGCCAATTCATTCATGATAGCATGACACGCTATGTGGTAAATCGTGAGAAGTACCACCAAGCCCAACTTCCAGACAAACCACTTGGTTTCAAAATCAGCCTGTATTTCGAGTGCCAGCAGGGTTCCTAAAATTAAGGTTAAAATCATACTCGGCCAGGCGATGCCAAACCAGAGTCGGCGCTGCATAATTCTTAATTGCGCGAGAAGTACCTCTGATTCTGATTTACCGCGCGCTTCGATATCGTATACAAACAGACGCGGCATGTAGAATAATGCAGCAAACCAGGTTACCACGAAAATAATGTGCAGCGATTTGAGGGTGTTGTAATCCATGTGTCAAAACTATGAAATAAGCGTTTGCAGTTTAGGATTTGCACTTTATGAAATATTACCTTTGTGGCATGACAAAAAAATTTGCTCGGGAATCGCATGCCGTTTCAACCGAAATTGTGTTACCCAACGACACCAATACATTAGGTAATTTGATGGGAGGACGTTTATTGCATTGGATGGACATTTCTGCTGCAATCGCCGCTCAGCGCCACTGTAAGAGGGTTGTAGTTACGGCCTCGGTGAATAATGTGTCGTTCGATCGTCCTATTAAACTAGGCGACATTGTTACACTAGAGTCTCAGGTTTCGCGATCATTTAACTCATCGATGGAGGTATTTATCGAGGTTTCGGTAGAAAATCATATAACTGGGGTGAAAGAAAACTGCAACGAGGCCATCCATACTTTTGTGGCTGTAGATCAAATTGGTCGCCCAATCAGCGTTCCTGAATGTGTTCCGGAAACCGAACTCGAGATTAAGCGTTACGATGGAGCGTTGCGTCGCAGGCAGCTTGCCTTAATTCTTGCCGGTAAAATGAAACCAGAAGACGCAACTGAGTTAAAGGCGCTCTTTATAAACGACAAAAATTAAATAGCAAACCATCTTTGGTTCGGGTTGTTCTCTTAATACAAGGAAGAAATTCACGGTTGAAATTCTAATTTAAAACGATGGAAGATTACCTAAGGCAGTTAAGAAAAGAGTATCAACAGGCCTCATTGGATGAAAATCATGTGAGTGAAAACCCCTTCGATCAGTTTTATACCTGGTTTAATGAAGCCATAAAAGCCGAATTGCCAGAGCCCAACGCAATGACATTTTCAACTGTTTCGGTAGAAGGTAGGTTATCCTCGCGTATTGTTCTTCTTCGAAAGTTTTCGTCAGATGGCTTTCAGTTTTTCACCAACTACACCAGTCATAAAGCACATGATGCACGCGATGATGTTTTTGTAGCGCTCAATTTCTTCTGGCCCGAACTCGAACGCCAGGTTCGGATTGAAGGAAAGGTATTCAAAGCCAGCGGTGCCGAATCGGATGCCTATTTTGCTTCGCGTCCTCGTGGCAGCCAGCTCGGAGCTTGGGCCTCTCCCCAAAGCGCCGAAATTCCCTCACGTAGTTTTCTTGAACAGGCCTTCAGCGAAATCGAAACGCGTTTTCAAAACACCGATGTTCCCCGTCCTCCCCATTGGGGCG
>CAZVHF010000241.1:0-3410 GCA_964627105.1 uncultured Chitinophaga sp.
GCTCTGTCTTCTTTAGTTCAGTTGCATAATCCGACGGCACGAACGACATCCCCGTAACCTGTTCATAGAGTTCGATGTAACGCTTCGATATTTCTGCAACCCATTCGGGGCTCATAGCCGGAATCTTTTGACCGTCTTTTCCCTGAAATCCGTTTTCGATTAACCATTTGCGCACAAACTCCTTGCTAAGTTGTTTCTGCGGCTCGCCTTTTTGCTGGCGTTCGGCATACCCTTCGGCGTAGAAATAGCGCGATGAATCGGGGGTGTGGATTTCGTCGATGAGTGTAATGTTTCCCTCAGCATCCTTGCCGAATTCGTATTTCGTGTCGACCAGAAGCAAACCGCGTTGGGCGGCCATTTCGGTGCCGCGTGCAAACAGCGCGTGGGTGTAGCGCTCCAATTGATGGTAATCGCTTTCCGATACAATGCCGCGCGCCATAATCTCTTCTGCCGAAATATCTTCATCGTGACCGGCATCTGCTTTTGTGGTGGGCGTAATGATGGGCTGTGGTAATTTGTCGTTTTCCTTCAATCCTTCGGGCAGAGAAACACCACAAACGCTTCGTTTTCCGAGTGCATATTCGCGGGCGGCATGACCGGCAAGGTAACCACGAATAACCATCTCAACCTTAAACGGCGTACAAGCTTTACCAACAGCAACGTTAGGTGCAGGAGTTCCAAGCAGCCAATTGGGCACAATATCGCGCGTGGCTTGAAGAAAATGCGCGGCAGTTTGGTTCAGCACCTGACCTTTATACGGAATGCCTTCGGGTAAAACAACATCGAATGCCGAGATACGGTCGCTGGCCACCATCACCAGAAGATTGTCGCCAATACTGTACACATCGCGCACCTTACCTTTGTAAAAATTGCGCTGATTTTCGAAGGTGAAATGGGTTTCGTTAAGGCTTTTCGGCCGACTGGTATGCATGTAAAATACGGGTTACAAGTTTATGACGGATAACATCGCCGGTGTCGAGGTGAATGATTTCGATGCCTTCTACACCGGTAAGAATGCGAATGGCGTTGGGCAAACCAGATGGTTGATTCTTGGGTAAATCTACCTGCGTAAGGTCGCCGGTAATGAGGAATTTAGCCGATCGTCCCATGCGTGTAAGGAACATCTTGAGTTGCGCTTCGGTAGCGTTCTGAGCTTCGTCGAGAATTACAAAAGCATTGTCGAGCGTGCGGCCACGCATAAAGGCCAGCGGGGCAATCTGGATAATTCCAGTTTCGAGAAAACTGCTGAGTTTGTCGGATGGAATCATATCGAGTAGCGCATCGTAGAGCGGTTGTAGATACGGATCGAGTTTTTCGCGCAGATCGCCGGGCAAAAACCCAAGGCTTTCGCCAGCCTCTACTGCAGGGCGGGTAAGAATAATTCGGCGTACTTCTTTGTTGCGCAATGCACGAACGGCCAAAGCAACAGCGGTGTAGGTTTTTCCGGTTCCGGCGGGACCAATCGCAAAAACCATATCGCTTTTGTGTGCGCTTTGAACAATACGGCGTTGATTGGGCGTACGGGCTTTGATTACGAGGCCCGAATTGCCGTATACGATGATATCGGAACCCACATCACTTTGTTCGCTGAGTTCGGGCAAATCGGTATCGGGATTCATCATTTTGCGGATGAATTGTTCGTTCATGCCTCCAAAACGCTGATGGTGTGCAATGAGGCTATTGAGTTTTTGTTCGAAACGATCCATATCGGCATCTTCGCCTTGCACTTTTAGTTCGAGGCCGCGGGCCACCAGTTTCAAGGATGGAAAAAATGCACGGAACAGCTCCAAATTGCTGTCGTTCACTCCGTAAAGTTGCACCGGATCGACCCCGGCTAATAAAATGGTACGCTCGCTCAAAGCCTGCAGAGAATTAAAATGAATAAACCGTTGGAATTCTTCTGCAAATAAATGAATTTTGAGCCTGAACACAATGTGGTTCATCAACCATGAAATTAATCACACTCACTACAGACCTTGGTGTAACCGATTATTATGTAGCCATAGCAAAAGGGAAACTTTATTCTAACCTACCTGATGCTACGTTGGTAGATGTAACACATGAAATTGCGAAATACGATTTGCAACGTACCGCCTTTGTGGTTAAGCAAACCTGGCGCAATTTTCCTCAAGGAACAATACACATCGTCGCTGTGCAGTCGCTCGAAAATGAGCGCGTTTCGCTGGTGGCATGTTCTTATGAAGGTCATTTTTTTATTTGTGCCGATAATGGCATCATTCCTATTTTTCTCGGAGCTCAGCCCGACCAAGTCGTACAACTTGATCTGGGCAAGACAGAGATGCCCTCGTTTCCCTTGTTGAGTTCATTTGTACCTGCTGCGTTGCGCCTGGCAAAGGGTGAGGCATTGACGAAATTAGGCAAGAAAAAAGGTAGCGTGCAGGAGATGCTGTTACAGAGCCCTCCGATTGGCGAAAAACACATCAGGGCTAATATTGTATACATTGATACTTTCGGAAATTTAATTACCAATGTGTCGCGCGAGAAGTTTGAAGAAGTGGGCAAGGGGATGCCTTTTGAAATCTTATTACCTCAAAGTCGCTTCACGATAACACGCATTTCTGATCGTTACAATGATGTAGGTAATTCCTCGCCGCTAGCATTATTTGGACACAGTGGACTGCTGGAAATAGCTATTTCGCAGGGCTCTGCAGCCCGTATGATAGGGTTAAAAGTGAACGAAGTAATACGCATTGAGTTTTATGCTGATTAGGATGGTGCACATGCATTTCGCGCCTGAAAATGTAGAAGCATTTCTAGCGGTTTTTGAACAGAGCCGCAATCATATTCGCGCCTTTCCGGGTTGTATGCACCTCGAATTGCTTCGCGAAAAGGAGGACGTCTACGCCTTAACCACATACAGCCATTGGGTTAATGTAGACGCCTTAGAAAACTATCGTCAATCGGAACTCTTTGCAAAAACATGGGCAGCAACCAAGGTCTTGTTTGACAAAGCGCCGCGGGCAGTGAGCTATGAGCCTACCGATTTTTAACTGAAATATATAAACCAACCCAATGCCTCGATTCCTATTACACAGCGCCATTAAATTTAGCATTAATGGAGTTTGTATCCTTCTTGCGCTTATCCTGTTTCTGCAATTTGGGAAATTGAATGCGCAAAATTTTACCGACTTTACCTGGCAATACCCACAGTATGGCGGCCATAGTCTTAACGAGGTAAAATATGTTGCGGATGAAACATTTATTGCCGTTGGCGATGAAGGCATGCTGCTCATGAGTTACGACAATGGACAAAGCTGGACTATGCGTCAACAGAAAACCATAAAAAACTTTAAGGCGATCTGGGTATTTGATTCTGAGAATATTTTAGTGGGTGGTAGTTTTGACAACTCGGGCCTTGAGCTTTACCGAACAGCCGATGGAGGCGAAAC
>CAZVHF010000242.1:0-3383 GCA_964627105.1 uncultured Chitinophaga sp.
GACGCCCTCATCGCCGGCTTTGATGCATCTGCACCTGAAAAATCCTTGCCTGCCTTGCTGCAATTGGCACCTAAGATTAAGGCATTGGCAAAGGATCCTTTTTTCGCCGATCGATTGCGCCGCATAGATGATTTGCTTTATGCCGCAGCCGGATTCTTCAGCGATTTCACAGCACCGGCATTCGAGTATATGCCCGGCGATTCTGTTCTGGCAACCTGGGCATTTATTCAGCGAAATACAGGCAATGCGAAAATTCGGATCAAGGGTTTTACATCCAATTGCAAAGCAAATTTTAGCGACTCGCTGATATCCATGCCCTTAAACAGCCTGAAGGAACAGAAATTCAATCTGGCGATTCATCCCACAGCAGAACATTCAAATCCATACTGGCTAAAATCGCCGCACGACGAGGGGCGCTTTGTGCATCCCGATTTCTCGATTACCGGAACTCCCGAATCGGAAGCTCCGCTCTGTGCCGATATAGAAATTGTTTTTCCCGATTACACCTTCAGCAAACGCATTCCTTTGCTTTACAAATGGGTCGATCCGGTAAAAGGCGAATTACTTCGTCGGGTCGAAATTGTTCCTGCTGTTCGTGCAAGTGCATCTTTACCTGTAGCGTTGGATGCCGGCGGAGAAAGGATATCGGTTGAACTGAACATCGAAAAAGTACGTAAATCGGCAAGGGGTATTATTCAAATCGACCCGGTTTGTCTCGACGGAATCACGGTAGAACCGGTAACAATTTCCATCGGTGATTTCGCATCCAAGGCGAAAACAATTCGCTTTACGCTGCAAAAGAAGCCTAACCGAGCCTTGTTCAATGGTTTCTCGCGCGATCTGTTTTTCATTTACACCGATTCGGTATCGGGCAAATCGGAACGAATCAAAACGACACGTCGCATAACGTACGACCACATTCCAACGCTTACCTACCACGAAGACTGCCGTGTACGTTTTGTATTTGCGCCCATGAAGCGCGAAGTGAAACAAATTGGGTATGTTGAAGGAGCGGGCGATGAAGTGGCCGAAGCCTTAAAAGGAGCAGGTTATTCGGTAAGAATTCTAAACGACGAAGAAATCCGGAATTTGAATCCCTCGCAATACGATGCCATTGTGGTGGGCATTCGCGCGTTGAATTCGGTGGAGCAAATGGCCGAGTGGATGCCTTATTTGCTCAAATACACCGAGGCCGGCGGTACATTGGTGATGCAATACAACACGCGCAACTGGATTAGCGATGTAAAAGTTCAACCGGGGCCCTATCCGTTTGAGATTAGTCGAAATCGGGTAACAAACGAAAGTTCGGATGTTAAATTTAATCTCCCTGAACATCCTTTGATGAAGTTTCCCAATCCAATTCTCCAAAGCGATTTCGAAAGTTGGGTGCAGGAACGCGGCGTGTATTTTACCGAGAAGGAAGATGCGCGCTACCAAAATTTACTGTTGATGGCCGATCCCGGTGAGAAAGAGTTGAGTGGTTCGCTCATATACACAGCTTACGGAAAAGGACATTACATTTACACCGGATTAGCCTTTTTCAGGCAGTTGCCGGCCGGCGTTCCCGGGGCATTTCGCTTGTTTGCAAACATCTTGGCTGCAGGGAAACATGAGCAATATTAAACCGAAGGAGAAATCGTTTCGCTCCATGTACATCGCCTTGCTGCTCTTTCTGTTGCTGCAAATTTTAGCATACTGGCTCATTACACGCTATTTCTCATGAGCACGATTGATTACATTGTTTTGATAATTACACTCGCCGGAATTGTTGCCTATGGTGTGTACAAGAGTAGATCGACTCGTGATATCGAAGGTTATTTTCTCGGCAACCGCTCGATGCCCTGGTTCCTTGTTTTGCTAAGCATCATGGGCACGCAGGCCAGTGCCATTACCTTTCTTTCGGGGCCCGGACAAGCCTACAGCGATGGGATGCGCTTTGTGCAATACTACTTCGGCTTGCCGCTCGCGATGATTGTCATCAGCGTTTGGCTTTTGCCCGTTTTTTCGCGACTCAACGTAGTTACGGCCTACGAATACCTCGAAAAGCGTTTCGACCGCCGGGTTAGGACAATCACCTCGGTTTTGTTTCTGGTTTCGCGCGGATTATCGACCGGAGTGAGCATTTATGCACCATCACTGATTTTAAGTACCCTATTCGGCTGGAACATTTACCTAACGAATGCCGTGATGGGTGGAATTCTTATCATTTACACCGTTTCGGGCGGTGCTAAAGCGGTAGCTTACACCCAACAAATTCAGTTGTTCATCATTTTTGGCGGATTAATCTTAGCGGGCATTCTGCTTGTGCGTATGCTGCCTGAAGATTTGGGCTTTGTTGATGCACTTCACGTGGGAGGAAGCCTCGGCAAAATGAACATCATTACCACGGGATTCGAATCGGGCAGTTTCGACTGGAGCGATAAATACAACATCTGGAGCGGAATTATCGGGGGCTTTTTTCTGGCATTATCGTATTTCGGTACCGACCAATCGCAGGTTGGACGTTACCTCACTGCGCGCTCGTTAAGCGAAAGTCGCATGGGCTTGCTCATGAACGGATTTGTGAAAGTTCCGATGCAGTTTCTGATATTGATTTTGGGCGTATTGGTGTTTTCGTTTTATCAGTTTACAAGCGCGCCGGTGTTTTTTAATGAAGCAGTACTTGAGAAAGCCAAAGAAGGGAAACATGCCGATTCACTGCGTTTGCTTGAACAGGAGTACGAGCGCCTATCGGAGCATAAAACCGCTTTGGCATTAGACTTTAGTAAAGAACGGCAGGCAGAAGTTTCGGGTAACCAAAGAGAAACACTTCGTGCCTTGCGCAGTGCAGAGGATTCTTCGCGGGCTGTTAGGGACGATGTCAAGAAACTAATTCGCAGCTCTGGAATGGGCCTGGATGCAAACGATAACAATTACGTGTTTCTGCGCTTTGTAATTGATTATTTGCCACAGGGACTGGTAGGTTTGCTCATTGCCATTATCTTTCTTGCAGCCTGGGGCTCGATCGCTGCTGCGTTGAACTCGCTCGCATCCTCTACCATGGTCGATTTGCATGTGCCATTTAGAGGAAGGTCGAGCGAATACCGCTGGTCGAAGATCTATACGTTAATTTGGGGATTATTTTGTGTGCTGGTAGCTTGTTTTGCTTCCGAAATCGGTAATAGTCTGATTGAGGCGGTGAATATTTTGGGATCGCTGTTTTACGGAACCCTATTAGGCATCTTTGTTACGGCACTTGCATTGAAGAAAGTAAACGCGCAAGCGGTATTGTTCGGAATTATTGTGTCGCAGGCTGCTGTAATTGCGGTGTTCTTTTTCAGCGACATCAGTTTTTTGTGGTACAATGTAATTGGCTGTTTGGTGGTGATAGGCGTTGCGTGGGT
>CAZVHF010000243.1:0-3383 GCA_964627105.1 uncultured Chitinophaga sp.
CGCACACCGCCGCGAGGCAGGCGTTTGCGATCTGGCCGTGTCCGAGGAGCTCGGAGTGACGCTTGGCGATGCGGCCGCAACCGACGAGTGCGAATTTCAGCATGGGGTCTTCCGGTCTCGGCGCGGTCGCGCCGGGTTCGGGCTATCGACACAGGAGGGGGGCGATGTTAGGAAAACCGCGCCTTCGGGCGGGCGGGGTTATTCCGACGCAACACGATCGGTTCACGGCCTTTACGCGACATTCGCAACTTCGTCGGCGACCTTCTCGCCGAGCGCGCGCGCGGTCGTCCACTTCCCGCCGAAGACCGTGAGCAGGCGGCCGTGGCGCTCGATCGCGTACTCGCGCGAGGCCCGGCTCGGGTCCGAGGCGCTGCGGATCAGCGGGCGGACGCCCGCGAAGCGCTCGAGGATCTCGGCCCGGTCGAGCGGGCGCGCCATCACGAGGTCGTGGAAGCGCGTGAGGTACGCGCACTCGTCGTCCGAGCACTCGACGCGCTCGTCGAGGTGCTGCCGGACCTCGGTCGTCCCGACGAGCGTGCGGCCCTTCCAGGGCAGGACGAAGGCGATGCGCTTTCCGCCGGGAATCTCGGCGAGCATGCCCCGCGGGCAGGGTCGGTCGACCACCAGGTGGCTTCCGCGGACCAGGTCGAGGGCGTACCGCGACCGCAGCCCGCTCGTCTCGAGAAGCCGCGCGGCCCAGGGGCCCGCCACATTCACGACGCAGTCGAAGCGCTCCTCGAGGCCGCCGTGCGCCAGGCCGCCGTCGGCCGTCACGCGCTCGACCCCGGCGCGCCGCCGGAAATCGACCCCCGTCTCGGCCGCGCGCCCGGCGGCCCACAGCCCGAGCGCGGCGTCGTCCATCTGGCCATCCCAGAAGGCGAACGCGCCGACGAGGCCGTCGCTCCGGAGCGACGGATTCTCGGCGAGCGCCTCGGTGCGGTTCAGCCAGCGATGACGCCCGAGCGACGCCTTTCCCGCAAGCAGGTCGTAGAGCCCGAGCCCCGTCCGCAGCATCCATCGCGGGCGGCCGCGTCCGGCCCAGACGGGCAGCAGCAGCTGGATCGGGTGGCAGAGGTGGGGCGCCTGCGAGATCCACCAGTTCCGCTCGTGGAGCGCCTCGCGGACGAGCCGGAACGAGCCCTGCTCGAGGTAGCGGAGGCCGCCGTGCAGAAGCTTGGTCGACGCCGCCGAGGTCGCCTGCATCAGTTCGTCGCGCTCGAAGACGACGACCTCGTGCCCGCGGGCCCGCAGCGCGGTCGCGGACATCACCCCGTTGATGCCGCCGCCGACGACCGCGATGCGGCGCCCGGTCGGGGTCGGGGTCGAAGTAGGGATCGAGGTCGGGCGGGTCGGATCCATGGCGCGTTCGCCCGCCGGCACAGGCCGCGGGTGGGTCGGGTGCGATCGGCGAAGCGCGGGCGCGCGTTGAGGGAAACCGGCCGGGTGGCCGTGGACCGCCTCCCGCCCGGGCGAGTTCGCCGCCCGGGGACGCATCCTGCCTCCGCGGCCGCACTTCGGGCTCCAGTAGACTCCCCGCCCGGCCGATACTCGGCCCGCCCGCCGATCGAAGGCCGGTCCGCGCGTCCCGCCGAGCACCCCGTCCGAGTCCCGCATGAAACCCGTCCTCATCCCAGCGCTGCCCTGCGGCAACTTCGCCTCGGTGCTGAAGATGGTCGAGCATGTCGGCGGCAAGGCCGAGCTCGTCGACCGCCCCGAGCGGCTTCGCGACGCGGACCGCATCATCCTCGCGGGCGTCGGCGCGTTCGACCACGGCATGTCCGCGATCCGCGCCGGCGGATGGGAAGAGGCCCTCGGCGACGCGGCGCTCGTGCGGCGCATCCCCGTGATGGGTATCTGCCTCGGCATGCAGCTGCTCTGCAAGAGGAGCGAGGAAGGCACGCTGCCCGGCCTCGGCTGGATCGACGCCGACGTCGTGCGCTTCCAGATCCCGCAGGGCTCGAACCTGAAGGTCCCGCACATGGGCTGGAACGAGGTCCGCCCCGCGCGCGCGAATCCGCTGATCGCGCCGAGCGAGCCGCCGTCGCGCTTCTACTTCGTGCACTCGTACCATGTCGTCTGCCGCGACGCGTCCGACCGCGCGGCGACCTGCGTCCACGGCATCGAGTTCACCGCGGCCCTCCACCGCGGCAACATCCTCGGCGCGCAGTTCCACCCCGAGAAGAGCCACCGCTTCGGCATGGAGCTCGTCCGCAACTTCCTCGCCTTCGAGCCCGCCCGTCAGCCTGGAGCGGCGCCATGCTGAGGTGCCGCGTCATTCCGTCGCTGCTGCTCGACGACGGCGGTCTCTACAAGACCCGCCGCTTCGAGAAGCCGGTCTATGTGGGCGACCCGATCAACGCGATCCGCATCTTCAACGAGAAGGAAGTGGACGAGCTGATGGTGCTCGACATCGGCGCGAGCAAGGTCGGCCGCCAGCCCGACTACGCGCTGATCGAGCAGTTCGCGGGCGAGTGCTTCATGCCGCTCTGCTACGGCGGCGGCGTGCGCACGGTCGACGACGCGCAGCGGCTGTTCGCGATGGGCGTCGAGAAGGTCTGCGTGCAGACCGGCGCGCTGGGTGACCTCGCGCTCGTGAAGGGCATCGCCGACCGGTTCGGCAGCCAGGCTGTGGTCGTGAGCTGCGACGTGAAGCGCGGCTGGCTCGGCGGACGCAGCCTCTACGCGGCGGCCACCCGCAGGTCCGACCGCCGTTCGTGGCAGGACTTCGCGCGCGCCGCGGTCGACGCGGGTGCGGGCGAGATCATGGTCACCGCGGTCGACCGCGACGGCGAGATGAACGGCATGGACCTCGAGCTCGTCCGCGAGGCGTCGACGATGCTGCCGGTGCCGCTGATCGTGGCGGGCGGCGTCGGAAGCCTCGCCGACATCGGCGCCGCCGCCGAGGCGGGCGCGAGCGCGGTCGCCGTGGGCGCGTTCTTCGTCTTCCACGGTCCGCACCGCGCGGTGCTGATCACCTACCCTCGCTACGACGAGCTCCGAAACCTCCTCGAGAAGAAACGATGACCGCCGAGCAACGCCGCTGCACCCGCTGCGTGATGGACACCTCCGTCCGCGACATCGCGTTCGACGCCGACGGCGTGTGCAACTACTGCACGGCGTTCCTGCGCGACAAGGCCGCGCGGCCGCTCGAGGACCGCACCGCGCGCAAGGCCGCGCTCGACGCGATGGTCGCGCGCATCCGCGCGCAGGGGAAGGGCCGGCGCTACGACTGCGTGATCGGCGTCTCGGGCGGCGTCGACAGCTCGTGGGTGCTCGTCCACGCGATGCGGCTCGGGCTGCGGCCGCTCGCGGTCCACATGGACAACGGCTGGAACTCGGAGCTTGCGCAGAACAACATCGCGAACCTCGTCCGCGGCCTCGGC
>CAZVHF010000244.1:0-3356 GCA_964627105.1 uncultured Chitinophaga sp.
AAAGAAAATTTCGATTTGGGTGGGCGATTATGTGCTTGCAGGCTATGGAACAGGCGCCGTGATGGCTGTACCTGCCGGCGATCAGCGCGACTGGGATTTTGCCCGATATTTTGCCATACCGATTACCGAAATTCATGACGGTGCTGATATTTCGGCCGAAGCGCACACTTCCAAAGAAACCCGCCTCAAAAATTCCGACTTTCTTAACGGACTTACCGGCTACGAGGCCATGAAAAAGGCCATTGCCGAAATCGAACAGCGTGGTTTGGGTGCCGGTAAGGTGAATTACCGCCTGCGCGATGCCGGATTTAGCCGCCAGCGCTACTGGGGCGAACCGTTCCCGATTGTGTACCGCGAGGGTGTAGCCTATGCGCTCAATGAAGACGAACTGCCTTTAGAACTTCCGGTGCTCGACGATTTTCGTCCAACGGGCAAACCCGAAAGTCCGCTCGTAAAGGCCGAAACCTGGGTTGAATCCTCTCAGGGCCGCCGCGAAACCGATACCATGCCCGGTTATGCCGGATCATCGTGGTATTTTCTGCGGTACATGGATCCACGCAACGATGCCGAATTTTTGAGCAAGGAAGCTGAATCGTATTGGCAAGATGTTGATTTATACATCGGTGGAACAGAGCATGCCGTGGGTCATTTGCTGTATGCACGCTTCTGGCAGAAATTTCTTTACGATACTGGAAGAGTGAGCCGCAAGGAGCCGTTCCGAAAACTCATCAACCAAGGGATGATTTTAGGACGCTCGAATTTTGTGTACCGTGTGGTGGGCGAAAATCGTTACCTCTCGGCCGATTTACTTAAGCTGCAACCCGAATTAAAAACCAGTGCCATCCATGTAGATGTGAACCTGGTACGCAACGATGTGCTCGACATTGAGGCAGTACGAAACTGGCGCCCCGAATTTGCCGATGCCGAATTTACCTGCAATGCCAATGGTGAATATATCTGTGGTGTCGAAATCGAGAAGATGTCGAAATCGAAATACAATGTGGTAAATCCGGATGACATCATTGAGCAGTATGGCGCCGATACCTTGCGCCTGTATGAAATGTTCTTAGGCCCTTTGGAGCAGTTCAAACCTTGGAATACCAATGGTATTGAAGGCGTGTACCGTTTCTTTAAAAAACTGTGGAATTTGTGTATCGACGAAAACGGGAAGCTGCGGTTGAACGACGATACGCCCAGCGAGGAGGAGTTACGGGTGCTGCATAAAACCATCCGCAAAGTAGAAGAAGACATCGAACGCTTCTCGTTCAACACCTCGGTAAGTACCTTTATGATTTGCGTTAACGAACTGAGCGATCTGAAATGTGCAAAGAAAGCAATCATAAAAGATTTACTGATTATCCTATCGCCTTACGCTCCGCATATTGCCGAGGAATTGTGGCAAGCCTGCGGAGAAACCGAATCGATTACCAAGGCAAGTTTCCCGAAATGGAGCGAAGCATTTATCCGCGAAAGTGCAGTGGTGTATCCTGTAGCATTTAACGGAAAAACACGCTATCAGATTCAGGTACCGGTTGATATGCCGCAACAGGAAGTTCAGGCATTGGCACTAGGGCATGAAGAAGCGCCGAAGTGGCTCAACGGCGCTAATCCGAAAAAGGTAATTGTAGTACCTGGCAGGATGGTGAATATAGTCGTTTAACCAGGTTCTATGATTCGGGGTTATTGTTTCACAAATCTGATGAAACGATTCTCTTGAGATTTGCATTCTAAAGCAATGGTATACACTCCGGCAGGTAGCGCATCAAGGCTTAATTCTATTTGATTTTCGCCCGAATATGCTTGAACGGTTTTGTTAAGCGCAATACGACCGTGCATATCCAAGATTGTAATTCCTAGCGTTTCATCAGCATCAGAATAAACACTTAAACTTGCATAGGATCCCGAAACTGGATTTGGATACAGTGTTGGTTTGTGCAAAACATCAGACACAACATCCTCTTCACTTAAACGTGCAGCACTTAACTGAAACGGGGTCCAACATGTTGAATAAACTTCTCCGTTTATACTTTCAAAGCCGATGTCTTCTGCCAACCCTAAATTAGCAGCTGCATATGGCAAGGATGTGGAGGAGCTAGTAATAGTTAAATTCGAAGGCGTCTCGTTTTGTTCTGAACAACTCGTTTGGAGCGCCGCACTAGATTTAACGAACATACCTTTCTGAAACAAGCCTCCTCCCAGGTTTGTGTTTTGTGAGCCAAAGCAGGCGATGCCATTTGCTGACACTTGATTTTGAACAATATCTATTGCTTCAAGTGATGAATTTGTACTGTTAACGAGCGTTTTTACCATAGTTGCCTTTCCGTCTGCCCCACATAGAATTTGCGTGGCCAGCTTACTGCCATCGGCCAGGTAAGATGTTGCAGCGATATAATATTTAATTATTCCGTTGGTGTTTTGCATTACAATATCGTTGCCCACTTGCTTAACTGTTGGGGACATTGAAAAACCCGGAGTTGATATGTAGTTGAAGAACTCGATGCTTGGTTTTACATCGCTGGTTGTTTTAACGCGTAAAACAACGGCCGAAACTCGGCCATTTGAGTTTCGCTTTGCCGAGCCTGTTAAAACAAAAACTTGCGGATTTTCGGTGGGTCGAATGCTTTGTAAATCGAGTTCTGAGTATTGCCCCGGTACAATTGTTTGAATCCACTTTACAATGCCGTTACTAGTAATTTTTGCAATAAATGCCTGCTTCGTAGTTTCGTTGCCGTTTGCATTTTTATAATTGCCAACCACAATAACATTTCCGGTATTGGTTTCGTCGGTTACCGATGTGGCTTCTGCTTCAACAACCCATCCGGGCAAATTCAACGCAAAGCTTTTGCTCCAATTCAAAATACTTCCATCCGAATTGTGGCGCATGAGAATGAAATTAGTTGCGCCGGTAGCCATATTTTTACTCTTGCCACAGGTATAATAGAAATTAGACGAGGTTCGTGATTTACGCGTACACATTGCCTCGTCAAGGCCTCCACCAAAATCAACTTTTCTTGCTCTAAGGGCATTTCCAAGCTGATCGGTTTGCAGAATAAGAACATCACTAACCGAAGGAATCAGCTTAACAGAACCCGAACATGTAAACTTTACCGAGCTATTCTCGCTTATGCTGTTTAATTGACTTTGGTAAGCACCTGCAGGGCCGAAAAACTGATACTCCTTTGAACTTAGTAAAAATCCATTGGCATCAATGCTTGTTAAAATCGCGCGATTAAAGATCGAATTGCCTAAGTCATCGGCGATATTGCCACATGCCATGTGAACTCCAAGGTTATTGGGTTTATACATATCGCTGATTAATCCATCGTTGTATTGTTCGTTGGATGAAAAGTCGATTA
>CAZVHF010000245.1:0-3345 GCA_964627105.1 uncultured Chitinophaga sp.
CGAACTGCGGCCAATGCTTCGAAACCGGAGTGGCAAATTTAAACTGCATGAGTTCACCCCAGCCGGCGGTGTGCTCCGGACTGTAATAGCGACCTGCTCCTGCCTCACCCTTTAGATTAAATCCGGCGAAGGCAAGTTGAAATTCTCCGGTAAGCACATTGAATCCAAAAAAATTGCGCGCCAAACTGTCGGTAGCTGCCCGCGAGTTAATGCTGTTAACAGAAACGAAGTTCTTCTTCCCAAACTGTTTTTTAATCTTTCCGCCAAACGAATAATTGGGATTCGTATCGAAGCCTCCGTTTAATTCTGTTTTTCCGGCAAGTAACATAAACGAAATACGTCCCGGTAATTCATCACCCTGAAGGTTTAACCCAAAAAATGCACGATTTCCCCAGCGTGTGTCCTGATCAATCGATCCTTGACTGAAATACTGATTGTAGCGGCTGGTGAGGTCGCGACCTGTTGGATCCCAAGGATTGCGCTCATATAACATGAAGCGATTGTATCCGCGGAACGAAGCCATGGTTAAATCGGAAATGGAAACCCATTGAATGCCTCCAGCGGTAACTTGCAAATTGCCAAACGAAGTTTTGAATTTACCTCCGAGGTTCATCCCAAGATTCAATCCCATATTTTTCCCAAGCCGCACACCGCTTCCCGGGGTTTGGAGAAACGGTTTTAATGAATCGGCGACCTGGCTTCCGTATGAAGAACCAATTGTTCCATTGAGAAACTGGAACATCATGATATCGAAACTGAATGAGGTTTTATCGTTGGGCGCCCCGCTAACATTTAATAAAAGATTCGGCAGCTGACTGTCGTCGCCAATAAAAATACTACGCTCGCGAACAGTGTCATTGATAACTGGATTTAAAGCATAGGGTAAAAGCTGCCGATTGTAGGTTCCATAAAAGCGGTAGTAACCATTCACCTGAAGATTTCTCAGCCCGCCTGGATCTTTCTTTGGGAAAACACCAAAAGCAGCGGGTTTACCTACAGTCTTTTCTGTCGTATCTTTCTGTGCACTAAGTACAAACGATGAAATTAGAAACAACGATACAACGATGCGAAAACCCTTCATGCTGGAAATAGATGCGGTAAAACTACAGCTTTTTGTCGTAATTACAATAAGTTTGAATTAGCGCTGCAATTGTTGTTTTTTAAAAGCTACAGCACGTGTAGGCCGGGCATTTTCATCGCGCGGAAGCACGTAAAACGGTACGTTGCCGTAGGCGTAGTGATTATTGCCATCTCGTATGGTGAGATAAACCCTGTAGGCACCTTCAATTTCAGGGACACGTAAAACAGACGATTTACCTTTGTTTCGTATCACTGATCCCTGCACGGCCTGTGGTGCGGCTTCGGCATCTCCACCCGAGCGAATATCAGAGCTTTCGGGAATTACCTGCCACGTGAAATGCAATTTATCCAATTCGGGATCGCCGGCCCGCACACCGGCATTGAATTTCTCACCGGCATGAAACACAATGTGTTCACCTTTTTGCTGTCCGTTCAACACCAGCGAGTCGATCCAGGGCGCGCGGTTTGTCGCCTGCTTCCCTGTCCATAATGCTTCAATGCGGTCTACTGCTTCGCACGATTCACCTTTTTCAGAAAACAATCCATACCACGTCGATGTGGTTTCCTGTTTTTGACCCCAAAGAAAAACATAGGAGCCCATGCACTTTTCGGCATCTCCGGCGATATAATTCCGATAGCGTTCTTCGTATGAGTTTGCTTTTTCGCTGCTGCTTTGTTCGACCGAAGCATTCCACTTGGTTTTTGAAACTTCCCAATGCCCGTTGGGACCCCATTCGGTAATCATGTATGGGCCATCCCAACCGGCTTCGCGAATGCCTGTTTTTACGCCTTTCAAATCTCCGTAAGTATTGATTCCGTAAATATCGATGTGCGGGGCCTTTTCTTTTATCAACCGCACTTCTTCCTTATCGAGACCCGCTGTAACGGTGCATGTGGGATGATTCGGATCTTCGCGGTGAATCATGGCTGCGATATCGTTAACAGCATTCCATACCGACGTATTTGAGTAGAACAGGTCAACTTCGTTTCCTACGCCCCAAAGCAACAGCGCAGGATGGTCTTTTAACTCTCGAACAGTGCGGGTAAATGCTTCAAGCTGCAGGGCAACTTTTTCTTTATCGTTGTAATCGAAACCATGGCGCTCATGTTGTACCCAAAGCCCCATCATCACTGTTAATCCGTGTTTTTGCGCTTCATCCAGAATTTCGCGTGCATTGTCGGTGCTCCAGGTTCGTATGGAATTGCCTCCGATGGACACCAGTTTATCCAATTGCACATGTCCGCCGCCTCCTTTTACATAATAAGGCTGGCCGCCTCGCAATAGTGTCCATGCTCCCTGCATCTGCTTTACCTCGGTTCGAATAGCCTGTGCATTTAAAACGATACCTATTATGATAAGCAAGAGCGAAAGAATTGGGCGGAGGGAAAACATGGGAGGAGTTTAAAAGTCGATTGAGAACCCATTGGCTATCATTTCAGCATACTTTTCAGCATCAAATGTGTATAGCAATGACGGGCGGTGTGAAACGTTGGTTTGTGCCTCGGTAAGTTTACTGAGGAACTTGAATTTACTAACCTTTTTACGGAAATTTCCTTTGTCGAACTCTTTGTTGAGGATGGTTTCAAAAAGTTGCTGGAATTGGGTGAGGGAAAATTTTTCGGGCAATACGGAGGCCCAAATGTCCTCGCGTAGAATTCTGCTTTTTAATTCCTCGAGCGAGGCGCTTAAAATCTCACTGTGATCGAAAGCCAGTTGAGGTACATTTTTAATCGAATGCCATTGCGTGCGGCTTGCCCATGAAGATGCATGCGGCGCCAATTCGGTGGGTTCTACTAAGGCGAGGTAGGCTATGGTTATTACCCTACCCAATGGATGACGATCTACCTTACCAAAGGTTTTTACCTGTGAAATTGGAATATCGGTAAGCGTTGTTAAATCATTCAAAACACGAATAGCAGCCGAATCGAGATCTTCGTTTGGGTATACCAAATCGCCCGGAAGTGCCCAAAAGTTTTCATAGGGCGCGGTCCCACGTTGTATCAATAATATTTTTAATTCACAATTGTGATAGCCAAATATGACGCAATCGACAGAAAACGCCGACTTAAAGAACTCGTCTATTGGAATCGAGTAAAGATCGTTTTGAAGCAAACGAGGTTGATAAGGACTCATGGCAATTTTTGAGGAGTTAAGTTTGATTGTAGGTGGGGCAAATTTAAGCGTTAATAAATCTGCTCCGACAAATTTTAAAAAGCTTTTTGTATTTTTTACAATTAGATTATCTTAGCAGCCCATATCAAATT
>CAZVHF010000246.1:0-3292 GCA_964627105.1 uncultured Chitinophaga sp.
AGACCTATCATATCAAACTCATTATAGCAAATGGCTCAGATACAAGTTACGATTCTTGGGTTTTTCTCGAAGCTGAGTCGTTTAGCTCTTCTATTCCAGATATCAACATTGCCAATTTGCTACCCGACTCTTCCTTTATCGAGGGATGCCTGAATGGTGAAATTGTATTCAAACGGAATATTTCTGAAGACACGCTAATAATTCCTTTGCAATATTCGGGCTCTGCAACGTTTGGTACAGATTATACCGGAATGCCCGACACACTTATTTTCCTTCCTGGTCAGGATTCACTGTATTTCGAATTAATTCCTTCTATTGATGGAATTTCTGAAGGCGTTGACGGATACGAAGACATCATTATTTCTTTTATCATTATTAACGAATGTGGACAGGATGTTGGTGTAAATCAGGTTCTCAAAATCAGAGATCCGTATGTTGTCGATCCGGGCCTTGAGAATGTAACACTTGCCTGCCCCGACGACGTTTACACCATAACATCATCACCAAGTGGTGGCTATGCCCCGTATTCATTTACGTGGAATACAGGAAGCACGAATGCCTCCTTTGACACATCAATAACCTCAACAGCAACCTATAGTGTCATCGTTACAGACTCTTTAAATTGCCCGAATGGCTTGTTTGCCGATTCGATAACCATTACAATGGAATACGATACCCTTACGTCATCGTATAGCGAGGTTGAAATCTGTTCGGGCGATACCATAAACATTCATACCCTAACCGAAAATGGATTAAGTCCGTTTACATACGATTGGAGTAATGAACAAACCACCGACACGATAGAGGTAACGGCAAACGATTCGCTTTTATTCATTTACACAGTTACCGATGCTTGCGATATTTCAGTTACCGATACTGTTGCCGTTAATGTGCCCCAATACCTACCTGTGTCGGTTACCACATTCGACACAACGGTTTGTGCCAATAATTCAGAAGCCTTGTTGTTCGGATTCCCATTTGGAGGAAACGGCATTTATACATATTCTTTCGAGGGCAATTCGCCAATTGAACAAGTAAGTGACTCTACCGCACTTGTCGAACCAGAAGCCAGTTCGGTGTACATTGTCACAGTAACTGATGGTTGCGGTATAGAGGCATCCGACACCATTCGTGTAACAGTCGAAACCTGCGAATTGGTAGCATACAATGCATTTTCGCCGAATGGAGATGGCAAGAACGACAATTTTACGATATCAAATATTGAAGCCTATCCAGGTAGTACCGTTTATTTGTATAGCCGCTGGGGAAAGAAGGTTTTCGAACAAACCGACTATAAAAACGATTGGACAGGCAGTGATGTGCTAACCTCGGGGACGTATTATTATGTAGTGCAGCCCAATGATGGCTCCGAGCCATTGAAAGGTTATGTAACCGTCTTTAAAGAATAACGGTGTCCTACAATCTTACCAATTGCCTATCCATCATGAAACACGGTTGGACATTTTGTTTATTGTTAATTGTATCGAATATGCTTTCTGCTCAGTCTGATCCGCATAGCTGTGCCAAGCCTGCAGAAGCGGTAATCAAACACCTGAAACTCGATATTAAGCTCGACTTCAATACAAAACAAATTGAAGGTGATGCCATTTATACGATTGAGAAATCGGATTCTGCCAGCGAAATTTGGATTGATACACGCGGCATTTCTATCGAAGGCGCCTGGTTGGATGATGGAATAACTACATCATACCGACTTGCTGAAGAACAAGCATTTTTGGGTCGCCCACTTTCCATTGCACTTCAGAAAAACACAAAGTCGATTCGAATAAAATACCGAACAGGTGCTGATGCCGCAGCGCTGCAATGGCTCGATCCATCACAAACCGGCGACGGCAAATCGCCATTCGTTTTTACGCAGGGACAGGCAATCTTAACCCGCACCTGGATACCCGTTCAGGATAGTCCGGGCATACGATTTACATGGGAGGCAACGGTTCATGTGCCATCAGAATTCATGGCAGTGATGAGCGGAAAAAACGTACAGGAACGCAACGAAACGGGCACTTACACCTGCCGCATGGAATTGCCCGTTCCGGCCTATTTAATTGCACTTGCAGCAGGCGATATTCAGTTCAAGCCTATCGGCTCGCGCTGCGGAGTGTATGCCGAACCGGGCATGCTAACAAAGGCGGCAAAAGAGTTTGCCGATATGGAAAAGATGCTTCTCGCTGCCGAAAACCTATATGGGCCTTATTCATGGGGGCGATATGATGTGATTGTACTACCTGCTTCGTTTCCGTTCGGGGGTATGGAAAATCCGCGTCTCACCTTTGCCACACCAACCATTATTGCCGGCGATGGCTCGCTTACCGCATTAATTGCTCACGAACTGGCCCACAGCTGGTCGGGCAATCTGGTAACCAATTCGAATTGGGACGATTTCTGGCTCAACGAGGGCTTTACGGTTTATTTCGAGCGCCGCATCATGGAGGCTCTTTACGGTAAATCGTATGCCGATATGCTAGAAGTTCTCGGTTATAAAGACCTTCAAGAGACACTTGCCGATTTGGGTAAAGACAATGCCGATACGCAGTTGAAACTCAAACTCAAGGGGCGCGACCCCGATGACGGCATGACCGACATTGCTTACGAAAAAGGCTGTTTTCTATTGGTATATCTCGAAAATCAGGTAGGACGCGAAAGCTTCGATGCTTTTTTAAATCGTTATTTTAAGGAGTTCGTCTTTAAAGGCATCACCACCGAACGATTTTTACAGTATTTAAAATCGCGTAATGGTTTAAAATTATCGCCCGAAGCCTTGGCTGTAGTGGAAAAATGGGTTTATACTCCCGGTTTGCCTGCAGAATGTAAGCAGCCTATTTCTGAGCGTTTTCATAAAGTTGAAGCTTTGGTGCCACGTCTTTTGGCCGGCGAAAAAGCGGCTCGCACCGAAACAAAATTGTGGGTAACGCACGAGTGGTTGCATTTTATTCGGTCGCTTCCCGATAACCTCGACCAATCTAAAGCCGAATCGCTCGATAAACAATATGGTTTTTCGCTGTCGGGTAATTCCGAAATTCGTTTTGCCTGGCTAAATTACCGCTTAAATCGCGGCGACACTTCCGTTATTCCATCGGCCGACGCGTTTCTGGGTGCAGTAGGCCGCCGAAAGTTTGTATTGCCGCTTTACAAAGCCATGATGAAGCAAGATGGGATGAAAGATTCGGCTAAAAGCATTTACTCTAAACATCGAAACGGTTACCACGCCGTTACCCGCCAGAGCGTTGATGAGGTGATGGAAAAGCCATAAGGAAAAGCCAATCAATTTCGC
>CAZVHF010000247.1:0-3290 GCA_964627105.1 uncultured Chitinophaga sp.
ACTGATTTGTATCGCCGTTTCGGTTGATAAACGTATTGTTAGGAGAATAAAAATGCCGGTATTCGAAACGAAGCATCCCGTTACGGGTAATTGCCCGCGTGTACCCAAGCCCAACAGAACCTGCCTGGAAGGCCCTCTCTTTCGTAATGTTCCGAACCATAACCCCATCAGGATCATCGAAATACTCCACGCGCAGCGAAACGAAATTCGAACTACCCAATCTAATTCTTCCAATCCAGTTCGCCTGCCACCATCGGCTATAGCTTTCCTTTGCTACCTCAAATTCCTGAAATCCAAGGTAAGTGCAGGCTGTCATGCTGAATACACCATCGGGATTGTAAATGCAGTATAGATCACCAAAATAGCGCATGGCTGAAGTTGGGCTTAGCTTCGATTTTTCGTTTCCAGCGTATGTGTTAAAATTTACTAGCCACTTCGAGCTCGGACGGTATTCGAGCTGTGTGCCCAGCGCAGGAGTTTCGTTTGTTTCGCCAATATTTTGCCAACCATTCAACACATACGTATACAGGTTTATCTTTTCAGACAATGGCATCGTTAACTTAAGTCCAGTCACGTAATACGGCACATATTCGGGCGCGAGCGAGCGAGTATACATGAAATGGTCTTTCGAAATGGCCGACTCGTTGGTATAGGGCGAGCCAAGAACACCGGCATCGAGCCAGATGGCGCGTTTTTTACTGAGGCAAATACCTGCATTGGCTTCGAGCAGGTATTTCAAACTGCCGGTTTCGGTTGCATAATTCGAATTCATGTAGGTGCCAAATCCAGGATAAAAACGGGCACGCACACGGTCGTTTCGATAGTGCATTCCCAAATATGCTAGATTGATATTCACCTCTCCATGACGGGCAGAAGAAACAAAGTAAGGTATATTGCCACCCTCGGGCTCATTCACATCGTATCGGTAATATACATCGACAAATCCCGAGAAAGTAACCTTTTCCGCGCCCGTACTATCCATTTGCTCTACCATTCCGGTATTTTGAACCTGCGCCATGCAAGGAATACAGGCCAATAAAATCAACAAGATTGCGGATTCGATTTGTTTCATAACAGCAAAGGTCTAATTCATCGAAGGTTTTATACCTTTCGTGTCGTAAAATTTTACCAAGGCAAATGTCTGCAATTCCGCTGCTCGATGTACGTTCCCCTTCTGAATTTAAGCAGGGGCATATGCCGGGGGCAATCTCATTCCCTATGTTTACCGATGAGGAGCGGGCACGAGTAGGTACTCTTTACAAACAAAAAGGGAAGGAGGAAGCTGTGCAGGAAGGTTTACAGATCGTGGGCCCCAAAATGGCACTTTTTGTAGAACAAGCAAAAGCACTGTCGCCCAAACGATCAATAGCTATGTATTGCTGGCGCGGCGGCATGCGCAGCGGATCAATGGCCTGGTTGCTTCGAACTGCAGGCTTTAGCGTCGATTTAAAAATTGGTGGATACAAGGCATACCGCCAGCAAGTGCAGGAATACTTTTCGCAGGCCATTCCCTTTGTAATCCTCAGCGGACCAACTGGCAGCGGTAAAACGCAAATTCTCGATCATTTAATGAATTTGGGTGAACAGGTTGTAGACCTCGAACAGCTTGCCTGCCATCGCGGTTCGGCTTTTGGTTCGTTGGGAATGGCCGGGCAACCCACCATTGAGCAATTTGAAAACAACCTGTATGAAGTATTGCAGGGACTTGATTTTAATCGAAGAATTTGGGTCGAAGACGAAAGCCGGAAAATTGGGAAAATAGTGCTGCATGAGGGCCTGTGGGAAAATCTTAACCGCGCACCGCTGGTCTTGCTTCAAGTTCCACTCGAAGATCGCGTGAAACGACTGGTAGACGAATACGGCACTTTTGGAATTGAGTTGTTGCGCGAATCCTTGTTGAAAATAGCCAAGCGTTTAGGCGGTCTTACTTTGCGCGAAGCAGTTGATGCACTCGACGCCGGAGATTTGGCAAAAGTGGCTGAAATCTCCCTGAATTATTACGATAAAGCGTATCGGTTTAGTCTTGAAAAGCGAAACAGAACCATCGCACAAACCATTGAAACGGATGGTTTAACCGCAAAAGAAATTGCCCAACTAATTTGCACGTTGAAGAACTAAAATGGAAGAGAACGAAGGTATACGACTCAGTACTTTTGCCCGGGGGGGTGGCTGCGGATGTAAAATTGCCCCAGCCGTTTTGCAGGAAATTATTGCCAAAATAAAAGTAGCGCCATCGGGACATCTCATCAGCGGAAACAGCAACCACGAAGATGCCGCCGTATGGGACATGGGTAGCGATACTTACCTCATATCAACGACCGATTTTTTTATGCCTGTGGTAGACGATGCCTACGATTTCGGAGCCATTGCTGCTGCAAACGCACTGAGCGACGTATATGCCATGGGCGGAAGTCCGTTTATGGCGCTTTCGGTCTTGGGATGGCCGATCGAGAAATTACCGGCTGCACTTGCTTCCAGAGTACTCGAAGGCGCAGCCGATATTTGCAGCGAAGCAGGCGTGATTCTGGCCGGCGGACATAGCATCGATTCGGCCGAGCCATTTTTCGGACTCTCGGTAAATGGGCAGGTGGCGAAAAACCACGTTAAAATGAACAACACCGTTTCTGAAGGCGATTACTTGTATTTGACCAAACCCCTCGGAACCGGAATGCTTACCACCGCGCTCAAGCGAGGTTTAATAAGCGAACAGGAGCATTATCCGCAACTTGCCCAATGGATGAAAAAACTGAATCGTGTTGGATCGGCGTTAAGTGCATTGGATGGCGTTAACGCCCTTACCGATGTTACCGGATTTGGACTTGCCGGACACCTACTCGAAATGCTGGAATTATCTGAACTGAGCGCTGAGATTTGGACCGAAAAAATTCCCTTGATGCCGGGTGTCGAAACCTGTTTGTCTTCGTTCATTTATCCCGATATGACCATGCGGAATTTCAATGCTGTAAGTGCACAATGTTCGGAGTTAGATGGCCGTAATCTTTTGATTTTTTGCGATCCGCAAACCAGCGGAGGACTGCTTATTTCGGTTCGGGCAGATGCCCGCAATCAGCTTGAAAAATGGCTCGCTGAAGACGGTTGTATGGTTTCCTGCATCGGACGTTTGGTGAAACAGCGCGAGAAACGTATTTTTGTTTCACCATGAGATGGGCTAATCGATTTTTCTGGTCGTTTTTATTCTGCTTATTTAGCCAGGCAGATGGCTTGTACGCTCAATTTTTTCAGCCTACCTGCATCGATTCCCTTTTTATTACGAACAATACCTGTTACGG
>CAZVHF010000248.1:0-3258 GCA_964627105.1 uncultured Chitinophaga sp.
ATTGCAGTAAATCGCGATACCTGTTTAACTATGCTGCGAAGCGCACAAACATGGTTAATTTGGAAGTCGAATGATGAATCCGGAAATGAAGATAAAAAGACACCTATTGATTTTAAAGCAGACGAACAATTGATTGAGGGAGGGTTGAATGGAAAATTCACACAGAAAAAAGAGATTCAATATACTTCGATTGATACGATAACTCTTGATACTTCTCCAGCAGGCAGTTTGATTCACTGGAAATCGGAGTTGATTTGCGAATATCCACTTGGCCGTTTTACCGGATTGTTTTACCGAACATATTGGGAAGGAAAAGTTCAGCAGCGATTAGATGCATTACAAAAATACTTGGATGAAAGTACGCTAGGGCCACCGGTTCAATTAGATCAGGAGGAAGCAATTCAAGATCAATAAAAACAAAACCGATTCTGAAACGTTTAGTTTTTGAATGAAAATGAAGCTTTCACCTGTTATTTTGATTTTTACTGCGATGCAATTAACGGCATGCAATACATCTGAAACAATACAACAAAACAAAACGAATGAATTTATGAGCGCAGAAAAGTACGCTAGCAACGACACTGCAATTTTAGGAGCCGGATGCTTTTGGTGTGTGGAAGCCGTTTTCCAGGAACTGGATGGCGTACTCGAAGTGCAATCGGGTTACACGGGAGGACAAATGCTCAATCCCGATTACAAATCGGTGTGCAGCGGCTTAACCGGTCATGCCGAAGTTGCACGGATTGTTTATGATACAACAAAAATTAATTTCGAAACCTTGCTCGAAGTGTTTTGGCAAACGCACGATCCAACTACGTTGAACAGGCAAGGAGCCGACGTTGGCAGTCAGTATCGCTCGGTGATTTATTACCTGAACGAAGAGCAAAAAGCACTGGCTGAATTTTACAAACAGAAACTTGATGCATCAGGCGCCTTCGACAAACCCATTGTCACCGAAATTTCGCCCTTCGACGGAAAGTTTTACATAGCCGAAGATTATCATCAAAACTATTACAACGAAAATCCTGAACAGGGATACTGCCGGATGGTTATTAGACCTAAAGTAGAAAAGTTTAGAAAGGCATTTTCAGAGAAGCTGAAAAAATAGCATTTGGACTTTAAAGCAAGTCGAGCATATACAATGCATAGGCGAACTCAACGCCACGTTCTTCGCGCGTAACGTCTTCAATTTTTTCAAAGCCCAAATCTTCGAGACTTTTACCAAATACGCTGAGGGCATTGATTTTTAAATGAGCATAGCCTTCTTGTGAAGCGTAATCCCTTAAATTCAGGATCAAACGTTTTGCTATACCCTTTCGTTGTAAAGACGGGTGAACATAAAGCATCGTGATTTCTCCACGAGTCGAAAATGAACAAAAACCGACCAATTTACCTAATTCGAAGGCTGCAACAACATAATCGCGCTGCAATAAATCAGTCCAAAACGACTGTCGTGTAGTGCCCGTAACAAGGGCTGCGCGTTGCATTGCCGAATAATGCGTAGCAGAGTCTTCAACCGCCGAAATAAAAACCGCGGTCATCGCCGTGATATCATTAACCTCTGCCTTCCTTAGTATCATCGGGGCTGCAAGGTATCAGTAGCCAACTTGCAGCGCTAACCTATTTACGGTGTTTTCTAACCATATAAAGTATGTTTAGAAACTCCAATTTGTAAGAAATCAATGCACTATAAAGTAAATTTAATGAACTAATAAATTTTATGGATAATCTAAATAGTGTTGTAAAGATACTATAATGACTAATAATTAGGAGCTCCCTAAGTATGGCTACGTTGCAGTATGGACTTTAAATCTTCGCTTTAGTGGAACTGATGGCCAGCAAACCAAGGAAAGTGAGCAGCCCATTTAGGATGAGCAATTCGAATCCAATTTGATAGCCTCCAAACCATTGTTCTGAATTGTACCATAACAGCCACGAGGTGATTGGTGCTGCAATGCATACCGGTAAAATAAAGTTTGCAGGCAAATTCCGTTTCATGAGAATGCCGAATGCGAATAAACCAAGCAATGGTCCATAGGTGTAACCTGCTGCCACAAAAATTCCCGAGATTACGGAGTCGTTATTTACTTCGCGAAAAATTAAAATCACTACAAGCAGCAAGAGCGAAAAGCCAGCGTGGATGATGTTTCGGAGCTTGCGTTTGCGCCTTTCGTCCATATCCGACTTTTGATCAATCCGGGCAATATCAATATAAAACGATGTGGTAAGCGTCGTTAATACCGAATCGGCCGATGAAAAAGTTGCTGCCGTAATCCCCAATAAAAAGACAACCGCCGCAAATGCTCCCAGGTAATTTAAGGTGAGCATCGGTAAAAACATATCGGTTTTGCCCGGAACTGCGAGGCCGGTTTTATCGGCATACAAATACATCAAGGCGCCTAGCGATAGAAATACGATGTTTACCAGCACCACAATCAAACTAAACCATTGCATATTTTTCTGCGCTTCGGGTAAGGTTCGGCAACTCAGGTTTTTCTGCATCATGTTCTGATCGAGTCCGGTCATGACAATGGCGATGAATGCGCCCGAAATGAATTGCTTCCAGAAGTATAGTTTTGAGTTCACGTCCCAATTGAATACCGTTGCGTACTTGCTCGAAGCAATTTCCTGCACTGCCCTTCCAAGGCTCCAATCCAGCTGATCGATAATGGCCCAGGCGGTAAGTAAAACACCTAACAGTAAAAACAACGATTGAAAGGTGTCGGTCCACACCAGTGACTTGATTCCGCCCTGCAGGGTATACAATAAAATAAGTACGATAATTACGGCAACCGATACGGCAAAGGGAACACCCAACGGATCAAACAAAAACAGTTGCAAGGCTCCGGCCGAAATATAGAGCCGAAAAGCTGCGCCTATTGTGCGCGAAAGCAAAAAATAAATCGAGCCGGTTTTTTGAGCAGCGCCGTTAAAGCGCATGCCGAGGTAGGTGTAGATGGAGGTAAGATTCAACTTATAATAAAGCGGCAATAACACCCGTGCTATAACCTGATATCCGACCAAATACCCGAATACCAGTTGCAGGTAAGCAAACTGCTTTACACCCACCTCGCCGGGAACCGATACAAACGTAACGCCCGAGAGCGAATCGCCAATCATGCCAAAGGCTACGAGATACCAGGGCGATGCTTTGCCGCCAAGGAAATAACTCTCGGCTGTGCTGTTACGACCTTTCCACCACGAAATGCCAAGCAGCATGATGAAATACAAGAAAATCGCTCCAAGGAGCAACGCATA
>CAZVHF010000249.1:0-3221 GCA_964627105.1 uncultured Chitinophaga sp.
ACACCAATTACGGCATCGGGCTTAAATTCTTTAATTATCCGCGAAGCTTCGCGCAGAGCACCGATCAATTTAAACGGCACCATCAGGTTCGATAGGCTCATGCTGCGTTTAATGCCCTGGATTTTCAATCCAACAATCTTATAGCCTGCAGCCGGAACTTTTTCCATCTCCATCTTCCCTTCGGCACCAACAAACAATATCTCAGCGTCTGGTTCGCGCGCTTTGATTTGATTGGCAATGGCCACAGCCGGAAAAATATGTCCGCCCGTTCCACCGCCCGAAATAATAAACCTATGCTTCACTCACTTCCTCCTTCCCGCCTTCAGGCACACAAAAACGACTAACACAAAGTATAATTCCAATCGCAATGCTGGTAAACCAAATTGATGTTCCGCCCATGCTTACAAGCGGCAATGCTTGACCTGTAACCGGAAATAAGTTCACCGCAACAGCCATGTTGATGAATGCCTGAAAGAGCAACATGAGCATGCAGCCCACGGCAAGGAATGTTGCAAAGGTTTGCGGGCTGTAGCGCACCATCCGTATGACACGCAAAAACAAGATGAGGTAGAGTAAGACCACAAACGATCCGGTTACGACGCCACCTTCCTCGAGAATAATGGCAAAAATGAAATCAGAATACGGATGTGGCAAAAAGTTGCGCTGTTCGCTTTTTCCCGGACCCATGCCAATGAGTCCGCCACTTGCAATGGCAATCTTCGCTTGGTCGGCCTGGTAATTTCCTTCTCCTTTGCCCGATCGGAAATTTTCGATGCGCGCTTTCCATGTACCAATACGACCTGGTAAATCGAAGTTAAGTGCAATGACTATAAATAAAGCAAATGAAATGATACCAATGCCTGCGAGTGCGAGAATGTATTTTACGTTTACGCGTCCAATAAAAAGTAATACCATGGAGGTCGCAAATAGCAGTGCCGCTGTTGAGAAATTAGCCGGTAGAATTAAGCCGCAGGTTATGAAAATCGGAATCATCAGCGGCACGAAAGCCTGCTTAAAATCTTTAATCTGTTCCTGTTTACGCGACAGCGAACGTGCGAGGTAAATGATTAATGCCAGTTTTGCTAAATCAGATGTTTGGAAACTTGCGTTAATTACAGGAACCGTTAACCAGCGGCTCGCATCATTAATTTCACCGCTCATGAGTGTAGCAACGAGTAATGGCGCTGCAATCCAAATGGCCAGGTGGCCGATGCGCGAAAAGATGCGGTAATGTGCCAGATGTGTAACGTACATTAATGCAAGTCCAGTTAACACCAGTGTTGTATGCTTAATCAGATAATGTTCGGTATCGCCGCCTTGCTTTGAGTAGGCCAGCGTGCCGGTTGAGGTGTAAACTGCCAGAATCGACAAAAGGGAAAGCAGCAGCACGACGATCCATATCGTGCGATCTCCCTTAGCGTATAGTACCGGCATGTTCATCGCTTAATCCTCTTTTTTATTACAATTCACGTACGGCAGCTTTGAACTGGCGACCGCGGTCTTCGTAGTTTTCAAATAAATCGAAGCTGGCGCAAGCCGGAGATAGAAGCACAGTGTCGCCCTTTTTTCCCAATAAATACGCAGCCTTAACGGCATCCATAGCAGAACCTGTATCCACTATCTGACTCACAATTCCGTCGAATGCTTTGTGAATCTTATCATTTTCTTTTCCCATGCACACAATGGCCTTTACACGGGTGCGAACTAATTCTTTGAGCATATCGTAATCGTTGCCTTTATCTACACCTCCTGCTATCCAAACTACGGGTGTGTTCATCGATTCGAGTGCATACCATGTCGAATTCACATTGGTGGCCTTTGAGTCGTTGATGAATTCGATGCCATGCACCTTGGCTACAAATTCGAGGCGGTGTTCGATGTTCTCAAAGTCCATGAGACTTTCGCGAACTACCTCTTTGCGGATTTCGAATACGCGTGCTGCAATTCCGGCTGCCATGGAATTGTACTGGTTGTGTTTGCCTTGTAGGGCGAGATCAAAAATTGACATAGAAAATGGATCTGGGTGTATGTTAAATTGAATGGTTTCGTTTGAAATGAAAGCGGCCTCGCCTTGCTGTTGTTGCAAGGAAAATGGAATAGCCCGCGCAGCTATCTTTCGTGCTTTAAGGGCTTCTGCCGTTATCGCATCGTCGGCGCAGTAAATGAAAACGTCATTGGCGTCCATGTTTTGAAGGATGCGAAACTTCGAAAACACGTAGTTTTCGAGTTGGTAATCGTAGCGGTCGAGGTGATCGGGTGTAATATTGAGCAATACGGCCACATCGGCTTTGAACTTAAACATGCCGTCGAGCTGGAAGCTACTTAACTCAAGTACGTAATAATCGTAATTGTTCTCTGCTACCTGACGCGCGAAACTTTTACCCACATTGCCTGCAAGTCCCACATTCAATCCTGCTTTTTTCAGGATGTGGTAGGTGAGAAGCGTCGTCGTGGTTTTTCCGTTGGTGCCTGTAATGGCGATGGTTTTTGCCCGGGTATACCACGATGCAAATTCAATCTCTGAAATAACCTGAATACCGCGTTTATGTGCTTCAACCACCAAGGGTGCTTTGTCGGGAATTCCCGGACTTTTTACCATAACCGAAGCCTCGAGTAAACGAGCTTCGCTGTGCTCACCGGCTTCGAATTCGATTCCATGGGCATTTAGTTCGGCCTGGTATTTCTCGGCAATTTTTCCTTTGTCTGAAACAAATACCTTCCAGCCCTGCTTTTTGGCAAGGATAGCAGCTCCCGTTCCGCTTTCGCCGGCTCCGAGGATGCTGATGGTATTTAGTGTGTTCGACATTGGTTTTAGCGTAGTTTCAGGGTTACAATTGTTAAAACAGCAAGCGCCACTCCCACAATCCAGAAGCGCGAAACGATTTTAGCTTCGTGCCAGCCAAGCTTTTGGTAATGGTGGTGAAGCGGAGCCATCTTGAAAATGCGTCGTCCTTCACCGAATTTCTTTTTCGTGTATTTGAAATAACTCACCTGCATCATCACGCTGAGGTTCTCGACTAAGTAGATTCCACAGAAAATGGGGATAAGCAGTTCCTTACGAAGTGCAATGGCTACAACAGCCACAATTCCGCCGAGTGCCAGCGAACCGGTATCGCCCATGAAGATTTGTGCCGGGAACGAGTTGTACCAAAGAAATCCGACACAGGCACCTACGAAGGCGCTCATATAAATCACGACCTCCTCCGAATTGGGGATGTACA
>CAZVHF010000250.1:0-3182 GCA_964627105.1 uncultured Chitinophaga sp.
GTACATATTCATCGGTATCGAGCAGGCCGCGGAGTAAATGTCCGGTTTCGATGGCTTGTTGCCCGTTTTGCATGGCCAGTTGCTGTGCCAGTTGCACCGCCTCCTGAGCCTTTGTGGTGAATTGATTGAAATTCATAAATGCGTCAATTTTCTTTTTCAGCGCAAGCAAAGGTTTTTCCAAATTCGATTATCAGTCAAAATGGCTTGCGGGCTATAGTTTTAGCGCCATATTGACACTGTTGATTAAATAAATTAAAAAGATGTCGGTTCATTGATAAAAAAAATTATGATTGCATTGCTTTTATCTTCGGGAAACTGCAGGTAGTGGTATTTAAACTAATTGAGTAGGTTATGCAGTTTCTGAGGACACGCTTTCGCATGATGTTTTTTCATGTGTTGAATCAAATGGTAAAATTTCCTGGTGGAATGCGTTTTTTTAATAGGGTATATGAGCATTCTGGGCCCGCAATTGTGCACATTTTAAATACACACATCATTTTACCAAATAAAAATTTCACCTGGAAGATTTGTTTGAATAATGGGAGGGCTGTTCTTACCGCTTTAGTCGAAAATAAGCCGATGACACGCCATGTGGCTATGGGATACCGCTGGCACGATAGTTCGATTAACCGAATCGAAACGGTAATGGTTGACTATTTAGCGGCAAATTATTTGGCTACAGCCTTTTATATCGATGGCGGTGCCAATATGGGTATGCGTTCGATGTGTGCACTCAGTCGAAAACTCAACGTAATTATGATTGAGCCGAACGTGGAAACCAACGTTGATAATCTTAATCGTTGCCGACTCAATAATTTCTCAAATTATGAATTGCATGAAGTGGGTTTATCGAATGAAGATACCAGTAAAACCATTTATTATGATAGTTCTTCGTATCTCAGTACACTAGATACCTTAACTGCCGCTAAGGACGGAATGGTTATTACGAGCGAGGCAATAATCAAAGTAAATAGGCTCGATACGATTCTGCAGGGTAAACTCAAAGTTCAAAATCAGTTTTTTATAAAATTAGATATTGAAGGTCATGAAATTGCAGCGCTGGAAGGCTGTGCTGAACTACTCGTTGAGCCCAATGTTTCATTTTTAATTGAGATTAACACAAAGGGTGATCATATTTACAAGATATTTAAAAAAATGTGGGATCTGGGTTTCAGAGTATATGAGAAAATACCACTAGAAAAAAATGATGTATTTCTGCGCGAACGATTCGAAAAGGATACCCACGAAAATTATGTTTCTGACGACTTTCTTTTTGTGAATTCGCCCGAAGTAATTCGACTTTTTCAGCGGCACGTAGCATAAAAAAAGCCTCCCTAAGGAGGCTTTTACCGATTTTATTATTGCTTAATAAACCGAACCGATTGACTCTGCCCCTCTGTTCGAAGTACAATCATATACATGCCAGGCATTAATCCCGTTACATCGGTTTGTTGCATTTCTTCGCCAGAAGGCACAAAGGTAAATTCGCGGATCGTTTTACCTTCAATATTCATCAGGTATGCTTTAACTTCTGTTCCATACCATAGTTCATCGAATTTCAGAGTTACAAAATCGCTTGCTGGATTCGGGAAAACTGTTGGGGCTGGGTAATTGAATTGAATATCATTTTTTTCCACAGTTTCACTAATCAATTCAGTTTGATCTTCTAAAGGAGCGGCCAGTGAATAAAAATACGTTCTACAGGTTTGCGCAGAACTTCCGCAGTTACTATTGGCTTTTACGCATACAGTAATAGAATTGACACCAACATTTTTCTTTACCGAAATAGAAGTTGTTCCTTGACCCGATTGTATGATGCCGTTTGTAATTGTCCACGTGTAGGAGCTAGCGCCAGGAACCGCTGCAATACTTGCAGTGCCTGTTCCGGTAGCTACGTTCACATTAGAGATGGTAATAGATCCGGGAGCAGCCGGCGTTCCATATACGGTTATCGAGCGTAAATTACTATTGCAGCCATTCAGCGCATTGGCTCTAACCGATATTACACCGCTTGTGAATGTTGACGCAAATGTTACCGAAATACTTGTGCTGGTAGAGCTACCAGTTGCACCTGATGGTAAGGTCCAGGTATAGTTTCCCGCACCTGCTACACTCGCTATAGAATAGGTACGGGTAATTCCGCAACTGTTGGTAGTAGCACCGCTTATTGCACCGGGAGTCGCCAATTGATTTAAAATGATAACGGTTCGCGTTGTGGTAAATGGTCCACATCCGCCGCCGCCAGCTACAGTGTAAGTTACTGTATATGTTCCGGCTGTACTAGACGATGGTACAATGGCTCCGGTACTCGAATTGAGCGACAAACCACTTGGTGAGCTGGTAAATGTTCCGCCGGTTGTGCCCGTAATTGTGCAGGGAACAGACGTAGTTGTACTCCTGCAGAAACTTGAAGAGCTATAATTTATAGATGCCGATGGCGCTGCTGTGATGGTTACACTTACAGAGGTTGAAAAACTACCACATGTTGCTGTTGCAGCTACGGTATATGTAATTGAATATGTTCCTGCTACGCTTGTTGATGGCGTAATTACACCGGTTGTAGGATTCAAGCTAAGGCCTGCCGGACTAGCTGAAAATGTTCCGCCTGAAGTGCCTGTGGTAACCGGGCCTTCTTCGCCGCTGGTTGATTTACAATAAGGCGTAGAATAGGCCATTGAAAAATAAGGGGCTTCATTGATGGTCATCGTAAATGTGGCAAAGCCCGTGCATACCGATGAGATTACTGAACGTGTTATGGTGTACGTACCTGCAGTGCTGGCAGCAGCATTGATGGCTCCAGTTGACGAATTGATTGAAAGTCCGGCGGGCGAACTGGTGAATGTTCCGCCGGGCGCTCCGGTAATTGTTGGATTTATTGCGCCTGTAAAGTTTTTGCAGTAGCTGGACGCTGCATAGGTGAATGCCGCCGAGGGCAATTGCACAACCGGCACACTAATCGCATTCGAAACGGTATTGCTGCAACCCGAAATGCCGCAGGTTATTACCGCATTGTTTTGCGGACTCGCGTAGGTAAACCCGGTTGAACCTATGCTGCTTGTTTGATCCACACCATTAACTCTCCAAACCAATGCTGATGTGGATGCTGTATTGTTGGTATTAGCAAGGAAACTTGCTGAACTGTTTGCACAAACCGGTAAATCGCTTGTATTGGTGATGGTGAT
>CAZVHF010000251.1:0-3100 GCA_964627105.1 uncultured Chitinophaga sp.
GCACAGAAGGTTTGAATATGGTGTTTGGTTGAACCATCTTCCCGGTCGAAACGCTTGGTCATGAAATGCGCCCTGCCGTTTTCTTCCAATAATCTGGAAGGCATCATTTGGATACCACAAGCCACAGCCATGTTGTAGTAGGCCATTTCTACCCGGCCATAGCCCTTGCTGGCTCCCAACTGCACATCGCTTACCCCATCCAGCTTTATCAGCCAATGTTCAAACCCCTTCGGCGCATTGGTTTGGCCAGATTTTATTTCACCGGTTCTCTCGTTGTAGGCAATCACCGCCTTAGGCCGGGCGCCACCGGCAGAGGTGCCAATCCGCAATATTTCAAGGATGGCTTTTTCTTCGTCTTCCTGCAGGTTAGTAACGAAAGCTTCTTTTTGGGTGAGTAAATTCCGGGCTATGTCTACCAGGCTGTCTATTTCTACCGAAAAGGCTCTTTTGCTTTCCTTTAAGGTGGAGGGCTCAAACTCCAAGGCGCCCATTCCACGAGTGCCAATGAAACACAAAGTCTCTACCGGATTCATACTGTCCAACATACGACCCTGCTGAGCTAACCACAAGTTGATAAGTTCATTTCCGTAACGGTCGGGCAGTGCATCGGCCAATAAGCCGGGCAAGCCTTTGAAGGTATCTAAAGCAGGATCTGCCTTTTTACGTAAGGCGGGAAAATTGAAACTGCTTTTGGTTGCACTTAGCGGCATTTGCAAGGGGGCTAATTCCCATCCTTTGCTTTTGAATTTGGAGTCATATTCAAACGTGGCATAGCCGGTAGCCTCATCCCATGCTACCGCACCCACCAATTCGCCCCATATTTTTACAAATGCCGTTTTCATGGTTTACCAATCTGATTTTTCGGGGTCTTGTGTTTTGGTGCTTCTTGCTCTTTTGCGTTTATCTTGTTCAGCTTTGGCGAGGGCCAGCGGACTTATGCGCTGCTGCACTTCAAAGGCATCCATTACCTGCAGTTGGTCCAGCACCCGAAGCACCTGTATCAGAGTTGCCAGGGTAACCGTTTCGCCCCGTTCCAGTAAGCTGAGGGTTGAACGACTTATGCCCGCCTCATGCGACAAGGCATCCTGGGTTTTGTTGAGATCCAACCGGTGATGCTTAACAAAAGCCCCGATATGCGCTGCCAACGCCTGGTCACTCATAGAATGCCACAATTTGAATGCTTTATCAGTCATAATGTACTTTATTAGGCATTTGTGAATTATATCTCATGCAAAAGTAGCAATAATCTGGAATTAATAAATATGGAATTTGGCACGAATTGATCGAATTGAATGATTTGTCATTCATAAAAGCTATGTAAATGCGTTAGTGAGCGATATATCATTTATTAATTTCACGGATTCTATGATTCTCAATTCCGAGTTCTCTGATTCCAGCTTCTCCATTAAACAAGGTCTTTTGTTACGTCGTAAAACATCAACAATTGTGAATCTTCGAGAAGGATAATTGGCAAAATAAATCATATCAATAAAGGCGCTTCAGCCTCGCCCGGTTCGATTTTCCCACCCGGGAATTCCCATTTCAAAGGCAAGGCCATGCTATCGCTTCGTTGAGCGCAGAGTATTAAGCCGTTCTGTTCTATAACGGCGCAAACTACGTGGATGGGGGCTATGTGGGACATGCTAATTTTTAAAGATTAAAAAAGTCATTTTCTATTTCATCCCGCAAGAAGTTTCCCCCGCGCCACTCGATAGTGTAGCGCTAAAAGTGCAATCTCATTCTCTTGCGTATCGTGTTGTAAATACGAAACTTCTTGCATAAAGGCTTTGCTGCCCGATAGCCTGCCGCCTTTAATCGGAGTTGTTTTTACGTAAAAGTTGTTGTGGTTTTCCATGAAGGTAAACTTTACAACGTCGTTTACGCTAAGGTGTATCTTCTCGCATAACACATAATACTCGCCTGAGCGCTGCCAGTTGGGGGAATATTTCTTAGTGGCTTGGCGCAGCACATGGCCCGATGTTGAGCCTTTACGATCCGACACCAAATTCAGGGCTTCGAGTTGCAAATCCTGGTTTGCGAATACGCGTTGCTCAGTTAAATCGGCGCATTCAATCAAGTGCTTGAATGCATGTTTAACTTCATCCCGACTCAGCGGATTTTCGCTGGAATGATGCATGAAAAGCGGCAAATCGGCTGCGACGTATATGCCCCACAATGAGCCGCTCGTTTGTGAAATATCGATGCAGAGCTTAATGCCTGGTGTGTAGCTTTGCTGTATAGCTGTATCGTTGTAGAATGTATTGCGGAAATGGCGCAGACTGCTGGTTGCTGCAAGGGGCGTTTTCATCCGAAGGCAATATACGGCCTCGCCTAAAAAGCCGGTTCCTACAGGGTCGAAAAGTGCTTCAATAACTACTGGCTGCTTACGACCCGATGCCAGCGTGGGATCAACAATTACCTTAAACTGATCGTCTTGCTGTATAAAATGACAATCGGGCGCATACCCATCGAGCTCCTTCAATGCATTCATGATTGAATGAAATATGGGCCCGGGGTCAAATGATTTTGGTGTAAAGGCAATAGGTTTAATAGCGTCGAAATCGGTTTTTAGGGCAGGATAGGGATCATTAATCTCCTGCGTCGAAGGTTCGGTTCTCAGGAATTCGCGCCAGTTATCGTGGTCGCTGTCTTCGAGCGAAAAATTAATCTCTTCCTTAAACGATTTGCCTAGGTCTATCAACGTTTCTTCGCGGTATTTTTTCTTTACGAATTTTGCGAGATGTTCTTCATCGACCGTGTTTTTTAGATACGGATAATATATGGGCAATGCAGACTTGGGATCACGATTGAGGTCGCGTTCAATTTTGCCAAACATGCGATCAATGCGGCCAATGCGCTGTTCGTTATCGCCCGGTGTCCAAGCCATACCGTAGTGGTAAATGTTCTTGCAGAAGTATTGCAAATTAACGCCCTCCTGTAAAATCGAGGTTGCCACTAAAATATCGGGATAAAAGGGTGTATTGAATGAATTTAAAACGCTCTTGCTCGAGTTATCGGCATTGTATGGATAAATGGGTTGCGCATTGTTAAAGCTATCCCAGCTATATTCTATCAAGTCTTTGGTGTTGTTGATGCCAAA
>CAZVHF010000252.1:0-3042 GCA_964627105.1 uncultured Chitinophaga sp.
AAACACGATAAATTAATTCCTTTTACAACTGGTTTTAACTAATCGTAGAATTGCGTCACAAATTTTTTATGTAAGAAATATTGCAAATTTGTTTTTTGATAGTATATTTGCAGAGCAATTTAAACAATATTAAGCGCATTTAAGAATACTAAAGCAACGTAAATAAATAAAAATGAATCAATTGAGATTTTTTACTGAAATTATCTTACACATGTAACCTATTCCTCTTTTCCGCGTAAATCACTTCAAAACCTAACATAATCCAAATCTTTATGAAAAACACAAACAAAATCAAAATTGCAGGAGTGGCTTTCCTTGCTGCAATTGGATTGTCGGCAAATGCGCAATCTGTAGCATGCGGACAGAACATTATTGTAAACGGCGATTTTGAAGCCGGTAATTCAGGATTTACTTCTGAATACGTTTTCAAAACCGACGTTGCAGGAAACAGCGAAATGGTTCCTGAAAACACTTATGGAGTAGACGTTAACGTAGCGTCTTACCATCCAATCATTACCGGAACCGGACGTACAGGAAAATTTTTGATGGTAAACGGAAATACCGGTTCTATTAAAACTGTTTGGGCTCAATCTGTTGATGTAACTGCTGGTCAAACGTATCACTTTACCGCTTATGTTCAGCGTCTTGTAGGTGGTAACCAAGCCCTTCTTCGCTTTTATGCTGGCGATCAAATGATTGCTACATTCTCACCAAGTGCTGCAGGTTGGGCAGAAGTTACAGCTTCTTTTTCTCCGGCAACAACTGGTTCATTGGAGTTAAAAGTAATTAATTCTAACCTTGCTGCATCTTCAAACGATTTTGGTTTAGATGATATGTCGCTTGTACAGGAATGCCCTCCGGCTCCTGCTGGATGCTATGCAACAGAAGTTCTTTCTGTTTCTCAAGGCCTAACTAAACTGGGAACAGCTGTAAACCCAGAGCGTTCTATTGCTGAAAATGCGCTTGGTGCGCCAAACGGACAAAACCCTGCTGTTTACGCTCCGGTTCAAAACTTCTTCTCTTTAGGTTTTGGTGGATCAATCGTTCTAGGTTTTGCTGAACCAATCGCAAACGGTCCAGGTGCCGATATCCGCGTATACGAGTCTTCTGCAAGCACAAACAACGAAACTTCAACCATTGAGGTGTCTCAAGATGGTTTAGGATTTACACCAATTGGAACTTTAACACAAACCGGCGAAATTGATTTCGGCACTGCTTTCAGCGATTACGTTCGTTATATTCGCATTACCGATGCAACAAACATCGCAACATGGGGTAACAGTCAGGTTGCTGATGGTTACGATGTTGACGCTGTAGAGTGTTTGCATGGTGCGTATATTATTCCTAATCCTCCGGCTTGTAGTCCTAACGAAGTTATTAGTTATGTTCAAGGCCCTGTTCAAGATCTTATTTCACCTGTGTCTGCAGCTCGTTCAATCGTTGCAAATGCACTTGGAACTCCTGAGAACAGTGATGCTACTACATCTCCTGAGAACAACAACTTCTACACACTTGGTTTCGGTGGCGAGATTGTGTTGAAATTCCCTTACCCTATCAAAAATGGCGACGGCGACGATATCTTCGTCGTAGAAACTACTTTTGGTTCAGCCACAACAAATAATTGTACACGTTATCCTGAGCGCGTGCGTGCATTCGCTTCTCAAGATGGTTGTAATTGGGTTTATTTAGGTGAAGGTTGTCAAGATACTTATTTCGATCTAGGTGGACTTGGCTGGGCTCAGTATGTTAAGCTTATCGACGTAACACCTGTGGCTAATTTTGTAGCCGGTGGTGATGCTTATGACCTCGATGGTATTATCTGTTTGCATGGTGAGGAAGAAAACCCTGTACCTGCAGTTCTTGCTGATGGCGCTTCAGAAGTAATTAACTACGCTCCGGGAACTCGCGCTAACGGAACTCCAATCGTTGCTGCTCGCACAAACCCAGCGAATGCTTTAGGTGCTCCACAAGGAACCGATGTTATCAATTTCGTATCCTTAGGATTTGGCGGTACCCTCACAGTTAAATTCCCATATGTAATTTTCGATAATCCGGCTGCTAACGACTTAAGCGTTACTGAAACTACTTTTGGAAATCCTTCTTGCGCTTCTTACCCTGAGCGTGCTGAATTCGAAGGTTCATTAGACGGTATCAACTGGACTAGCCTTGGCGAATTGTGTTTGGATGGTCAGTTGGATGTTGCCGCAGCAGGTTCTATCCAATACCTTCGCATCACCGATCGTACTGCCGCCTCTTCTTTCTCTGGTTCAGCCGATGGATACGATGTTGACGGTATTGTTGCTATCAACTCTCTTTGTGCTACAACTCCAGGTGCTCGCGTTGCTGATGACGTAAACACGCCTGATGAAGTAGTAAGCATTACAGTTGCTCCAAATCCTGTGAATTCAACTGCAGTATTAACAATCACTACAGGCGATCAGGACAACACAGCAACAGTTTCTGTGAATAACTACCTTGGTCAGCAAATGTCTGTAAGCAAATTCAATGTTGCTTCATCTTCAGTTGTTAACCACACATTAGATATGTCTGCGCTTTCAAATGGCGTTTACTTCATCTCTGTTGCTACAAACAACGGAACCGAAGTAATCAAAGTTGTTAAGCAATAAGCTAATAATTTTCAAGAGAAAGGCGGTTCGGATTTTCCGAGCCGCCTTTTTTGTTTATAAAACACGCTAGCTCGTTTCGACAACCTAATTTGTCTTTTGTACTTTCGCAGCATGGCAAATAAAACGCATTTAGTTACCGGTGGCTGCGGTTTCGTAGGTCGTAACATGGTAAAACGCCTGCTTCTTCAGGCTGATGTTCAAGTAGTATTTATTGATAACCTCATGGTAGGGACACATCCCGATACCTGGATGCCTTACACAAAAACCCACGAAGGAAATGGCTATGCCATATACGATAACCGCGCGCTTTTCATTCATGACGATGCCCTAAAGGTAATGCGTAGATTAATGGACGACGACCAGCATTTCAGCAAGGCCTATCCGTTTACCATGAGCCGCATTGCCGATGTGTTTC
>CAZVHF010000253.1:0-3023 GCA_964627105.1 uncultured Chitinophaga sp.
ATATGCCGTAACTTAACACCGGGGAGGAGGAGTGGCGGACCCCAACTAAACCGAACACAACTCACACATTATCAATATACAATCCTTTTAAATTCGATTAAAGCGGATAAATATTTACGATGGCTCGAGTTAAATCTACCTTTTTTGTTTGCTACGATGCCTCCATTACTTCGCAAAAGCTTAAATTCAACTCGGATTATGCATTAAGCGGTGTAATGCACAGGTCCTTTTACGCTGGATATTATGCATCCCAACAAATAATAAACTCATCTGCTCGTGCGGCGAATTGTGCAATTCTATTGAGCAAATTGCGACATATCGATTTCTTCACAAAAGGACATAAAAAAGGCCGTTCAACCGAACAGCCTTTTCAATTTATTCCTCATTTAGGTTAAGAAGCTTTAGCTACAATATTCAATTTAAGGTTGAAGTTATCGTTAATTGCCTTGTCGCCAATGTCTTTAAAGAACTTACCTGATCCATAACGAATATCCCATTCGGTACGATCAATATCGAAATCGGCCTGAGCATTTAACGTTTCATTATTGATGTTGATGGATGCAGGAAAACTAATGGCCTTACTTATGCCTTTAAGCGTCAAATTACCTTTAATGGTATAGTTTGGAGAACCTGCGGCTGCATTAGCTATAGGCTCTGCAGAAACCAACTCAAAGGTTCCTTCCGGGAATTTAGAAGTTGAAAAGAAATCTTCTGAATTTAGGTGACCCGTTAATTTGGCATTCATTTCTGCATCCGTCAAATCGAGTACTTTAATTGAAGGCATGTTTACTACAAAACGACCTGAAGTAATTTTTCCGGCTTCTGTTTTTAATTCGCCCGATTTAATGGCCAATGTTCCATTGTGCTGACCAGTAACCTTTTTAGCTAACCACTCAACTTTAGATGAAGCACTGTCTAAAGCAAAAACACGGGCACTGTCTGATGATTGTGCAGCTGCCTGAGCATCTTCGGTTTTAACTGCATTACCTCCGCAAGAGGCTAAAATTACTGCAGCAGAAATGGCTGCAATGAATGAAAGTTTGTTCATGATTTATATTGATTTTAAGTGTTTACTTCATTAATAACTTTTCGCGACCGCGATCCAGTAATTCATTTAATTGAATTGCTTCATCCTCTGTTAGACAATCCTGCCCAAAATAAAATTCGTTTTCGAGTGCATCAATCACTGATAATAACTCAAGACCTGTATTTGTTATGGTTACGCGAACACTGCGGCGGTCTTTATCATCGATTTTGCGATCGACTAATTTCTTCAGCTTTAACTTGTCGACAATGCGCGAGGCATTGCTCGATTTATCCAACATGCGGTCAATTAAATCATTAACAGTTGTGGAATTCGGATGTTGGCCGCGCAAAATGCGAAGTATATTAAACTGAGGAATGGTAAGTCCAAATTTTTTAAGCATCTTCAAATGCTTGTTTTGCATCATACTCACAGTGTAAATCAGGTTTATTCCTGCTTTCTGATAAACGCTTCTAAACTTTTCCTGCTTAATTTCTTCTTCTAATCGCATGTTGCAAATATATGTGATCACACTATATGTTGCAACATTTATTTACAAAATCACGCTTCGCTAGAATAATCGGTCTTAGCAACTTCAGCCTTTAGCCCATTATCGCATAACCATTTGGCAAAAGCTGAGGTGTAACCATGCGTAACAATGACACGTTCTGCTTCGGTTAATTTAACAGCCGCATTCAATCCATCCCAATCAGCATGGTCCGACAAAACAAATCCTTTCGATGCATTACTGCGCCGCCTTGCCCCTCTAATTTGCATCCATCCAGAAGCAAATGCCTGGTCAAAATCGCCGAGTTTATTTATCCATTCGCCACCATCGGCAGCTGGTGGTATCAATAACAAACTGCTCTTGTATTCCTCTTTTTTTTGATTTCTGTCGAATAGATAGTCGCCGGGAAGGTGAAATCCATTTTCGCGCATGGTCTGGTGCATCGCATAAATAGAAGGATGTGCATACACTTTTCCGATCGATTGATCGAGATTCTTTATTATGCGTTGCGCTTTACCTAACGAATAGGCTACCACAACCGAACAGATGCCTTCTCTTGCATTTTGAGCCCACCATGAATTCATTTCAGAAAAAACCTCAACCTGTGGTTTCCACCGGTAAACTGGCAATCCGAATGTAGATTCACTGATAAACGTATGGCATTGTACTGGTTCAAAACCGGCAGAAAATCCATCGTGCTCAAGCTTATAATCGCCCGAAAAAACCCATACCTCACCTTTGTATTCGACGCGTATCTGGGCCGATCCAAGTATATGACCGGCAGGATGAAATGAGAATCGAACTCCATTGATTAGAATTGCTTCGCCATATCGAACGGTTTGAAGCAAAATATTTTTCCCGAGACGTAAACGCAGCAAAGCCTCCGAATCAGCATGTGCCAAATACTCCCGCGAACCACTCCGTGCGTGGTCGCTATGGGCATGCGTAATCAAGGCCTTCTGAACAGGCTTCCATGGATCGAGGTATACATCGGCCACCGGGCAATAAATTCCTCTGGAAGTAAATTTCAATAAATCCACTTTTCAAATGTATCGAATATCATTGGCCTTCGTTAATTTGCCGCATGAATAAAATTGAGCATCTCGGCATTGCCGTAAAAGATGGAACTGCATCGGCACGCTTATTTGAATTGCTTTTAGGTGCGGCGCCATATAAGCGCGAAAAGGTAGAAAGTGAAAAGGTAGAAACGATTTTTTACACGCTAGGTCCGAATAAGATTGAATTACTGCTGAGTACCGATCCGGATGGAACCATTGCGAAATTCATAGATAAAAAAGGTGAGGGATTTCACCACGTAGCGATTGCCGTCGATGATATTTATGCAGAAATTAATAGGCTTACTGAAGCCGGCTTTACGTTTGTTAATCCCATACCGAAACGAGGAGCCGATAACAAATTGATTTGCTTCCTGCATCCTAAAAGTACCAATGGCATGCTTATAGAATTGTGTCAGGACTTCTGATAGTGGTC
>CAZVHF010000254.1:0-3019 GCA_964627105.1 uncultured Chitinophaga sp.
AGCTTGATTTGTCGCGTGGGCTTCTTCCAGGTGCCCAAGGTGCCGCAATTCCGGAACTGAATGACATATTGGAGGAATACGAAAATGAAATGTGGCGTAAAATAGATCCCTATTTATTTTCATAAAACAGGTTTAATCAGACAGTACAAAAGACCTTACTTACTGGATAGTGAATTTTATTTCTATTTTTTTGAGCATTTAACAAATAGATTGTCTGATTGTTATATTATTAAAATCTGTTTACAATACGATTTGTTGGATTAAATCGATCTTAACTTAAATATCACCAATCATCCTCCAATACCATTAAATCAGAAGCTATTCCGTCTGCTTTAAACCAAAATTCCTTTATTAACTTAATGGCAGAATAAGGGGCAACAATGTCGAATTTATGAGATTCGGCTAAGGCTTTTTGAATGATTTTTGCGCATTGCACTTGACTTATTTTCTCAAGCTCCAGCGCATCGATTCCGTTCAAGGTGCGAATGCCGGTTAAAATAATTTCATTGAAACGATCGCGTAAACTCAGCTGTTCTTTGACATGTGGCGCATCGTGTCCATCTAGTAACGAGCGTATATACTTTGCGTTATTGGCTACATTGATGCGGCGCGTCATTCCGCCAAAAGAATGTGCAGCCGGCCCCAATCCCAGGTATGCTGCACCGCTCCAATACGAACTGTTGTGCTTTGCCCGATTTCCGTATTTACACAAATTCGAAACTTCGTAATGTTCCCATCCGGCCGAAACGCTCCATTGTTTTAAAAGCTCAAAATGTTCGTCGGCATCGTAATCGTCGGGATTTATCGATTTCCCGAGACGAATCGATTTGGCAAGCGGCGTGCCCTGCTCAATAGTTAGAGCATAAGACGATAAATGATTCACCGGCAACTGCTCAATTAAGTGTAATTCCTCATTCCAAAGTTCTTTGCCAAGGCCTGGAATACCATAGATCAAATCGATGGAAATGTGCTCAAATCCGGCTGCATAAGCTTGTTCGATGCATCGAACTGCTTGTTTTTTGGAATGTGCGCGGTTCATGTACTGCAATAAATTCTCGTCGAAGCTCTGCACTCCAATACTCAGTCGGTTTATGCCAAGCGATTTTAATTGTTGCAAATACGCGGAATTCAAGTCCTCGGGATTTGCTTCGAAAGAAATTTCAGTCCATGAACTATTGGGAAAGGCATTATAAATTGAATTGAAAATTTGTTCAAGATCCTTTTCATCCAACTGCGATGGGGTACCTCCGCCGAAATAAAGCGTTTGCGGCGTTGCATCTAATTCATCTCTGCGTAAATTTATTTCGCTCAATAAAGCAGAAACAAAATCGCTCTTGTAACGCAATGAAGTGCTGAAATGAAAATCGCAGTAATTGCAGGCCCTGCGACAAAACGGAATGTGGATATAAATTCCCGACATTGCAGCAAAGGTAATGGAATTGCACTAGCGATTTCATCCCAGAACACACAACTGGCGAGACTTTACAAATACCCTTTCAAACTGAGCAGATTCCTCATTAAATTTATCAACCGAACAGCGCTTTTTATGTAATTATCGTAATAGTTGAATTATATCAATTTTTGAAATCACTGTCCCATCTAATTACTTTAAGTACAGATTATAAGCATATGCTCCACTTGCTGCCTCTATGCCTTTGAACATGCTGTAGGCTCCCCTTTTTGGATAGCAAAAATTCGAACAAGAAAAAATGGTTGATCATCCATCTTTAACCCACAAAATGACCAAGTGAAATTGTCCCCTTCTGTCAGATAAAATCCTGACAAATAAATAGACGTTTTGCACGGCTTTGCTTCACTACTTTTTAATATTTGTTTTTTTAAACACACCACTGTCAATCAAATAAAGCTTTTCATTTGAGTCAAAATAAAAATAAGTGGTATCTTTAGGAGATGCTCCTTGAGCAATATCTTTTATAGTGCCAAAATCGTACAATCTATATACAGTATATCCTGATTCCATTACTTCTATAATTGCATTTTTCCCAACTTTAGATTTGAATTCTGAAATTGACATTCCCATATGGGCATGTTTGGAAGCATAAGATGCCTGTTGCAATGTGCGAGTACAGCTCATTAATAAAAGAGTCAAGAAAAGGTACGGTAGTTTTTTCATTTCAGTAAATTTGATGTATTGCTTAATCTATTTTAGATTTCCGCTTGCCTATTTAATTATTTTGTCAAAGTTATTTTTTTTTATCAATTTAAAGTTAGCGTTATTTTTTTTGTAACGCATAACTAGTGAACAACCAGGGCTTAACCCAGATGAGACCCGAAAGCCTAATAACAAAGCAATAGCGCATTTCATTTCTACTATTTATCTGGGATTAAACTAATGCCAATTTCGTTCTGAACTATTTGGCTAAGTCGACATTAACCATAGTAAAATCCAAAAATACCTCTGGTCTATTTTAAATTGCAATTGGCATAAAGCGCTCAAAACTAGTTCAATTCATTCCTTATGAATAATCCGGGTTTAACACCATCATTAAAAAATTATCAAAAATCAAAGCTTGATCAAGATAATCGATAATGCAGTTTATACACCCATTACTTAACGCCTTTTCCCAATCCCATTGTACCGGATTTGAGAAGTGAATGTCCTGTGCATTGATGCTAAAGGCTGCTATAACAAAAGCAATACTTAGGTAAAAATTGTTTTTCATGCGTTATCTGACTAAGGTAATGGTTCCAGTTTTATTAACTACCGATCCGTCGATTTGTCGAAGGTATAAATTAAATGAATACACACCGGTAACGGCTTCCTTTTCCTTAAAAATCCCGTCCCAACATTGGGTAATATCCTCTGTTTCAAATACTCGCTCACCCCAGCGGTTGTGGATGACTAATTTAAATTGTTCCACACAATCGCTGAACACACAGAATGTTTCGTTGGCTTGAGGGCCATTGCCATTGGGCGAAAATATGGTGGGGATGAATGGTTCATTGCATCGTATATCTACTTCCACACGGAGGGTATCGCTGCTTCGGCACCCGTTAG
>CAZVHF010000255.1:0-3012 GCA_964627105.1 uncultured Chitinophaga sp.
GGCACACGAAACACCACAAAGGCCTTTTCCAGCATGTCGATGTACCGCTCAACCGTAGAAACATCGAGTCCCGCCGAAACTGCAAGCTCGTTGTATGAAACCTGTTGTCCGATCTGATATGCCAAGAGTTTTAGAAGACGCTCAAATTTATCTGACTTCTGAATTTTCTCAATGGAATAGATGTCCTTGTATAGGTAGCTTTCGCTGAGTTCTTTAAGCCTGCGTTCTTCATATCCACTCTCTACAACAATTTCTGGATAATACCCAAATATTAGGCGCTTTCGTACAAGCGACATTTCATCAATAAGTCCGTGATGGCTTACCATTTCCCGAAAACTGAGTGGATATAGTTGAAGCGACCATTTTCTCCCGGTCATGGATTCGCTGGTCATGCCCGAAATTTCAAGTGCCGATGAACCGGTAATGTACAATTCGATGCCCGGAATTTGGTCAATCAGTTGTTTGCCGATTAACCCTATATCCTGAATGCGCTGGGCTTCATCAATCACTACAATGGGGTGGTTGGCAACCAGCGATTTCAAAAATGAAGTGCCTGCATTAGCCAAGCGCTGTCGGATGGTAGCATCGTCGCCGTCGAGCCAAAGCACATTGGCATTCTGGTCAAATTGAGTCTTAAGCACGGTAGTTTTTCCAACCTGTCGTGGACCGGTTAAGATAATGGCTTTCCCTCTCTTTGGTAAGCTGGCCATTATGGCTATTATCTCTCTGACAATCATGGGTCAAAGATAGCATTACTTTTATTGAAACCGAAAAATATATAGATAAATTTAGATTAAAACCGAAAATTATATATATAAAATTAGATTTAAATCGAAAAATATATAGATAAATTTCGGTTTTATGGTGTTAGGATACAAAAAAGCCCCGAAAGTATCGGGGCCTTTTGTATTAATTCTTCACCAAAGGAAGCGTATAGATTCTGCCGTCGGCCATAGAAACACTTACCAGATAGGTGCCCATAGATAGGCTTCGGGTTTCGAGTGTAAATGGCTGCACGCCTGTTTTCATGCTCACATTTTGCTCAAACACCACACGTCCGCTTAAATCGGTAATGCGAATGGTTCCATTGCCACTGGCTTCAGATTGCAGCATTACGTGCGCATAATCAACCGCTGGATTCGGGAACATGCTCACGCCTTGAGAGGTGCTGGCATTGAAGTTCACCACTGCCGGATCAAACACTTCGGTGGTACCATTAAAATCGGTTTGACGCAAACGGTAGTATGATATGCCTTGCAATGGTTGTGAATCTGTAAACTGGTAGCTACGGCTGCTGTTGGAGTTTCCAGCTCCGTCAACAGTTCCGATAGCAGTATAGCTTAAAGCATCGCTCGAGCGCTCAATAGTGAAGTAATCGTTGTTGATTTCAGAAGCGGTAGTCCAATTAACAAGTACCGTATTTCCAACTGGCTGAGCATCGAAACTAAGTAGTTCGATAGGAAGCGGAGCCCCATTGCCAGCGGCACTAAAATCAGAAAACGTGGTTAAGTTTTCCCAAGTGAATCGGTTGAGGCCAGAGTCGAAATTTGCTGTGGTTCCATCGATGGCATTGGCCCCCGAACCGGGAGATCCAATCCAACCCGGCGTAGCTGTAGCCGTGCTATACTTAACCGGACGTAAAATGGCTTCTGATCCCTGAATGTCAACATCGGCATAGCGGTATTCAACATCATAAATCGGATTAACCGTTAAACCATTAGGAATAACGCTCCAGAATCGTTTAATATATTCGGTAGCGGCATTTGTACCAATGGCATTTGGATGTGCCACCGGGGTTACCGAAACGGTAATGGAAGCACCAGCCTGAGCTCCATTATCCAAAGTTACCAACATGGGTGAATAGCTCGTAACATCCCCAACAGGATATGCAAAAGCCGTGTTGGTATTGGTAAACTGCTTCACAGTCCCACCGGCAGTAATGATGTAGGCCGACGCATTTCCATTGGTAATCGATCCATTTGCAGATGCTGTTCCCACAGCAAGAGCGTTGCCCGACAGGTTGAGTTTTCCGCTTACGAAGTTTAAGTTATTGAATACCTCAAGCGCAGTAGAGGCGCCGAGTGTTACGTTGCCACCAAATGGCGAAACTTCAAGGTCGTAGAAACGTTCGCCCAATACTCCTGTAGAGGTGGTAATGGTTTGGTCGCCTGCAATTTGGCGATCGAATACCACTTTCTTGTTGAAGGCATTGTTAAAAGCACTCGTTGCACCCGAACGTGTCCAGTTGCCGCCAATATTAAACGAGCCGGTATAGGTTGTACTTAATGTGAAAGTACCGCTGGTAATGGTTAAATTTCCACGTAGTGCACGCGTATCATTCAAGGTGAGATCGGTGCCTCCGTCACTAACTTCAACATTCCATGGAATGCCTGGAAGTCCAGAGTTAATAGCACCGCTTGCCCATGTTTTGTCGGTAGTCCCTACTTGATAATCAACCGTGTTAGCGAATCGCAATGTTGAATTGGTGCCATAGAAGCATGAATTAAGCGATTGGCCCACCGAGCCACCTAACAATACTTGCAATACCCCATTAATGGTAACCGGGTTGCCCGTTCCAAAATCAACAGCTCCGTCACCTATACGTACCAATACATTGGAGTCAAAATTAAGCGATGTTCCTCCAAATGTTGAGAATGTTTTGGTGTATGCCAATGGTTCGTTAGCTCCCAGTCCGGTGATGTTGAAGCGAGATCCTGCTGCACCGGTTATTAAACGTGTTCCACCACCTGTTAAGTTAATGCTTCCCGAGAAGGAAGGATTGGTAGCTTTCCCGCGTGCTGTTAGGGTATTGGTTCCTAAATTCAAATCGCCAGCGAGGTCTAGATTACGGTTAAATGTTTTGTTCGATTGAAGGGTTACTGTAATGCCCGATCCAATGATTAGATCGCGAATTTCTTCATTGCCTAGGTATTCAACATCTGTGGTTACTGTTGCCTGATACTCCATGTCGTATTGGTTTGCACCCACAACCACAGGCGGCTCAAGCATAAA
>CAZVHF010000256.1:0-2995 GCA_964627105.1 uncultured Chitinophaga sp.
CACCTCCATTGTTTGTAATTTGTGGTGTCGCGGGAATACTGGTGCTTTGCATAATCGCACTGATGGTTTGTGTTACGGCTATTCCCCAACTAGCTGGTGTTTCTTCGAAGGAATGCCAAACTCCGTCTGCAAATTGCTCGAATGCTGTATTTGCTCCGCTGGTAGCATCTTCTGTTGAATAAAGTGATAAAACAACTCCCGATGCTGGATTAACAACATATCCGAGGTATAAATTACCGGATACTGTAACCGGATTAGCGAATTGCACTGATGTATAGACATTCGCAGCAACATTAGAAATGATTGTTGACAATGGAACCGTTGCAGTTGCTAGCACTGTACCAGGAAGACCATTCGCTCCATTATCATCATACAATCTAAACGTTACTTGATAATTGTTCAAGCCGTTGGCCTCAGCCACCGAAAATTTGAACATACCACCCTTAACTTTTGTGAAAGGAGCTACAGCTGAAAATAAATCGGCTTTTGCTGAATCAGCATATTGATTAGTTCCACAAATGTATCCGCCTAAATTATCTTCATAAACGACCTCGGTTCCTGGCAATGGAAATCGAAGTGTATCTAAACACGTGTTGGTTGGAGGTGGTGGTGGTGTTGATGAACACGCTTGAGAAGATAGAATGGCATTCCGCGGCCCACCGGGAGCAAAAACAGCACGTGCCCGAGTTTTTTGTCCGTTGGTAAACATGGTCGCGCAGGCATCATCCATATAGTCCATATAATTTGTAATCATATCGCCATTGGGGCCATTGTTGCATGAAACCTGCGGCCAATTCGGGCAACCACTTGTTGCGTCGTCTTGAACGGGTGTGTCTGAAACTTCATCCGTTCCGGCAGAACCGGGTTGATTTCCGCATCCCGAATTTTCATTCCCCCAAATGTGGTATAAATTCATCCAATGACCGATTTCGTGCGTTGCGGTGCGTCCAAGGTTAAAATCGTTATTAAACGGATTTGCAGGGGGGCGACCAACCGTAATGTAATTTAACACTACACCATCTGTGCTCGCTGCATCACCCGGAAATTGGGCATAACCCAATAATCCTCCTCCTAAATCTGCAACCCAGATATTCAGGTATTGATTTGCAGGCCATGCATTTTTACCTCCCGAACTGTTGAACTTCACTGCATCATCGGTATCGAATGAAGAAACAGTAGTTTGTGTTCGCGTTATTCCGCTGGTTGGATTTCCATTTGGATCAATAGAAGCAAGACAAAACTCAAACTCCATATCAGAAGCAACACCCTGAAATACAGATGGCGTACTACTAAAATTTCCATTTAACTTACGAAAGTCTTCGTTTAACACGTCGATTTGTGAAATCAACTGTGCGTCACTAATATTTTCTGTATTGTTTGCGAATACAACATGAAATACAACCGGAATGGTATACACTACACGCTGGCTTTCCTGATGTGCTGAAAACTGCTCGTAATGACGCGTATGCTCAGCGATAGCTTCGCGACGCGCTACAAACTCAGGATCGAGCATGCGGCGTTGATAAACATCCATAGATCCGCATTTATGACTCTGGCCGAAACCAAAAGAACTTAGTAATGTGGTAAAAACACAAGTGGTAATTAATTTCTTCATCGTTTAAAATTGGTGTTGCAAGGTACAATCCTTCTTCATTTGTACCAATTCAAATTCTGCTTTTCTTATACATCCAGCTTAAATTTCGCCTTCCCATTTAGCCACTACGTAAGTTGCCAAACAGTTACCTAAAACATTCACCGTTGTTCGGCCCATGTCCATCACGGCATCAATGGCAAGTATAGCAAAGGCTTTTTCGGGTTCTAAACCCAGCGACGCAACGGTGCTTACTAGAATCAAAAATGACGCGCCACGAATCCCCGCAACTCCTTTGGAGGTGAGCATCAAAATGAGGCACATTTGAATTTGCTGGCTGAGACTTAAATCTACGCCACAAGTTTGTGCCACAAATACCGAAGCAAGCGAGAGGTACAAGGTTGTTCCGTCGAGGTTAAAACTGTATCCCGTTGGCAAAACAAAGGCAACCACTTTACGCGGTATACCCATTTTTTCGAGGTTTTCCATCGCCTTGGGCAAGGCAGCTTCCGAGCTAGCTGTTGAAAACGCAATTGAAAGCGGCTCTGAAACAGTTTGGATGAATTGTTTGAACGGCAGTCGTACGATTAATCCAATCGGGACAAGTACCAACACGATGAACGCAACCAAGGCTGCATATAAGGTTAAGACGAGCAACAAGAGATTTTTTAGGTTTCCGATTCCCATTGTGGCTACCGAATAGGCAATGGCACCTCCCACTGCAAGTGGCGCAAAATACATTACAATATCGGTGAATTTGAACATCACTTCCGAAAGGCTTTCGGCAAAATCGAGCATCGGGCGCTTTTTCTCCTCATTTTTAATCATGGCCAGTCCTATGCCGAACAGAATGCTGAATACCACAATCTGCAGAATTTGATTAGTAGCGATAGATTTGGCTATGTTTTCAGGGAAAATATCGAGTACAACATCGTGACTTTGCTTCTGTTCAAGCAAGATGCCTGCTTTTTTTTGATCCTTGTCGCTCGCACTAAACTCAGTGCCCACACCCGCCTTACTCAAATTAATAGCCGCCAATCCAATGAAAAGGGCTACGGTGGTCACCACCTCAAAATAAACGATAGCCTTTAAGCCCATTCGCCCTACTTGCTTTAAACTCGAATGTCCGGCAATACCAACAACCAGTGTAGCAAATAAGAGCGGTGCAATTATGGTTTTAATGAGGCGAAGAAAAATATCGCTTAACACTTTCATAGATTCGGCCACTTGCGGAAAATCATAGCCGGTTTCGACGCCAAGTGCCATGAATAATAAAATCCACATTGTAAGCGACTTTCTTTTTATCAAATAAATAAAAGATGTAAGCAGAGCAAACCAGCGAATCGATGCAAATATACCCGGATGCCAATCGGTAATATGCAATCCCTGAATTACAGAAAATGC
>CAZVHF010000257.1:0-2982 GCA_964627105.1 uncultured Chitinophaga sp.
ACCGGCGATATTTTTGGTTCATGCCGCTGCGAATGCGGTCCGCAACTCCATGCTGCTATGGAAAAAATTCAGCAGGAGGGCAAAGGAATGATTGTTTATATGAATCAGGAAGGGCGTGGAATTGGTTTGTTGAATAAGTTGAAAGCTTATAAACTGCAAGAAGAGGGCTTCGATACTGTAGAAGCCAACCTGAAACTGGGTTTTAAAATGGATGAACGCGATTACGGAATTGGAGCCCAAATTATTCGCGACCAAGGTGTTTCGCATTTGCGTTTGATGACCAACAATCCGACCAAGCGTGCCGGATTAATTGGCTATGGTTTGGAAATCGTGGAAAATGTACCGCTGGTGATTCCTCCCAATCCGCACAACGCCAAATACCTCGCTACCAAGCGCGATAAAATGGGACATTCGTTCTAAGCACACGAAATGGATGTTGCCGAACTGAGTTTGTTCCTGTTTTTGGCGCTCGTAGCCGAAATTCTGGGTACGGTAGGTGGTTTTGGTTCGTCCTTATTTTTTGTACCGATTGCCGGCTTTTTCTTCGAGTTTCATGTTGCATTGGCTGTTACCGGTTTGTTTCATATTACGAGTAACTTGAGCAAAGTGGTTCTGTTTCACCGCGGTATTTCCAAGCAGATTGTTATGTATTTGGGAACGGCTTCGGTTATATCGGTATTAATTGGAGCATTGTTGAGTACACGCATTGATGCTAAAAGTCTGGAGATTTTTCTCGGCGTGTTTTTAATTGCTTTAAGCGCGGTCTTTTTAATTCGAAACGATGTGATGTTGAAACCCAACAAAAGCAGTTTGGTTTGGGGCGGATTAACATCGGGTTTCGCTGCCGGGCTATTGGGTACAGGCGGTGCTATTCGCGGTTTGGCGCTTTCTTCTTTTGCCCTGGGTAAGGAAGCATTTGTTTCGACCTCGGCATTGATTGATTTGGGCGTTGATTTAAGTCGAACAGGAGTTTATTTTTTCGAAGGATATTTCAAATCTGTTGAGTTGAGTATTATACTTTGGCTTGCAGTCGTGAGTGCACTAGGTAGTTATATCGGAAAACTCATTTTGAATAGGATCTCCGAAGAACAGTTTCGAAAGGTGGTTTTGTGGTTGATTTTGTTTGTGGGAATAGCAACCGTATCGGCAGTTTTTTTTAAGTAGTGAATACCAAAAATCAATACCGTTCGTTTGTAATCCGTGCTGCGGGTTATTAACATTTTTAGAACTTACCAACGGGTTTTTGTTGATGATTTTTGGGAAATCGACCCCGTGGCCTTCCGTATATTTGCAACAAACAGTTCATGTCGAACAATTTTTAATTCCGCACGGAACCCATGACAAAAGTAATTGCCATTGCAAACCAGAAAGGTGGAGTAGGGAAGACCACCACCGCTGTAAATCTTGCTGCAAGTTTAGCCATACTGGAACATAAAACCCTTTTGATAGATGCCGATCCGCAGGCAAACGCCACTTCCGGTATCGGACTCGATCCGAGAAATATACGCACCAGCATTTACGAGTGTATCATAAACGAGGCCGAACCGCGCGATATCATACTCAATACAACTACGCCCAATCTGGATATTATTCCGGCACATATTGATTTGGTTGGAGCCGAAATCGAGATGATTAACATGCCCAATCGCGAACACATGATGCGCAATGCCATCGCAAAAATCCGCGACCAATACGAGTTCATCATCATCGATTGTTCACCATCGCTTGGTCTCATCACCGTAAACTCGCTCACCGCTGCCGATTCGGTGGTTATTCCGGTGCAATGCGAATACTACGCTTTAGAAGGATTGGGGAAATTGCTTAATACCATAAAAATTGTTCAATCGCGACTTAACCCCGACCTCGAAATCGAAGGCATTCTACTTACCATGTACGACAGCCGTTTGCGTCTTGCCAATCAGGTTGTGGAGGAAGTGAAAACGCATTTTCAGCAAATGGTATTCGATACCATTATTCAACGCAATACCCGTTTGGGCGAAGCGCCGAGCTTTGGTGTTTCGGTAATTATGCACGATGCCGCATCAAGTGGAGCCATCAATTACCTCAATTTGGCGCGCGAAGTGCTGCAGAAGAACGAACTCACGCGCATTCCGCTCACCGAGAAGATAATCGACGATATTAGCACCAGTTACAACTAAGCGGAATGTCAATCAACACAAAACGCAACGCACTGGGGCGTGGATTAGGGGCACTGCTCTCCAATCCAGAAACCGACATTACCGGACGCAATACCGGTGTGTCTGAAACCGCTGCTGTGGGTTCCATTTCGGTCTTGCAGATCGCGCAAATCGAAGCCAATCCTTTTCAGCCTCGCAGTTTTTTCGAAGAAGAAGCCCTTCGTGAGCTTTCAGAATCCATCCGCGAAATGGGCCTTATTCAGCCTGTTACCGTACGCAAAATGGGCTACGATAAGTTTCAGCTTATTAGTGGCGAAAGGCGTTTCCGTGCCTCGCAGTTGGCCGGATTGACTGAAATTCCTGCCTATATCCGCATCGCCAACGACCAGGCTATGCTCGAAATGGCGCTGGTAGAGAATATTCAACGTGAAGAGCTCGATGCCATCGAAATTGCCTTGGCCTACCAGCGTATGTGCGAAGAGTTAAAACTCACACAGGAAGAGGTATCGGCTAAAGTTGCCAAGAAACGCAGTACTGTGGCCAATTACTTGCGTCTGCTTAAACTTCCGCCCGAGATTCAAATTGGCATCCGTGCCCGAAAAATCACGATGGGGCACGCTCGTGCTCTCATCAACATCGATGATCCATCTACACAACTCGCATTGTATCATCAGATTATTTCTGAAGAACTTTCGGTGCGCGATATAGAAAGTGCGGCCCGTGTGTCGAAACAAACACCGGCACACAAACCGGCTGTGGTGTTGAGTTCGCCGGTTCTTAGCAATGCAATGAAAGTACTTAACAGCCGACTTTCGGTTCCGGTCGATATCCGCGCTGGTAAAAA
>CAZVHF010000258.1:0-2962 GCA_964627105.1 uncultured Chitinophaga sp.
TATCGAACGAAAACGATTTGCCTTTTTACGAGAAGATTATCCTCGATATTTACTTCCTATTAAAGAACATCAGCTTATCTGAGGAAAAGGCATTTGGGCTCGACACCAGTTCCGTGCACGTTGAGAAAGTGCCTTTAATTATTTCGCCTCCCAGAGAGCTACACCTAAAAAGAATTAAGTAATCGGAATAAAGCATAAAAAAAGCCACCCGATTTGGATGGCTTAAATATGGTTTAGACTGAAATCTTTACGATTCCTGTGGATTGCGAAACTGGTTGCTGTAAATGGCGCGCTTAATTTCTTCGCGACGTTCTACCGAAGGTTTTGTGAACTTCTGACGATCACGTAACTCCTTAATAAGACCTGTCTTTTCTACCTTACGCTTGAATTTTTTCAGGGCTTTTTCGATTGATTCGCCTTCTTTTACAGGGATAATGAGCATTTTTGAATTGTTGTTTGTTGTGTTTTAAGGGCTGCAAATATAGGTCAATATTCCTCAAATACAAATTATTCCTGAAAAATATTTTAACCAAAAGCCTATCAGCAATTACTTTTTCTTTAAATCGTCGAGAACCTGTTTGGCTTGCTTATCGTCGGGAACAATTGCAAGTACTTTTTCCCAATACCCAATGGCCGTTGGTTTGTCGGCCGAAACAAGGAAATAATAAGCTCCAAGATAGCGGTATGCTTCGGTTAATTCTTTCTTGTATTTCACTTTGGAGGTCGAGTCAACCTCGCCAAGTTCGACCACTTTTTCGTAATAGGGTTTTGCAAGGCCTTGTTTTGAATCGGGGTCGAGGTTGGCATTGGCTTTTGCTCGCCAAACATGGCCTGTCATGAGCTTCGGTTGCGACTCGGTTACTTTGGCAAATGCCGTATCGGCTTTCCCATATTGCTGTGTCTGAAACAAAGATTGTCCCATGCGAAAGTAATCATTGGTAATAGCCTTTCCTGAATCCATTTTTTTCTGATACATCGCAATGGCTTCGGGATGTTTTTTCTGCTTGGCGTAAATCGCCGCGACATCTGAATACAAGTCCACGTTGCTGCTGTCTTTGGCAATGGCTTCGCTGAGTTTTACAATTGCGAGTGAGTCTTTACCCGATGCAGACAGCAATTTGCCGTAGTACTCAAAATCAGACGACAATAATTTGTTTTCGGGCTGTTTGGCAAAGAATTTTTCGATAGAACCTAATCCTTTATCGTACACCTTGGTTTCGTAGTAGCAATAGGCTGCCAATCGGTTATTGATGTTGTAGCCTGTATCAACTGCTGCTATTTCTTCGAGTTGCTGTAAAGCACCTTTGTAGTCTTTTGTTTTGTACATGAAGGCTGCGTAGCGGCGCTTTGCCGTTAAATTACCCTTTGATAATTGCAGGTATTTCGCATAGTTTTCTTTCGCATCATCAAAGCGTTGGGCTAATGCATACAAGTCGCCAAGTTCGCGGTAAGCAGGAGCAAAATTTGGACTCAATTCGATGGCTTCGCGGTAGTATTCCAGTGCGCCTTTATCGCCATCTTTACCCTGATAATTGCGGGCGCGCACCCAAAGTTGGCCTAAACGTAAGGTTGCAGCCGGCGATTTTGAATCGAGTGACTTGGCTTTTTCGTAGTATTTGATAGCCGATGTTCCGTCGTTATTTTCGAGGAACGCATCGCCTTGTAAAATCTGAACTTCTGGATTTTTGGGCTGAAGTTTTTCTGCAGCTTGCAGTAATTTAAAGGCTTCGGGCAAATTTTTCGGGTCCATGGTGATGTGTGCTTCGGCAATCCGAATCATCACTTCGGCATTTTTATCGGCACCTAAAGTCAATGCTTTGGCGAATGCCGCATTCGCATCCGTTTGCTTACCATTGCTTTTATAAATCTTCCCCAATCCAATATAGTTGAGCGGGTTCGATGGTTCTTCCTGTACACCACGTGTAAAAAGCACTTGGGCCGAATCGGTATTTTCTGCATGCAGCAAATTGTCGCCGAAATAATACCAATAATCACCTTTCATCGGAAACTTGGCAACCAGTTGCAGGAACATGGCCGATGCAGCTTCGTGTTGTTCGTTTAAGGTTAATACTTTGGCGTCGTTCAATGTCTGGCTTTGAGCCTGCATGCCCAGACCCAATGCAAGTGCACATAAAAAAATACGATTCATGGTGTTTGTGTTGCTAAAATTCATTCGATACTTCAATAAAACGAACCGGCATCACCGCCGGTAAAAGTCCTGATTTTAAAATGATTCGCTGGCCTTTATCGCTTGCTACAAACGACGAAAAGCCCGTCCCAAGACGTGTGCCAATTTCACAGTTTACAATATATATGTCGCGGGTAAACGGATAGCTTCCGTCTGAGATATATTCCTGATAAGGTTGTACAAAGCCTTTTAATCCCTGCGGATCATCTTTGGCCGAAATTCCCAAAACATTTACTCGTTTAAGAAACGACTGCGAAAGAGAATCGTCGGCATCGGCAATTAGACCCGAACTTATAATCCCAATGGCGTTCTTGTTTTTCTCGACATAGGCGAGTACGGCTTCATTATTGGATGCGGCGTAACAATTGGGCGGTAGATCGTTCAGGTTGAATAGTTCTTTCAAGTAGCGGGCATTTCCACTTTTGGGCGAGTCAAAAACAATACGCACGCTGTCGCTGTTTTCTTGTCCATTATTCAATGCGCCCCAGGTTTTAATTTTACCGCCAATCAGGTTCTGCACTTCGGTAAAACTCAAGGTAGTGTCGTTGTTCGCGCGGTTGCTTATAAATGCCAGTCCGTCGAATGCAATGTGTGTTTCTTTTGGGATGCGCTGTTTGTCCTTGAAATAAAGTTTCTCGGCATCATTCAGACTCCGGCTCATAATTACAAGTCGAACGGAGTCGTTCTTTAATAGTGAAAGCGCCTCGCCTTCTGACGTGTATATTGGTTTAACCTTGGCATACTTGTAATTCGATTCGAAAACAAATATTTCAG
>CAZVHF010000259.1:0-2955 GCA_964627105.1 uncultured Chitinophaga sp.
GAAAATGTGCGCAGGGTTGCCGAATTGAGTTTATTGATGCTCAATGCGGGATTGCTGGTGCTTGCGGCATTTGTTTCGCCTTATCGCCGCGACAGAGATTTTGTGCGAAGTAAAATAGGCTCGGAACGCTTCATTGAAATTTACATCGATACGCCCTTATCTGTTTGTGAACAACGCGACCCCAAAGGCTTGTATCAAAGGGCGCGCAGGGGCGAGATTGGCGATTTTACGGGCATCCATTCGCATTATGAGGAGCCTCTCTATCCAGATGTTCGTGTGAGTTGGCAATGCGGGTATCCTGAAGCGGCGTGTTTTGAGATTGTGGAGCTATTGAAAAAGCGTGAGATCATTTTGTAAAAAGAGTTGGCGCAAAATTTTTGAATAACAAATCCGCAGAAAAAACGTTTCCTAATAAAGAAACATTTATCTTTACAGAAATGTTCAACGAGTGCAGACACCAAAATTTAACGTTGAGTTTTTGGAAGAAGCGTTGGAGTTCCTTAACAACCTCGACGAGAAGATTAGAGATAAAATTATTTACAACATCACAAAAGCACGATTTTCAAACGATAAAGAGCTTTTCAAGAAGTTGACTGAAGAAGTTTGGGAGTTTAGAACGCTGTTTAATAAAAAACATTACAGACTTTTTGCGTTTTGGGACAAATCGGAGAATACCAACATAGTTGTAATATCAACTCACGGACTGATAAAGAAAACAGATAAAACTCCACAAGGTGATTTGGACAAGGCAGAACGCTTAAGAAAAAAGTATTTTGAACTTAAAGACAAGAAAAAATGAAAAAGCAAGGATTAACAACTTTCAGCTTAGACGAGATTACTGACAAATATATCGGTAAACCCGGCACACCAAAGCGAGATGCTTTTGAGAACGAGTTACGACTTGACTTACTTGGAGAAGCTATAAGACAAGCGCGATTAAAACGTAACTTGACACAAGAAGAACTTGGAAGACTTGTAGGTGTTCAAAAAGCTCAAATTTCGAAGCTTGAAAACAGTTTAACAGATGCAAGATTTGAAACAATAATAAAAGTGTTTAAAGCACTTAACGCTAAGATAAATTTCAATGTAGAATTGCTTGACCAAAACGTAAAACTGGCTTAATGCTCATTACAAAACCATTACGAAAAGCAGAACGCCATCATTACAGGGCGAATTTGGTTGCTCCTCTTGACGAGGTTGCATCTTGACTAGGACAGAACAATTAAGTCGATTACTTCAGCATATCTGCTAAATGCTACAACAAACTATAAATCGCTTCCTGAATCTCCACCCGCGTAGCCAGCGTATTGATTTTCTTGTTCTCCGCATCGGGATAAACGCGGTTGCTTAAAAAAATGTAAATCAATTTTTTATCGGGATCGGCCCAGGCAATGGTGCCCGTAAAACCGGTATGGCCAAAACTCAATGAACTTACGCATTTGCAGGTAGGGCCGGTTTTGCTGTAATTCATTTCGGGTTTATCAAATCCCAATCCGCGGCGGTTGTCGTTTTCGCAAAACTGGCAACGGGTAAATTCCTTGATCACGGCCTCGCTTAGGTAGCGGTCGCCGCCATAGGTTCCGTAATTTAAAATCATTTGCATCAATGCAGCCAGATCGGTGGCGGTAGAAAATAAGCCCGCATGACCGCCTACACCGCCCATCATGGCCGCTCCCTGATCGTGCACATACCCGTGAACCAATTGCTTGCGGAACAGCTTGTCGTTCTCGGTGGGAATTATCTCATCGCGTTCAAATTTGGTGAGCGGATTGAACGTAGTACGCGCCATGCCCAGCGGACCATAAAATGTTTCGTGCGTGTATTGAGCGAGGCTTTGTTGCTTGTGTTTTTCGATGATGTATTTGAAAAAATAATAACCCAGGTCGCTGTATTTATAGTCGGGATTGCGCGTGGTAATTTCGCAGGCAGCCAGTTGCATCAGCATCGAATCGGGATAATCGTAGCGTAAATAAAGACTCTCAGCAACCTGCAAAGGAAACGAATCTGATCGTTCGCTGCGGTAATACTTGCGGCGTTTGGCTTCGCTCGAAACAGTTTTGGTGTAAAATGGAATCCATGCGGGCAATCCGGCCTGATGTGCCAACAAATCGCGCAAACGCAATTGCCCTTTGTTGGTCATGTTCATCGCCGGTATGTAATCGCCAACGGTTTTATCCACATTGATAAAGCCCTCATCAACCAGTTTCATAATTGAAACCGTTGATGCAGCTACTTTGGTGATGGATGCAATGTCGTACAAATCGGTTTCCTCGACCGGATGCGTAGGCGCATAGGTATGGAAGCCAAAGGTTTTGTTGTAAAACACCTTGCCGTCTTTGGCAATCAGCAACTGGCAGCCGGGCGTAGCTTTTTGACGGATGGCATGGCGTGCAATCGAGTCTACACGTGCCAAATCAGAGGAACGTATGCCCACTTCTTCGGGGATGGTAAATTTTAAGCGGGAAGCATCGGCCGTTTGGAGACCGTTTCCGAATTTATATTTGCCCACATTCACCGGCAACTGACCATTGGCTTTGATGCCTCCGAAAATGAGTTGTGCTGTTAAGTCCTGGCTGTTCTTGTTGTCTTCAAATGCCTGAATCAGGCCTTTCGGAATAGCTGCATCGCCGAGTTTCTCGAGTGCATAGGGATTGGCGAAATGACACAGGATTACGCGTGTACGTTTGTTGAGCGAAGCTATAAACTGACTAACGGCAGCGTTAATTCCGGCACTTTTGTTCATCGAATTCTTCGGATTGTGCACCGAAACAATGACCACGTTGTAAGGCTTCAATTTTTCGACCAGGCTGTTTTGCTGGGCACCAAGTTGGTCTTTGTCGACCGCGAAACCTTTTACCAAGGCATATTGATTAAGCGTTTTCTGGAATGTATTGTTTACGCTACCATCTATCGCTACAGCGGCTATCCGCAAGGAGTCGAGACCGCGCAGGGGAA
>CAZVHF010000260.1:0-2926 GCA_964627105.1 uncultured Chitinophaga sp.
AACGGATTCCTTTCCGACCGAGGTATCAGTAAAACATTCGGAACCGGTGCTACATCGTTCGTATTCCCATTCGGTACACCGGGCAATTACACACCGGCTACATTAAACTTTACTTCAGCACCTACAAGTTGGGGAACGCTCGACATTCGTCCGGTTGCTGCACGCCAGCTTTACGTAACCGATCCGAATTGCTTTGAGCTATACTGGCGCATTAATTCAACAGGCTTTAATGGCATTCCGGCCAATTCGCTCAACTTTACATTTAACTATGGAAATTTAGCCGATAACACCACGTATATTCCGGCATATTATAATTTTCAGACTATTTCCTACACCACCATCAACAATGTGAATGCGGTGGATGAGGCAACGAATAACATTTCATTCAATAGCTTCAGTAACCTCAACGGAGACTTTACGGCTGGTAATCCTGCTGCATTTGGCATTGTAACGCCATACTACAGTCGCGCTAACGGTTCGTGGAATACGCCAAGCACTTGGTCGAACGATATTGTGGCTACGCACAATGGTGTACCTTCTAGCACCATTCCATCGGGAAATTCACCGGTATTTATCGGCAATGGTACCACGGCGTTTCATACCGTAACAGTTCCGAGCAACAACACCATTTCGGGCTCCTTAATCGTTGATGCGGGTTCTACGCTCGACTTAGGAGCTACAACCGGAAACAACTTTGGTGCGCTTCCATACGCTACTGCGGGAGGTGCTGGTAAAGTGCGCATTGCTGGTTCGGGAGGGAATGCTGAATTCCCTGCGGGCGACTTTGGATTGTTCTTTACCCAAACAGGTGGAACAACAGAATATTACACCACATCAGGAGGTTTTACGCTGCCAAACGTAACAGCAGCCCCAACCTCGATGAACATCAATACGTATAGAAATTTGATGCTAAGTCCTTCGGGCACCAATACCATTACATTCCCCGACCGAGATTTAACCATTTATGAGAATCTCACCGTTGGTGGATCTACAGTAACAGCGCAAGTAAATCTAAGCGATGTATCTCCACGTATTTTAACGATAAATGGAAACCTTGCCTTGAACGGCGGTACGCTCTCGTTTCCTGCGACATTTAATCAGGAGGTATTGGTGAACGGGAATTTAATTGTGGCAGCTGGCGCGGAATTGAACTCTGCTGCAAGTGGAACCGCATTGCACACCTTAAAGCTTTACGGCAATTTAACCAATAACGGAACCCTCGATTTGAATAACAGCAGCGATGTGGCCGTTCAAATGCTGGGCACTACAGCGGCCAATATTACCGGTACCAATGCATCTGCTTATACCGATTTTTATGGCCTCAGTATCAATAAAGGAACGAATTCATCGCTGGTAGTTAATTGCGATATTTCCGGAACACTGGACGCTACGGAGAACAATTGGTTGAACATACAAAACGGAACCTTCCGCTTCTCGAAAGGAAGCAGCATTACCATCAATTCGGCTGCAAACAGCACATTCCTGATTCCTGAAACTGGTCGTTTAAGCGTGAACCATCCATCGGCGGTTGTAAATGCCTGCATGAGCAATACCGGCGGATCAGATGTAATTGTAGCGGGTGAGCTCGAAATTATTGATGGAACGGTGAATGTGGGCGATGCCTCCAACAACCAGCACAACGATTTGGAATATGCCAGTACGGGTGCGCCATCAATTAAAGTTCAGAACAATGGAGTACTAAACGTAAACGGACAAATTCGCCGCAGTGTATTCTCCGTAATCGGATCGTTGAATTATTTGCAGAGCGGCAATAGTACGGTTTTGGTACGCGGTAAAAATCCGGATGCTGCGGGTAGTTTTAATTCGTTCAGAGGCAAATTTGAGATATTAAATCCAGGTTCCAGCTTTGCCATGAGCGGTAATGCCTTGTTAATTATTGATCGGGCAGGCTTAGCCAATGCAGCGGGTGCATACGGTGATGTGTATTTGACTCCAGAAACCAGTACGATTTCGGGCGGAGAAGTGCGTATCGGAACAAGCAATACAGCTTCGGCCACAGTATTCGACATGACCAGTTCAGCGCCATTTTGGAACCTAACTGTTGATGGAACGATTACTTCCAAAACGCTCAACAACAATACGAACGCAACAACGATCTTAAACGATTTAACCATTGGTGGCAATTCGATATTCAAAGCCAACGGATTTAATGTCTCAATTGGTGGCGCACTCATTAACCAGAATTCAAATGCAACTGCGGCTATTAATACGGGTGGATTTCAATCGGGCAACATTAATCAAATTACCTATTTGAATGGAAACTCAGCCAATCAGAGCATTTCGGGTGTGGCAGGAAATCTTACCAATTTCGCAAACCTAGTTGTGCAGAATACCGCTCCATCGGGAATTGTAGACTTAAACACGGCCACCAATGTGCGCGTGAACGGGGCATTAACCCTACAAAGTGGCAATGTTTCGCTTGGAACAAATACCCTGACCGTTGCCGGAAATGTGAGCAACGATGTAAATGTAAGTAGCGCGGCAGCTGGCTTCTTTGTGATGGGCGGAACAAGTGCTCAATTGCTGGGAGGCTCGGGCTTGGGTTCATTCCAGAACTTCAGGGTGGCCAATGCCGCCGGAGTTGAGGCTACATCAGCATTAAACATCAATGGCATTTTGAATTTCAACAGCGGCATTTTGTATCTGAACAATTACCTGTTGACGTTGGGAACAACTGCAACAGTTACCGGAAGCCTCAATGCAGGTAGCATGATTCGATTGAACGGAGTAGTTTCTGACGCTGGTGTTAAAAAATTATATCCGGCTTCGGCATCCAGCTTTACTTTCCCTATCGGCACAACCTTGCGCTACACTCCTGCAACGTTGAATTTAACTTCAAATTCAGCAGCTGGTTCCATTACTGTTACTCCTGTTGCTATTGCCCATCCGGCAACCACTGATCCAT
>CAZVHF010000261.1:0-2911 GCA_964627105.1 uncultured Chitinophaga sp.
ACATTTGTCGAAGCCGTGTTTCGCAAATCGCCAAAACGTTACCGGCAAGCATAAAAAACGACAATCAAAAAAAAACAACAATCAAAAATCAAAAACATGGCTATAACACAAGACAAGTTGACAGAAACCTATACACAATTGAAATCAAAACATGGTGGACTAAAGGAAGACTACTTTGCACCTCTTTTCATTTCAGACAAGTTTGAAAAACCAATTGAATCTATTATAGACTACTGTGCGTTTGGAAACAATGACTACGGTATTGACGGATATTATATTGACAAAGAATCCAAAAATTTATATTTGTATCAATTCAAGTGGAGCGACAACCATGAACTATTCAAGGAGACGTATAAAAGACTTATAAAAGATGGAATTGAAAGAATATTTGGTAATCCATATACGGATTCACAAATAAATTCAGTAATTCCACGACTTAAACTTGACCTTCAAGAATACAAAGACCTAATTAATAAAGTATACATCTGTTTTGTATTTAACGGTGAACCTGAAAAAGCAGAAGGAAGCAAAGTTCTAGAAAGTTTTAGAGAAGAACTTGAATCGAAAAAGCATTTTATAGACAGCTATTTCAACAACAATGAAATAACACTTACAATCCAATATATCTCTAACGAAACCAAAAAGATAAACCAGACTTCAAGAACTAAGAAGACTTTTCAATATGAAATTTCATTCAAGGCACAATCAGTGAAACAGGCTTCGGGCCACGAAAAGTTGCACTTAGGACTTATTAGTTTATATGACCTTTACAAAATGTTCGTTGACATGAAACAAAGGCTATTTGAAAAAAATATCAGAGCAGGTTTAGATTCAGACTTAGCAACAAATCAAGCAATTAAAAAGGCATTAAAGGACATTGTAGTAAATAAAAAGATAAGCCCTGAGTATTTCACCTTTCACCATAATGGAGTGACTTTATTTGCTGAAAAACTAGAAGATGAAAACGGAAATAGTAAAATTGTCGAGCCAAGAGTTTTAAATGGGGCGCAGACAATAACAACTCTTTCAAGGTTTATTGAAGAACTTCAAAAACATCCAAACTATCAAGAATTTGAAAACAGACTGAAAGAGATAGAAGTAATCGGCAAAATAATTACAAATTGTTCTCAGGAATTTGTAACACAAGTGACAATTTCCAACAACAAACAAAATCCTGTTGAATCATGGAATCTAAGGGCTAACGACTTGATACAGCTTGAATTTTTCGACAAATTCAAAAAAGATGGCATTTACTATGAAAGGCAAGAAAACGCCTTCGCTAATTTAAGAGACTCTGATTTAGAAGAATTGGAAATTACTCATCATAAGGAAATAAAAATTAGAAAGCTTGCACAGACTTTTCTTGCCGTACAAGGAGAAATCGACAAAATATCAGAAATAGGAAAGGTTTTTGAAACGGACACCTTATATGAAAAAACATTTAAGACTGAATTTCTAAAATCAGACACAAGAAAAATAATACTGGCATATAAAGTTCAATCTCGAATCAATGCGGTAGTGAACGAAATATTAAGCCGCAGTGAAAAGACTAATAAATATTTCTTTGTTCGATATGCTCGAAATTTAATTTGGTCATTAGTAATACAAGGACTACTGAACGACCGAGACATTGAATATCATTTAGAAAATTTCGGAAAAGGACTATCCCTTGAAGCAAACTTTACACAGTTAATAAAAGAGATTGGCGGTAAAAAAGTAAGAATCATTTTATCAGAACTTATAAGCCAGAAAAAATACTCTGACTATATGGCAAATGAAAAATATAGCTTTCTAAAAACAAGAATTGCTTTTATTGACTGTATGGCAATAGCTAACAAGCGTTATGGTTGGGAAATGCTAAAAATCACATACAACGGCCAATGAGAAACAACGTGACTGACAGAATGCAAGCCGGTAACAGCTTGCAAGCAAAACGGGGGCTTCCGAATTCTTTGAAACATAGTCGTAAATTTATAAATTTGAGTTTTGTTAGGCATCTCGGTGAAAATTCCCCGCTTCGCCTGCAAGCAAAACGTTAGCAAACATTATTGAACAAACAACTTAAAAAAATACAACATGAAAAAAACTTACTTGATCTTAACATGCTTGTTAGCATCGACAATAGGATTTACACAATCCATCAATTTTCAACAAGACACAACACAGACATTTCAAGACGCGGATGTTGGAGCTATGGCTTTTGCTGATGTTGATAATGATGGCGATAAGGATGTTCTCATTACTGGTAAAGGAGGGCCTATTTTAACTACTTTATTTCTGAATGATGGAAGTGGTAATTTTTCACCATCGACGAGCGATCCGTTTCAAGATGTTTTTGATGGTGATGTAAATTTTTTTGATGCTGATAACGATGGTGATTTAGATGTATTTATTACAGGCCAACCAACTGCATCAAACAGTTCAGATTTCTATTTAAACAACGGATTGGGGATATTCGCGCTGGCTGCGGGTAATAACTTTGAAACTATGATGGGAGGAAATAATGATGTTGGTGATGTAGACGGTGATGGTGACATTGATATTATTGTAACTGGACAAAATATCACAGGGTTGCCGGTGACTAAACTTTATTTAAATAATGGCTCTGGAGTCTTTACAGCACAAGCAAATTCAATTTTCACCAACCTAAAATGGGGTGCTGTAAGGTTTATTGACATGGAAAATGATGGAGATTTAGATCTTATTAACTGCGGTCAGAATAGCTCAGGACAAATAACTACAATTTTATACACGAATAATGGCAATGGTATATTTAGTATAAATAATTCATCAGCAATCGAAGGTGCAAGAGATTCAGATATTGCTATTGGCGATATAGATGGGGATGGCGATAAGGATTTTCTTATTTGTGGGACCACCGGTTCAGGGACCATTATTACTAAACTTTACC
>CAZVHF010000262.1:0-2870 GCA_964627105.1 uncultured Chitinophaga sp.
TTGTTTTCAAGGGCATTCGTGTGGTTGCCGCAAATAATGTCCGAAAGTTCGTCGCTTTGAAATACCCGATTATCTTTGTCGCTTAATAACAAAATTATGGAAGCAAAAGAACAGGCACGTCCTAATCCTTTTCTGCAAGCAGCTTCGCGCTACGGAGTTTATCTTGGGCTCATGCTTATCGGTGTGCAAACCATTCAATATTTGGCCGGTTTATACATTTCATTTGTATTTACAATTTTAGCCGGTTCGCTTTTCATTGCAGGGCTCGTATGGGTTATTCGCGATTTTCGCGAAAATTTCCTCAATGGCTGGTTAAGTTATGGTGAAGGTGTACGAATAGGCGCCATATCATCGCTTGCCGCCGGATTATTGTATGGTGCATTTATGCTTTTGTTGGTATTGGTAATCGATAAATCATTTATCGACGAATACCTTATTCAAACCCAGGAGATGATGGAAACGAGCGGCATGCCCGACGAACAAATCGAAAAATTGATGGATCAACTTCAGGAGGGCTCAAATCCATGGGCTTATGGATACAGTCCGATCTTTCAATATGGGATATCTGGTTTGCTAATTAGCCTTGTTGCATCTATTTTTCTGCGTAAGGATCCCGAAAACTCCTTCGATAAAGACACCCAGTAATGCTCGATATTTCAGTTGTAGTTCCCTTGTATAATGAGGAAGAATCGCTTCCTGAGTTATCGGTTTGGATAGATCGTGTTATGCAGGCCAATGGCTTTCAATACGAGGTGATTTTTGTGGATGATGGCAGCACCGATCGAAGTTGGGAGGTGATTGATGAAATTCATACTCGTATGCCCCAGTTCAGGGGAATACGTTTTCGACGCAATTACGGAAAATCGGGTGCGTTGAATGTTGGATTTGCTGCCACAAAAGGCAAGGTTGTTATTACCATGGACGCCGATTTGCAGGATAGTCCCGACGAAATTCCGGAGTTATACCGACTCATTACAGAAGAAAAATATGACCTGATTTCGGGCTGGAAGCAAAAACGATTTGACCCGATTACCAAGACATTGCCAACGAAATTGTTCAATTGGGCGGCGCGAAAGATGAGCGGCATTTATTTGCACGATTTCAATTGTGGACTAAAGGCTTACCGAAGCGATGTGGTGAAAAACATCGAAGTGTATGGCGAAATGCACCGTTACATACCGGTTTTGGCTAAATGGGCAGGCTTTAAGAAAATCGGCGAAAAGGTAGTGCAGCATCAGGCACGTAAATACGGCACCACAAAGTTTGGCTGGGAGCGATTCGTTAACGGATTTCTGGATTTGTTAAGCATAACATTCGTATCCAAATTCGGCAAACGTCCGATGCATTTATTTGGTCTGCTTGGAACAATAAGCTTCTCGATAGGATTCGTAATTGCACTCTATTTAACATACGCCAAAATTTTTCATCAGGCCTACCGCATGACCGAGCGACCAATTTTCTTTTTCGGTTTACTTATGATGTTAATTGGAACACAACTATTTCTAGCAGGATTTCTAGGTGAGCTCATATCTCGAAATAGTGCCGATCGCAACCAATATCAAGTGCGAGAAACAATTGGAAATTGATCTGGTTCGAAGCTTTGCGTAAATCGAAAATTCGACTAATTTCACCAACAGAATTAATCTCACGAATGATGAAAAATATCTTCCCAATTATTCTATTTGCTGCAATCCTCGGCGCTGCATCCTGCAAAAAAGAAGAAGAATGCGCCAATTGCTTCACCGAAGTTACCGATTCTCTTGGCGTGAAAGATACACTTAGTTTGAACGAATTGTGTGGCGAGGATTTGGAGAATACCGATGGTAATACCTTCCCCAATGCCCAAGGTGGTATCTCTCGCAACTTCTGCAATCGCTAATATTTACCCTGCCTAATTGCACTTAAGGCACTCGACGTTGAAAATTACGTAATGCCAAGGTTTGAGTTGCTTGGCCATTATCATCTTTTTGTTGTTTTCGTTAAAAGATAAATGACCTAAAATCGTTTAATGGCTTTATTTTTGTTGCCTACGGCGCACTTTCATGAAGTTAATTCTGGCGTTTATTTTCAGTTTTAGTCTGCACCTGAGCGATATAACCGGTGAGGTTTCATCAGCTTTGCGACAAGGAAATGCGCGTGAACTTTCGAAACACTTTGGAAATACCATCGACCTTACCGTAATCGGTAAACAGGAAATGTACAGTCGCGCGCAGGCCGAACAAGTGTTGCGTGGTTTCTTCCTTAAACATCCGCCCCGCAGTTTTGTGCTCAAATCGAAATCAAACGGAAATACAGCTAATCCCTACGGAATTGGGACGTATACCAGCACCACGGCGCAACATTTTAGAGTTTATTTCCTTATACGAAAGATTGGTAATCAGTCTTTTATACAACAACTCAGCATTGAAAACGAATCCTGAACTTCCTTTGTTCAACTTGCATGAACAGGCTTTAATCGACGAATTGGTGCAACTTGCCATTCACGAAGATATTGATGGTGGCGACCATACCAGTTTAGCCTGCATTCCCGAATCGGCCACCAAAAAAGCACGATTGCTGGTAAAGCAACAGGGGGTTATTTCGGGCATTTCGGCTGCGCAAATTTTATTTACGCGCTTAGATGCCTCGCTGGTATTTGAGCCCTTATTAAACGATGGCGCCATCGTAAAACCGGGCGATGTAGCGTTTACAGTTTCAGGTTCGGCGCGTTCTATCCTCGCTGCCGAGCGCCTTGTGCTCAACTGCATGCAGCGCATGAGTGGCATTGCTACGCAAACACGCGCCATGGCCGACCTTATTTCGCACACCAACTGCACACTGCTCGATACACGCAAAACAGCACCGGGCATGCGCGTTTTTGAGAAAATGGC
>CAZVHF010000263.1:0-2868 GCA_964627105.1 uncultured Chitinophaga sp.
ACAGTGTCGAATTTGAAAATCAAAGCGAAAATGCCGAGAATTTTATCTGGAATTTGGTGATGGCAGTACTTCGACAGAAGTAAATCCAATGCACACCTATAGCCAAACCGGATTCTACAATGTTCGATTGGAAGGTTCTAACGTTTGTTACCTCTGCGATACGACACAAACCTTGGCCGTTACGCCAGGCGAAGTTTTGCTTGTTACTGGTGCTTTGAATTCGGGCGTTCAATTGCTCGATAACGGGCAAGTGCGTATCAATTACGCACTTCAAAAACCTACAGATCTTGACGTAGAAGTTTTAAGTGCAGGAGGTCAGCTTATTCAGCGCAGCCGTTTCGACAATGTGCAATTGGGTAGCGAACTTATCAATCTCGACGGTATTGCCCGCGGTTTATATTTGATAAAGCTAAAAGCGCTTGGCGAGGAAACTGTACACAAATTCTTACGCTGAGTACACAGTTATAGTTAAATACGTAACCTAAAAGGCTTAAATATGGGCCAATTAAGTTGAGAGGTATTTGAGCAAATTAATTTGTGCTTTCGTTGCTGAAATACACCTTATAATAATTCAGGTTTTTCTCATCGTCGAAGCCGCGTTCAATCATATTGCGGTTGCCGTGTATGTAGATATGAAAGTTTTTGTCGAGCTTTAATACGCTACGAAACATCCCGAGATGCTTCTTTACAGCCTGCTGATTGATGTCGAATGCTTCTGTGATGCTGTGATCGTCTTGTGCTTCGATATTACTTTCAGCAAATTTGCGAAACGATTCGACTACTTCCGGAGCCTGCATTACCTGTTCGGCAAACTCGTTCATCTGAAAACGCTCGTTTTCTTTAAAGAACTTGGAGCCGCGGTTCAACATCGCAATTTGTTCGGATGGAATTACCTGAAACTCCTCGGGTAATTGTTCGCGCACAAACTGCTTGGTTAAGTTCATGTATTGCTGCGTAAAATGATAGCTATCTTCTGCCGCTTCCAAATCAAGGAATGCATCGGTCCAATATTGCGCCTCAGCAGCATTGCCGTTCGTTTTATCAACCACAAGTACCTTATAGCCTTCGAGCGAGTCGCACGAAAATATTAAGCAGGCTTTATCTACTCTATCGAGCCGATAGCCTTTCGACAAAACAGCATCCGAAGTAGCACCCTCCCACTCTACCTGCATAAAATCGTCTTCGGTTTCGGCCTTAAGAATTACGATGGCATCGTGCAACTCATTGTGCAGGTTTACCTGACTCAAACGTGCAACAAATAAATCGCCTGGAAGGATCTTGGGGTGCGTACTTACATCATAAAGATGTTGGGCAATTTGTGTTGAAGCTTCAACCAACGAATCTGAATTTTCAAAAATCGACTTACACGCATCGTAAACGGTGTTGCCCGAAAGATTAAAATGATAAAACCCTTCGGTTTTGAAAGCGTGCATTAAAAATCGCGTAAGCAATTCGTGGTGCTCGTCGCGAATTTCGATAGGCTGGGCTGCCAGCTGAAGGGCTTCTTCGTTCGAAGGATTGCCAACAAAATGAATGATGAGCTTTTCAAGCAAAGCTCCCTGATAACTTAACATGGTCGCAAGATAATTTTTTCTGTTTCCTGCAGTACTCGTGTTGAAAACTAAAACACGATACTAACGAAATTGCTTAACCATTATGAAATCATTCATGAAATAACCATTGCCAATATCGAAATCGGCTGCACGCTCAATGGTAAATCCCCTCTTGAAATAAAAATTGATTGCCGTTATATTCTGGCGATTAACCTGAAGCCGCATACTTGTAGCGTGCGGATAGTGCTCAATTATTTGATTCAATGCACCCGCTCCAAATCCCCTTCGATGCATCTGTGGCAAAACATACAATTTCTGCAGAAACAACTCGTCTGGCAACTTCATCTCAACTGCAATAAATCCAGTAGGTTCACCGTCATCAAGAATTAAATAAAACTCCTGAGGTCCATTCGATATATGCCCGCAAAGTACATCAATATGGTACATTTTATCCAACATATAACGCACCTGGTCCACTCCAATAATCGGCGGATAATGCGCATACCACGTAATTTCTGCAAGATTTGCTATGGTTTCAGCATCTCGCAAAGCCGCTGATTTTAATCGAATGGATGTATTCATCTACCAAATTTTGTTTTAATAACAAAGCGCAAATGTTCCAAAATTGTTCGCATAACCTTCATTTTCGATGGTCCAATGCGGCGGTCGGAAAAAACTATTGTAGGGATTTCGGTTATCGATAATTTGGTTTTCCTGCATTTGAAAAGTAATTCGACCTGACAAATAAAACCCTTTTCGGTAATCAGATTTGGAAAAACATCTTTCAGATGCTGCAGTGCTTCGAAACGGTATGCGCGGTAAAACGAAGTAAGTGTTCGGAAAGGAAGATTTAAAAAAATACGAGTAAGTGCATTAGCCAGATTGGATAAGAGCAGACGCATCCAACCTGTTTTGGTAAATCTTCCACCGTTCATGTATACCGAGGCTAATGCTACATCATAGGTTTTGAGTGCATTCAACATGGGGGGCAAACTCGCTAAATCGGCTGTTCCATCGGCTTCGAGTGTTATTACGATGTCGCCAGACTTGCCGGTATTCAGAATAAATTCGAAACCATGCGAAAAGGCTGCACCTGGTCCACGGTTAATGCCATCGCCCAACAAGACATACCTCGGAATTTTAATGTGTTCCTTTAGTTTTTCGCTTAATCCATCAGAACTGCCGTCATCAGAGATTACAAAAGTTATATCTTTAGTATTCAACGAGCTATAAATCAAATGCATCCAAGCAGGAAGACCATTGGCCTCATTCAAAACTGGCATCAATACCCAATAATGCATTTAATTCTTTGGAT
>CAZVHF010000264.1:0-2855 GCA_964627105.1 uncultured Chitinophaga sp.
TTGCTTGATAAATACCGCGCTTTGAGATTTATGACTGTCGATCCTAAGTAAGTAAATTCCAGCAGGCAGCGCATCAATAGCGAGCGTATTCTCTGTTTGTTGTATTAATCCTCTTGCTAGGGGTTGACCGAATTGGTTGTATAGTGTTAATGGTTCGTTTAAGTATGCACCAGAAAGTGTATGAACAGTAATAAAATCATTGGCAGGGTTTGGGTAAATATGGAACGAAGTTGTTGAATTAACAGGGGCAAAACTCATTATGTTGGCCAATTTGATAATCCAGGCATCAACATATCCTTGATTTTGTGGTATATTGCCATCAAGGGATGCCGTATAGCCGGCAATAACCAATCCGTAATCATTGGTTTGGTAAATATCTGTTACATATTCCAGTCCACTGCCCCCAAAACTTTGGGTCCATTCGATGGAGCCCGAGACATTCAATTTTGCAACAAACCAATCTTCTTCGCCATAAGCAGTGTCTATGTCTCCGTCGTCAGAATTAGTTCTCCCTGCAAATACATAACCGCCATCCTGCGTTTGAATAATTGAGCTAGGAGCATCATCAAGCGAACCTCCAATGCAGGTTTTCCAGATTGCAGCGCCCGTTGCATCTAGTTTTATAATCCAGTTGTCGGCTTGACCATTATTACCACTCACATCTCCATCGTTTGAGGCGGTAAATGCAGCAACAATAAATCCTCCATCTTCAAGTAAATCTACAGAGACCGCACCATCCGACCCAGATCCACCAAACGATTTTTCCCATAATACCTCCCCTGAATTCGATAATTTAACTATCCATGCATCTGTTTCACCCTTATTATCACTAACATCTCCATCATTAGAATTACTGCTTGCGGCAATTATAAATCCTCCATCTGAGCAGATCTTTACGTCACTCAGAAATTCATCCAATGTTCCACCTAAAGTTTTGCTCCATTGAATTTGTCCGTTTGGATTCAGCTTAACAAGCCAGCAGTCTGAATTACCATGATTGCCAGAAACATTGCCGTCATTAGAGTAGGTTTGCCCCCCAACAATATACCCCCCATCACTTGTTTGCCTGCATGACCAAGCACTTTCGGTGGAAGTTCCCCCCAAACATTTTTGCCATTGAATAGCACCGATTTCATCTAGTTTAACAACCCAAAAATCAACTTGACCTTGATTACCAGAAACATCACTTTCATTGGAATTTGTTGAGCCAGCAAGGATATATCCGCCATCGTTGGTTTGTTCAATATAGTTACCAAAATCCTGCGAAAATCCACCCAGGCACTTTTGCCACATCAAGTGGCCGGCAAAATCCAATTTTACAAGCCATACATCACCGCCGCCAATTTGACCAGTTACATCACCATTCGACGAAGTGGAGTGACCTACGGTTATATAACCACCATCATTTGTTGGCTCTATGGCTCGAAAATCATCATAAGATAACCCGCCATAAGTGGCTGTCCATTCTATGCCGGGCTGTGCATTCACACTTAAGCAGATGATTATTGTGAAAATAACTAAGGGGGAGCATTTTCTTAGTATGAATCTATGCATAATTTGGGGTAGGTTTGATAAACAATGTAGTTCGAAAAATAGTAATTTTTATAACCTAGGAGCTAAGTTGATCCTAAATTTCGAAAAATGCCAAAACATTTCGGCTATCAAAATAATTTGGGATTTAATATTCCCAATTGAACGTAATTTCGCGAAATAAAATTTATATAATTGTTGTGTTTGTTCTCGAGAATATAGGCTTAGATGCATTAGCTGCAGCTGCGAAAGATCTCTTAAACGAATTTCCTAACGACACTATTTTGTGTTTTTATGGCGAAATGGGGGCAGGAAAAACAACGTTTATATCTTCCTTGGTAGAGGCTTGCGGAAGTTCGGACCTTGTACAATCGCCTACCTTTGGATTGGTGCACGAATATCGGACTTGCGCGGATGAGCGTTTGTTGCACTTCGACTTGTATCGACTCAATTCGCTTGATGAAGCATTTGAAAGTGGTATGTTTGATTTATTGGAAAGTGGGGATCTGTGTTTCGTCGAATGGCCCGAGAAATTAGGCTCAGCTCTGCCCGAAGAATTTGTTTCGGTGAAAATCAGTCGTGTGGCAGAACAAATTAAGATTGAAGCCGAACGGAAGCGCAATTGATGTATCTTTAATGCAGAATCGCTACATCCATGACTTCAGAGAATAATCCGCTAACCAAACTGGCCTCCGCCGCCATGATGCCTCAGGAAGAAATGCTTGAGATTGCTCGTAAAAATGCAGATCTTCATATCGGAATTCCCAAAGAAACCTCGTTTCAAGAACGCCGTGTTTCGTTGGTTCCGAATTCGGTTGCTGTTTTGGTGAACAATGGTCACAACGTAATTGTAGAAACGGGCGCGGGCGTTCATTCCAATTACCAGGATAAAGATTACAGCGAGGCCGGAGCGCAGATTGCATACAATACCGAACAGGTTTATAAAGCCGATCTGGTGTTGAAAATAGCACCGCCTACGTTCGACGAAATTGAGATGATGAAGCCAAAGCAGAATTTGATTTCGGCGCTGCAGCTCACAGTCCAGCAAAAGAATTTCTTCAACCACCTCATTTCGAAAAAAATTACCGGACTGGCATTTGATTACATCAAGGATCGTTCGGGCATTTATCCTGTTGTGCGCGCCATGAGCGAGATTGCAGGAAATACATCCATTTTGATAGCCTCCGAATACATGAGCACTACCAATGGAGGTAGAGGCATGATGCTTGGCGGCATTTCGGGTGTTCCGCCTACCGAAGTGGTTATTATAGGCGCCGGAACCGTGGGTGAGTTTGCAGCACGAGCGGCCGTAGGTCTTGGCGCAA
>CAZVHF010000265.1:0-2833 GCA_964627105.1 uncultured Chitinophaga sp.
GTGGCCCCGATGCCATTAACAACTGGGGTGGCGGAGGCGGCTTTACCGAGGCGGTTGTTCCTGTTACGCCCGGTCAGGTGATTGATATTTATGTAGGTGGTGGCGGACAGGCTGCCGATCAGCAAACCGGTGGAGCAGGCGGTTGGCCCAATGGGGGCAACGGAGGTAGTGGAAACCGCATTGAAGGTGCACCACTGGGTGCAGTGGGCGGCAGCGGTGGGGGTGGCGGTCGCAGCGAAATTCGCATTGGTGGTGTTACCTATGCCATTGCCGGTGGTGGCGGTGGTGGAACGCTTAATCGTCCTGGTGGGTTTGGCGGTGGCTTAAATGCCGAATATACCACAACAACCAATAGTTTTAGCGTTAACGGTTTTGGAGGCACGCAGACTGCAGGAGGAGGACCGGGCGCCAACGAAATTTGCGGTAATCCGGTTTCGGGCATTGCAGGATCTGCACTTCAGGGTGGTGATGGAGCAACAGATCTTGGAGGAGGACAGAACGACCGCACTGGTGGCGGTGGTGGCGGTGATGGCTATTTTGGTGGCGGTGGTGGCAGTAGCCACGACGGATGTTTTGGGGTAGGAAGCGCCGGCGGCGGCGGTAGTGGCTACATTTGTTTAACATGCCCCGGCATAACAGGTTCAACGCTCACACAGACTTTTCCGGCCCAACCCGGCACGCCTGCCAACGAAACAGATCCACTGCTTACAGCCTATCCAACCGTTGGTTTGGGAACGCAAAACGAGAACGGTGGACCGGGCCTGGTGCAGATATGTTATGCAAGTGGTTGTACTTCGAATGGAAGCTCGCTTCAGGCTTCTGCCTGCAGTAGCTATGTTGCGCCCGATGGCAGCATTCTTACGCAAAGTGGAGTGTATCCATTTACCTTTACCAATGCAGGCGGCTGCGATAGTGTGGTAACGCTTAATTTGACCATCAATACCGCTTCAACCGGTCAGCAACAATTGTTTTCATGCGGGCCCTACACCACCGAAGAGGGAACGGTTTACAACACATCAACCGTATTTACCACCACATTAACAGCTGCTAATGGCTGCGACAGTGTAATTACTACAAATCTAATCGTGTACAATCCACCACCGTTAGAGGCGCTGCCCGTCTTGGCTACTATAACATTAGGCGATACAGTACAGTTAAGTGCGAGTGGAGGCGAGTTCTATAGTTGGTCGCCAGCCGAAAGCTTGAGTTGCACAGATTGTGCCGCTCCCTTTGCATTTCCGACAGAGAACACCATTTATACGGTAACGGTAACCGATTCGTTGGGTTGTGTGCAATCCGACACCCTGCGCATTGAAGTGGATATAATTTGCAATGAAGTATTTATTCCTACCATATTTTCACCCAACGGAAAAGGTCCTCAAGCCAACGAAACATTCTGCGTGTTTAGCGATTGTGTGGAGCAGTTTAAGCTGGTAATCCACAACCGCTGGGGCGAAAAGGTGTTTGAAACCGAAGACATTAGCCAGTGTTGGGATGGAACATTCAAAGGAGTGGAGGCAGCGAGTGGCGTGTATGCTTTTAATGTGTATCTGAAGCAATTGGATGGAACGGTGCTGAACAAAATTGGCAATATCAGTCTAATTCGCTAAAAAAAACGAATTACAGATAAACTAAAGAAGCATTTTTAAGGCAGTATATAATCCCCAATTAGGGGTCGAAATTGGTGCATAGTTTTTTTGACACAAATGTGTCATAGAGAATTTTGAATGGCGGATATTTTTGCTGGATTCAAAAATTAATTGCCAACATCTATTGATAATGTCGCATAGTTTTAACGGTAATTTCAAAAAAAATAAATTTGATGTCCGTTTAAAATCATGATATTATTAACCCTTTGTACAATAGGATATGCTTAAAAATCTCTTTTTTATTTCAAAAGCCCACGTTTTAGGTATTGCGCTTATGTTGACGGCATTTTCGCACTTAGTGGCCCAGCGGCAGGCTAGTGTATGGCATTTTGGCGATGGCCGTTGCCTCGATTTCAACAGCGGAACCCCGGTCAATGTAAATGGAAGTCAGATTTTTACCATTGAAGGCTCTTCATCGTATTGCGACGAATTTGGCAATTTACTTTTTTATACCAATGGTGGTGGAGATGAAGCCCCGATAGGGCAGGAGCAAGGACATATCTGGAACCGAAACAATGCCGTAATGTACAATATGCAGGGATTGGAAGGCGGAGGGTATTCGGCCAAACAATCCTCGGTAATCGTAGAGGCTCCGGGCCAAGATTCGGTGTACTACGTTTTTACCATGGATCAAATCGACTGGGATAATCCACCGGTTCAATCTACTATAGATGTGCAGCCCAATGGGCGCGGACTTTCATATTTTACTGTTGACATGCGGCTCAATAATGGATTGGGCGATGTGGTGCTTGCCGACCAACGAGTTTATGCCCCCTCCGCCGAAGGATTGTGTGCAGTACGTCATGCCAATGGACGCGACTTTTGGATAATCGTCAACCAGGATTCCTCCGGTTTTGGTGTGTATAGTCTAACTCCAACCGGGGTTGTCTTTTCCAGTGTGTTTCCTGCGCAGGTAAGTCGTTCCATCATCAAGGCATCGCCCGACGGTGCCTTTGTGGCTGCAGCGCGCGCCGTGCCTTTTCAACCTAACATTTTTAGGTTTAACAATGCCACAGGTGAGTTATCCAATCCCGTGGCCCTGCCTTTGCCCAATTTTGTGTGGAGCTGGGAGTTTTCGCCCAATAGTCGGTATTTCTATATTTCGCAACGTGTAAATCCGCCAGCAACCACCTGCAATATTTTACGATACGATTTGCAGGCACCTTCCATTCCTGCCTCCGTAA
>CAZVHF010000266.1:0-2798 GCA_964627105.1 uncultured Chitinophaga sp.
ACATTCGATTTGAAACCGAGCAAATGATGGATCAGTTTTACCGCGAAGCTTTGCAGAACCTCGATACCCTTAAGTTTGATGCGGGGTATAAAAACGAATTGGTGTACATGGCTGCCGCCTTGATGCAGCGGGAGTCGTAGAGTAAATACTTCGGGCGGATTTTTAGTGGTTTCTAATTCTCTGCCTATTGAAGAAATCCGATTCTTAAGTTCTACAGCACTTCCACGTAATTCAACTCCTTGCCAAAGGTTTCTTTCACGCTTAGAATAGCCCAAAGCGATAAGCCAATGCAAATCGCTCCGACGGCAACAGCGGCATTCATAGTGCCGAGTTGTGTTTCGAGTGCGCGGAATCCGGCGGTTATGGGTATAACAGCGCCCCGAACAAAATTCGGAACCGTAGTGGTTACAGTGCTGCGGATGTTGGTGCCGAATTGCTCTGCAGCAATCGTTACAAACAATGCCCAGAATCCGGTGCCGGTGCCTACCAGAAAACACACAAAATAAAACCAGTCGGTGCCTCGGCCTGCGGTTGTTCCAAAATACATCCAGGTTACCAAGGCCGAAAATCCGAGGTACAACAGCACCACTTTTTTACGGCTTTTCATCCATTGACTCAACAATCCGCTCAGAAGATCACCGGCCGAAAGTCCCAGATAGGCAAACATCACAGCCTGCCCGTTCACTACTTTTCCTTCTACCTGCAATAAGGTTCCACCGAAGTTTTCTGCCAAAGCAATTAGGATTCCTACTGCATACCATACCGGTAAACCAATCAATATACATTTGAGGTATTTTCCAAATGTTGCGGGAGTTCTAAATAAAGCCAGAAAATCGCCGCGCTTCACGTTTTCGTGATGCAGATTGCGGTACATCGCCGATTCGAGTGTGCCAATGCGCAAGGCCAGTAACATCAAACCCAACACGCCTCCAATGATATAGGCTATTTGCCAGTTCTGAAGGGCATTGCCGGTAAGTTCGGCAATCCAGTGACTTTCTCCTCCAACCAACGCAGCAAGCACCGCACCCAACGCACCAAATGTTACGATAATCATAGTGCCATAGCCCCGATTTTCCTTACTCATTACTTCCGAAACCAGCGTGATACCCGCACCGAGCTCACCGGCCAATCCAACACCAGCAATAAAACGGATGGCCGCATAGGCATTGATGTCGGTTACAAAAGCGTTTGCAATATTCGCCGCCGAATACATCAGAATAGAGCCAAACAGCACCTTGAGTCGCCCTTTCTTATCGCCCAAAATTCCCCAAATAACCCCACCAACGAGCATTCCGCCCATTTGCCAGTTAAACAATTCGATGCCGTATTTTTTCAACTCGGCTTCGCTGCCAAATCCCAAACTAATCAGGCTTTCTTTTTTAACGACGTTGAACAGAATCAAATCGTAGATGTCGACAAAATAGCCGAGTGCAGCTACGGTAATAAGGATGAGTGCCGAACGGTTTTCGCGCAAAAACAATTCTTTCATGCACCGAGCTGTTTGAAAATCCAGTCGCTTACCTGATCCAGTACCGCTTCCTTTTCGGGCTCGTTGTGAATTTCGTGGTACAAGCCATCCCACCGCACAAAGTCGCAAACAACGCGTGCCTTGCGCGCAAATTCTTCGGAGGCATCGGCCGAAGTGATTTTGTCTTCGCCTCCATGCATGAGCAACGTTGGAACTTTTAGTTCGTTCGCATGCTGCAAGGCATATAATCCGGCTTCGTAGGTATTGATAAAAAACGAAGAGCTGATGCGGTCGTGCACCAAACGATCCTTCGTGTAGGCCTTAACAATGTCTTTGTCGCGACTTAGGTGATCGGTGTTGAGGTTGGTTGCCAAGGTAAATGCCGGATATAAATTCCGCATTAAATAAGCGAGTTTTACCTTAATGACAGGCGGCTCAAATGCCAGACGCAACAAGGGACCGGTAACAATCAAGCCTTTTACTTTATGTGGCTTTTTGAGTGCATAATTAAGTACGAGGTTCCCACCCATGCTGTGTCCATACAATAAAACAGGCTTGTCTTTAAACTGCAGCCGCGTGCGTTCGAGCAGTTCGTCGATGCCATCGAGCAGTTGGTTGTAATGCGTGATGTGGCCTTTTTTTCCTTGCGATTTTCCATGTCCGCGCTGATCGAAGGAGATAATTGCGAGGCCTTTTTGGGTAAGGAATTCGGCAAGGCGACGGTATCGGCCACTGTGTTCACCCATGCCATGTACCAATGCAATCACGGCTTTTACTTCGTTGCCGGGCATAGGCTGCCAAACCTGTCCGTATATCTTGAGCTGATCGCTTCCTGTTCGCCAATTGAAATCGGTGTGGTACATGCTTCGGGTTGGATGCGTAAAAATAGAAAAAAATGAATGCGGCAAGCTTCGATTTCAATTCGTAGGTTTGGGACTTAATTGAATTGAATGATGCGTTTTACATTGAAATGGATGCTGCGTCTGACGCTGCTCTTCGTTATTGCATTTGGCGCTTTACTGGCGTTTTCAACCATCACCGATTATCGTCCCGAACCCGAAAGTGAGGAGAAGCTTAGTTTAGAAGGGAAGGCTGGAAAAATCGAAGGTGATACGTTTACAGCCCTCATCTGGAACATCGGCTATGCCGGATTAGGCGCCGAAATGGATTTTTTCAACGATGGTGGAAAAATGGTACGGCCAACTGAAGAGCAGCACGCGAAATTTTTAGGTGGCATTAAAGAATTTATGGCTTCGATGCGCGATTCGGTCGATTTTTTTCTCCTGCAGGAAGTGGATAAAAACTCCAAACGAAGCTACTATTCAAACCA
>CAZVHF010000267.1:0-2773 GCA_964627105.1 uncultured Chitinophaga sp.
CAAATTGAAAACTTTATATTAAGATTGTATGCATACCCAGTAAAATTTTAGTTACTGGTAATCTTAATTTAATACCGGGCGCACCGTATATCCTTTGCTTTTAAGCAAATTAATAACACCGCGTTCACCGGGCAGATGTGCTGCTCCCACCGCGATAAAGCAACTCTCTTTGGCCATAAACGCTTCCAATTTCGGAATCCAATTTTCGTTGCGCTTAATCAAAAAGTTCTCGTTAAAGCTGCCCATATCATCCGTTTCTTCTTCAATAAGCTGCTGAACTGAATTTAAATCCTCATTTAAATACTTTTCGAGCAAACGATTAAATTCGGTCATTTCACTACCTAACGAACCAACCAGCATTTGCGCCTGATCTTTAAGCGCAATCGTTTCTACCACTGCCATTTGCTGCTGCATGGTTTCGAGGCCCGATTCAGTCATTTTTGCTTTCGATGCCTGCGATGAAAAATACTTTTCATATCCTTCGGTTTTTCCTAATTGTTCTACCAGGAGCAGCGATGAAAAAAAGAAAGGCTTTAACCTACTATATTTTTTAAATTTCTTCTTTTTCATTTTTAATTGGTTGATGCAATATGCTTGCAGCTTCTGATATTCGGCATCACCCAGCAGCCCTTGCAGCGTGGTTCCTTTTGGAAGTGTCATGCTTTTAGCCATATCAAGCATTTCGCGCGTAGATAAATTAAGATCCACCTCCTGAATAAGGTGATTTGATGCATTAAAAGCTTGTTCAACATGAGGCTTTACCACAAATTTTTCCTTGGGAACAATATGTATAGTGCCATATAGATAGCTTTTATGATTCAAATTATTACCGCTAATTTCCCATAATAATTGGGCGTTAATGTTATGAATGTTTATAACAATACCCAGGAATAAATACAAATATTTTGAAAAGTGAGATCTCATAGTTATTAGATTTGATTGGTCGGTTAAAATTAAAGGTGTTCGTCGTTACAATTTTAAATTATTTATTGCTCTGCCACCTTACGTGCAATTAGAACCTGAAGATAACGTGGAAAAAAGCCGGCCGACCGTGCCAGAAAGGAATTAATCCAACCGTGAATGGCCAGTGTTCGCTTTTGCATCATGGCATTATACGCAAATAGGGCCACCTCATAAGAGCTGGGAATGCCCCTGCGCTTAAACAAACCGCTGTTTTCCATTTTTGCCGCCTCTTTGAAACCGCTTTCGGTCACGCCAGGACACAATGCAGTTACACTTACCCCCGTACCCCTAACCTCGTTTGCCAAGGCCTCCGAAAAATGCAGCACATACGATTTACTGGCTGCGTAGGCTGCCATTAATGGTACCGGCTGAAATGCAGCCGTGGAGGCTATATTCATGATATAGCCATTGCCCCGTCCCAACATTTTTGGCAGAATGGCATGGGTGAGCGCTGTTAAACTTATAATGTTTAGCCTAAGCATTTCTTCAGTTTGCCGGGTATCTGTCTCCGCCAGTAATCCAAAGGTGCCAAAACCGGCGTTGTTGACTAGAAAATCAACCTCCATATTTTCGATTTCAAGACGATGCATGATTGAATGTATCGCATCCTGCTGCGCCAAATCGATCGTCCAAACCACAATCTCGCCCTTGCCCGCTTGTGCACATTCTGCTTTTAATTTTTCAAGAAGCTCGGTGCGCCTTGCTAAAGCAATGACCCGATGGCCCTGAGATGCATGTATCTTGGCAAGTTCATATCCAATGCCGCTCGATGCACCTGTAATTAATGCTGTTTCCATTCTTTGAAATTTAAATCATGATCATTTTTTCCACAAAGGCACCCCTGCCAATTTCTTCATCAATAATATGCATCTCCAAAATCCAGAAACGCTCTCGGCCCGCTAAATCGGGTTCGCACAATAAACTGCTGTTTTCGGGATGTAGGTAATTTCTCTTTTCTTCGCCACTCAATCGCTCATGCGGAAAATTCCCAATTAAGTGGCCACAGTGTTCGTTGCCATAGCGCCAGCCATTTTGCTCAACCAACATTTTAATGTACGCATACGTTTCGGCACCGGTTAATTCATGAAAGTGCTGCTTTATGTATTGGCTTCCAAGTTCCCACATACGCTCCACATCATCAGCCAGTTTGTGTAATTTAATATCGTTTCCCAGCACGTAGGTTTTGCCGTAATCGGCTTCCCATTCCTCGTACACCGGACCAAAATCGAGAAACAGAATATCGTTTTCGGTTAAGGTATGATCGGGCGGATTTTCGGCATAGGGCAAAAGCGTATTGGCTCCGGCCCTAACAATGCGCTTATGCCAAAATTTGCGAATGCCCTGCAATTCATCGGCAAGATTGAAAATATCCATATTGAGCTCGGATTCGGTAATGCCGCTTTTTATCAAGCCACGATTTACGATGGCATCAAACAACTCGGCAGCTTTTTGTTCGGCCTCCTGCAATGAAATTAAGGATGTAGTTCGCATTTGCTTAACGTATTAATCGATACACCGGGTATTGCAAATACCGCTTATCGGCATAATCGCTGCGCATGTACCACCAGCGTAATCGAGCCTCTTTATCGGCATTGAAAGCTTCATCAGCGGCACATTTTGCCTCAAATTCCTTTTTAAGGTCGGGACGCTCCTCCATCATTTTATCGGCAATAGGTGCCATGGCATACGATTCAAAATACTCGGTGAGTTCCGCAACATCAGGAAAAAAGCCCCACTGAAAAAACGACTCCGGCGATGCGGGCTCTAGCATGAAACAAATCAATTGTCGCAAAGGTTGAGCTGTTGAAAC
>CAZVHF010000268.1:0-2742 GCA_964627105.1 uncultured Chitinophaga sp.
TTCGCAACTTGCCTTGAATTCGCGTGAAGAACTCGAAGAGGAACGTCGTTTATTTTATGTAGCGTTGACCCGTGCCGAAAAATTCCTCACGCTATCGTATGCCACATCACGCTACAAATGGGGAAAAATCGATTTGTGCGAACCCAGTCGCTTCTTGAACGAAATCGATCAGAAACTACTCGAATTGCCACCCGATCCTTCTTCAGGTGGGGGATTTTTCTCCTTTGAAGACGAGCGCTCTTCATTCGGTGGATTACAAAAACGAAGCTTCCCGAGTTCGACCTTTAATCCCAAAAAACGTGAGGAGGAGCCGGTGGCGTTTCGTCCTAAAAGTATGGGGCCTCAAATTGTGCAAGCTGGAAAATCAAAGCCGCAACATAGTGTTCAACAAGGTTCTAAAGCCGACGATTTAAGCAGTCTTGCACAGGGTATGACCGTTGAACACGAGCGCTTTGGTAGGGGCAAGGTAATTTTTCTCGATGGTCGGCCCGGTGAGAAAAAAGCAACGGTTTTGTTCGAAAGTGCAGGACAAAAACAATTATTGCTTAAGTTTGCCAAGTTGAAAATCATACAATCCTGATTATAGGATTGTTCGGGTAAATAAAGCCCGAATTACACGAACCTATGGAATACAATTCACAACGGCCAAGGCTGATTATTTCGGAGCATGGACGCATCATTCAAAAGATGATAGACAATGCCTGTCTTATCGAAGACCGAGAACGACGTAATGCGGCTGCAAAAGATATTGTTGCTGTCTTAAGTCAGTTAAATCCCCAATTGCGCGATCAGAGCGATTTCAAGCATAAACTATGGGATTATCTCTTTATTGCATCCGATTTTAAGCTCGATGTAGATTCGCCTTACCCAATGCCATCGCGTGAGGCGCTGAAAACAAAACCTGAAAAACTGGCCTATCCGAGTACCTCGATGCGGTATCGGCATTATGGTAAAATTGTCGAGAAAATGATTGGTAATGCAAAAAAGATTGAAGATGCGGCCCTCAAAGAGTCGATGACCAGTGCCATTGCACATCATTTGAAGAAATCGTATTTGGCCTGGAATCGGGATTCGGTTTCCGATGAAACCATCTTCAAAGATTTAAATGAATTATCGTCGGGCACATTGAGTTTGCCAGAAGGAACCCAGTTGGGAGCCGCAACAGAAGTGCTTTCGGCAAATTATTCACAAGGGCAGGGTAAGAAGTTTAATAAAAACAAACAAAAACAAAACAAGTTCAAGCGTAAATTCGGCGGCAGTAACTCATACTAATCCGCATGAACCGTTTTGAAATCATTGGAGGTAAACGCCTTTCGGGCGAACTAACGCCGCAGGGGGCTAAAAATGAAGCCTTACAAATTCTTTGTGCAGTCTTATTGACGCCCGAACGCTGTGTCATTCACAATGTGCCTGATATCGTCGATGTTAATAAACTCATCGATTTACTTGGAGCTTTAGGTGTAAAAGTTGAAAAACTTGGTCACGGCTCCTGGGCGTTTCAGGCCGATGCGGTAGATGTTGATTTCATGATTTCGGAAGATTTCAAAAAACGCGGTGCCGCCTTGCGTGGCTCAGTAATGATTGTGGGTCCGCTCTTGGCCCGTTTCGGTCGCGGCTACATCCCTAAACCGGGTGGCGATAAAATTGGACGTAGAAGACTCGATACACACTTTATTGGTTTCCAAAATTTAGGTGCTCAGTTCGATTTTGATGGTGTGGAGAATTTCTACAAAGTGGAAGCGAAAGAATTGCGTGGCACCTATATGTTGCTTGATGAGGCTTCGGTAACCGGAACAGCCAACATTATTATGGCTGCGGTTTTGGCGAAAGGTACAACTACTATCTTCAATGCCGCCTGTGAGCCATACATTCAGCAATTGTGTAAGATGCTCAATTCGATGGGCGCAAAAATTAGTGGCGTGGGCTCGAATCTTCTGAGTATCGAGGGTGTGCGCGAACTGGGCGGTTGCGAACATCGCATGCTCCCCGATATGATTGAGATTGGTTCGTTCATCGGTCTGGCGGCAATGACACAGAGCAATATCCGCATCAAAGATACCGGTTACGACCATTTGGGAGTTATTCCGGAAGTATTCAGAAAACTCGGAATCGAAGTAATACGCGAGGGCGACGATATCGTGATTCCGGAGCAGGAGTCGTATACGATTAATAAGTACATCGATGGCTCCATTCTTACTGTTGCAGATGCTCCCTGGCCAGGGTTTACGCCCGACTTGCTGAGCATTGTATTGGTAGTGGCCACACAGGCCAACGGATCGGTGCTCATTCATCAAAAGATGTTCGAAAGTCGTTTGTTCTTTGTCGATAAGCTCATCGACATGGGTGCGCAAATTATTTTATGCGATCCGCACCGCGCAACGATTATCGGTATCAACCGCAAGTACAAACTACGTGGCATCAAAATGACATCTCCCGATATCCGAGCCGGGGTTTCCTTGCTCATCGCAGCCCTATCGGCCGAGGGTACATCGGTGATTGATAATATCGAACAGATAGATCGCGGGTATCAACACATCGATAGCAGGTTAAGGGCTATAGGCGCGCAGATTAAACGGGTGTAATCAAATAGCGTATTTAATTTATTAGACAGGAGGCGACAACTTTCTACGCTAATTCATTCATCTTACCCTGCTCAGTATTACTACCTTTGCGCATCCAATTCAAGAAGTATGTTTCTTCACAACCGGGTAAATGCCGAAGAGCTGAGGGAGCGCATCAAAA
>CAZVHF010000269.1:0-2717 GCA_964627105.1 uncultured Chitinophaga sp.
GTGCTGCAGCAGGTTCAGACTACACTGGCATGGATACCGAGTCGGTGCATCTGAGCCGTTGGCCCGAGGTTTCGAGTGCTTTAATTGACGGCGCAGCCGAGGAGCGTATGGAAATTGCGCAACGCATCACATCGATGGTTCTTTCGCTACGCAAAAAGAGCAACATACGCGTAAGGCAGCCTCTTCAAAAGATTATGGTTCCGGTGTTGGAGCCGCGCATAAGAGAGCAGATCGAAGCCATTAAAAGTCTGGTGCTGAACGAAACCAATGTCAAGGAATTGGAGTATGTAGGGGATGATGCAACGATGATTGTGAAAAAAATCCGTCCCGATTTCAAAGCCCTTGGTCCGAAGTTCGGTAAGAACATGAAGGAGGCTGCTGTATTGTTGCAGGGATTGGGAACAGCAGAGATTAATCGTTTCCAGCAGGATGGCCAATACACGCTACATGTTGGGGGAGAAGCTGTTGAGGTAATGCGCAGCGATGTAGAGATTTTGACCGATGATATTCCGGGATGGTTATTGGCTACAGAAGGGGCATATACAGTGGCCCTCGATATTCAGATTACGCCCGAACTGCTGCGCGAAGGTCTGGCAAGAGAGCTGGTGAATAAAGTACAAAACCTACGTAAATCGAGCGGTTTAGAAGTTACTGACAGGATTGATTTACGTGTTCAAAATCATCCGGTCTTAAATGAAGCAATTGAAAGTAATAAGGAGTATATTTGCGCCGAAACGCTCGCAAATAGTTTAGAAATCACAAACAATCAGGTGCTTTCGGGTGCGCAATCTGTGGAAATCACCGAAGAGATTCACACCGAAATTGCCCTAACCAAATCAAACAAATCATGAGTCAACAAGAAAAAAACCGATACTCGGCAGAAGAACTGCAGGAATTTAAAGAAATCATCGAAACCAAACTCGAAGAGGCACGTCGCGACTACGATTTGCTGAAAGCGGCATTCTCCAATAAAGATGATCACGGTACCGATGATACTTCACCCACATTTAAATTGTTGGAAGAGGGTTCAGATGTCTTGTCGAAAGAAGAAACGGGTCAATTGGCAGCACGCCAGAAAAAGTTCATCGAAAGCCTCGAGGCCGCATTGGTGCGCATTCAGAACAATACCTATGGTATTTGCCGCGTAACGGGCAAGCTAATTCCGAAGGAGCGCTTGCGCATTGTGCCGCATGCCACATTGAGTATCGAAGCCAAGAACCAACAATAAGTCGGACAGAGCGTGAAGAAATCGCTGCTGATTATTGTACTCGTATTGTTGGCCGATCAGGCGCTTAAAATCTGGGTGAAAACCCATATGGTATTAGGCGATTCTATTCGCATGGCTGGCGATTGGTTTTATTTGGCCTTTGTGGAGAACAATGGCATGGCATTCGGCATCGAGCTGGGGGGTGAGTATGGTAAGCTATTGCTAAGCTCGTTCCGCATTATCGTTGTTGGTGTAATGACTTATTATTTCTTTCGAGAGTTGCGTAAAAAATCGCTCCATCCCGGCCTTGAAACTGCCTTTGCGCTCATTCTGGCCGGAGCAATTGGCAACATCATCGATTGCATGGTTTACGGAGTAATATTTAGTGATTCGATGGTTCAGGTTGCCTCACTTTTTCCCGAAGGTGGAGGCTATGGTACATTTCTCCATGGTTTGGTGGTCGACATGTTTTATTTCCCAATTATCGAAACCAATTTTCCGGAATGGCTGCCTATTTGGGGAGGTGAGCATTTTATCTTTTTTAGTCCGGTGTTTAATTTGGCCGATGCGGCTATATCAACGGGAGTTGGAGTATTTATCCTGTATCAAAAACATTTTTTTAAGGAGAAGAGCTAAGGATTTTAATTAGCTTTTTAATTAATCAATTCGACAACGGCGAATCAAGCACCTAGGCTTTGCTGCTCTAGGGCTGTTTGGTCGATTTATTAACAAAATTTGAGTGGGTGAAATATATAAATTAAAATGACTATCTTTGTCAAGAACAAATAAGTCATGAAAGCGCTTCTTAAACTAGCCCGAAACACGAAAGGAATCCTTGTAAAAGAGTTGGCAGCAAAAGCAGAAATTGATCAGGCGTTGGTAAGTAAATTTGAGTCGGGTCAACGCTTGCCTACCAGGATACAAGCAATAAAACTGGCGCAGGTACTCGACATCCCGGAGCAAGAATTACTTGCCGCCTGGATAAAGGAGCATATAAGAAAGGTAATTGGCAACGACCGACATTTGGTTCCGGACATCTGGAATTTACTGGAAGGTGAGCCCTATTCTCGGGTTCAGGAACCTAGGTTATCATATGGGTCGTTTGCACATAAAATCGAAACGCTGGATGCGCTCAGAAACAGACTGAGCGTGCTCAGAACCAACGAACACTATCGAATTGCAGAGGCACTTGAACTTGAATATACTTTCGAAAGTAACCGCATCGAAGGCAACACACTCACACTACAAGAAACAGATTTGATTGTAAATCAAGGCCTAACTGTTTCGGGGAAGAGTATGCGTGAGCATTTGGAGGCAATAAACCATCAAGAGGCTATAGTTTTTATAAAGGAACTTTCTGAGAAAGGGACAACTATCAGGGAACGTGATATACTTGCCTTGCATAATCTTGTGCTTCGGGGTATTGACTCTGAAAATGCTGGTCGTTATCGGCGTGTTCAGGTAATGATAACGGGTAGTAAACACATTCCGCCCGCACCATATTTAGTTG
>CAZVHF010000270.1:0-2715 GCA_964627105.1 uncultured Chitinophaga sp.
AAATTGGCTCATTCATTCCTCAACGATCTCGCATATTTTCGCTTTCGTAAATTCACCAGAACAACACCAGCCAACAACAACAGCGCAATTGGCAATACCACATTTTTCAACTGAATACTGAATCGCTCTGCTTTAACTTTAGTCTCATCCAACAAACGTAACTTAGCCGTTCTGGAGCGTACCGAAATCAATCCTGCATCGTCGCACAGGTAATTCACACAGTTCAAAAGGAAGTCTTTATTACCAAACAACTCGCCACTATACCGATCATACCCCAAAGGCGCAATTTGTCCGTTTTTGTTCACTGCATTTCTGGCCACATCACCATCGGCAACAACAATCATTTTTCCGGGTTTGTCAGCAGCAGGTTTATAGCCGATTTCGGGATTGTTCATCAACGTGGCAATTAAACGGTTTTGGTATACCGACTGAAACTTGCCCTCAAGCAACACCGCCAGTGGAATGCCCTGCTGTGCATAGATTTTCGGATCAGGCTTCTCACGCAGTATGTTCAAGGAAATTCGCGCCGGAGCGTTGATGCGCGTTGATCGTCCCGAACTGCGCAACAACACCGATTTTCGGATATCTGATGAACCAACGGTATCGATTGAATTTGCAAATTCGAAGCGCGTGGCATTCAGGTTATTCACCGTTGGATGATTACTCGCCGGCATACAAAGCGGAAAATACGGCCAGCGCTTCGGTGCAAAACGTGGCTGATTGCCCACCATGCCCACAATTACCGGAATTACCGATGCATTGAGATCCATCACCAAATCGCTGTTTATACGGGCCCCGTAGCGAAACAACATATCGTCGAGGTTTAAATCGAGCGGATACACCATCGTTGCATTGCTCGCACTGAGGCTATCCATCGAAGCGTCCACGCGGTCCATTAACCAGAGCACCTTACCTCCGCGCATCACATATTGGTCAATCAGGAATTTATCCTTTTCCGAAAATACCGAGTCGGGCTTGGCAATAACAATGGCCGAATAGCGGGGCACAAAAATCAAAGAATCATCCTTCTTTGTGCGGTAAATGAGACTCGAAAGACTCGAATCGAGGCGTACACGCGCTACAGTGTAATATTCTTTCAGCGCGAGATTCAGATCTTTGGTTTCGAGCGAATCGAGCTCACCATGTCCTTCGATAAAGGCTACCCGCGGTTTTACTACCGAATTGAGTTTTCGAATGGTGTTGGTTAATTCATATTCGAGATCATTCACAGCGCGGGTAAGCATGAGCTCCTCGTTGGCATAAGTAGAACTCTTCAGCAATTGGAGGGGCAGTGTTTGTCCGCGAAAAGAAATAAGCGCACCGGGCCAAAGCAAGGTCTGACTTACTCCTGCCCCCTTCTCCTCTACCGGTGTGGTGTATACCAGGCCATCCTGCATCAGCTGGCGGTAAATAGCTTTGCGCTCGCGCTCATCTTCTGAGGCAGATGGATTAATGAATTCGTATTCAACATTGGGCGTAAAGGCCCGAAATTCGTCGAGCATTTCCTGCGTTGCGTTACGCAGCTTCTTGTATCCCGCCGGTAAGTCGCCTTCGAGGTAGACTTTCACGTACACCACATCCTTGAGATTGGTGAGCAGTTTAATGCTTTCGCGGTTGAGCGAATAACGTTTCTCGGTTGTTAAGTCGATCCTGTAAAAGCGGAAGCTGCCTAACATATTGAGTAACACCACCAGCGTACTCATCAACACCAGACTAATAACAGCAGCTTTTTTGCGGCTAAACGACTTTTTAACGGCTTGTTTCATACTACCAGTTGCGGCTTTGAATTTTGAAACGGGTACAGGCTAAAAAGAAAAACACAAAGCCCAAGAAATAAAGCATATCGCGCGTATCAAGTACACCACGACTCATCGAGGCAAAATGCGCATTGATACCCAGGTTAATGATAGGCTCATCGACTGATTTAAGCAAGGGTAACTGCGCAATGGCATCGAAGCCGAAATAACAGAAAAAACAAAGGAAGAAAGCCAGAATAAATGCTACCAGTTGGTTTTCGGTAAGCGATGAGGCAAACACACCGATCGATACGTAACTACCGCCCAAAAATAGCAAACCAAAATAGGAGCCCCACGTAGCGCCTACATCAATGTTTTGGGGTGGATTGCCGAGCGTTTGCAGCGAGAAATAATAAATCACCGTAGGCAAAAGAGCCAGGATTACCAGAAGGAAACCTGCCAGGTATTTCGCCAAAACAATCTGCCATTCGCTTATGGGGCGCGTTAGCAGCACCTCCATAGTACCATTGCGCATTTCTTCAGAAAATAGCCGCATGGTTACTGCCGGTATGAGGAACATGAACATCCAGGGCGCAATTACAAACAGCGATTCAAGGCTGGTATAACCCGCATCGAGTATGTTAAAATTCCCCGGAAAAACCCAAAGAAACAGTCCAACTGCCAGCAAGAAAATGGTGATTACGATATAACCGGTAAGGGAACTTAAAAAGCTGCTTACCTCCTTTTTGAATAGTGCAAACATGGTACGATTGAGCGCAAAGTTAACATTTCGGCATTTGCACGCACAAAACCTGCGGCTAAGATTCCACCGCAAACTTGTTGATAAACCCCACACTAACCTTAATATTTATTCGGGCGCCACGGGCGGGCTTTTCGGTACAAGTCCGCCCTTTTTCGTCTACGCCTCAAAATGTACGGGCTTTCCCCTTCAATCCCTGGCGCGTTTGAAGTAACATTG
>CAZVHF010000271.1:0-2696 GCA_964627105.1 uncultured Chitinophaga sp.
ACGCCTGTGAGCGATTCGGCACTTGCCTACAGTTCCATGATTCGTCAGAATTTAGTGACGCGCAACTTCCGCTACGAGTTGCGCATTCAGCCTAAAGACACCATCAATGCCGACCTTTGGGCGGCCAAACTTGCACTTGCACCTACATCGTATATTCAGGCAACCATCGATTCGGCCGGCATTTTCGCACGGGCCGAATTAACGGGTCACATAAACATTGATGCACAATTAGATGGGGTAGGGAGAGTCAATTTCCGATTTATGGAATTTGAAGAATTGGGCTTTATGACTCGTGCCCCCTATATCGATTGCGCCGACTGCATGCACATGGGCTTTGCCAGTCCGCAAAAAATGATTGGCGGATCAGACAATTCAGATGCTGCCCAAACAGAAGGTGACGAAAATAGCGGTGGCATGAGCGGCTTCCCGGTGAGCATCGAAAATATTGGACTCACTATTCGCGATGGCGCAAGCGGGCCAAGAGCCGGGATTGTATTTACGCTCGCTCTGAACCTAACGGGCGAGAGCAACACCTTCTCAGCGGCTACAACATTGGCCGTTATGGGTCGTCTTAATTTGGGAGGTGGTTCGCAACAAGCCTGGGAATTTGACGGGGTAGATCTGGATAGTATTGGCATTTCTGGCTCGATTGGCGTGGTTGAACTCGCCGGCGGTTTGCGATTCTACAACGGCGACATGACCTACGGCAACGGGTTTAAAGGCATGATAAGGGCAACCTTTAAGCCTACGCTTTCGATGCAGGTAATTGCTCAGTTTGGCGAGAAATCGGGCTACAGATATTGGATGGTCGATGCACAGGTGGTATTTACACCCGGCATTACACTCATGGCAGGGCTCGATGTGTTCGGATTTGGCGGCGGTGCCTGGTACCATATGCGCCGAACAACACCATTGCCTTCGGCGGCAAGCCTAAACACCACTGAGAGTTCCGACGGCAATGGGCCTCCGGGGCTTACTTTAACCGGAGTAACGTTTGTTCCCGATCAAACCATCGGTTTTGGTTTTGAGGCTACGGTAATTTTTGGCAGTACGGGTAACGGACAAGCCTACAATGCAGATGTGTCGTTCGGGGCCGAATTCAGCGAAAGTGGCGGTATAACGCAAATGTACCTCGAGGGGAATGGCTACTTCATGTGCGACATTAAAGAGCGCACCAATCCCCAAATTCACGCTGCCGTTCGCATAGCCTACGATTTTACGCACGATATTTTTGATGCCCGATTTGGCGTAACGGTAAACATAGCCGGCGGCTTGGTTAAAGGGGTAAACCCTGGTGGGCTTGCCGGACAAGTACAGATTTATGCATCGCCCGAAACCTGGTATGTTCATGCCGGAACCCCAACCACGCCCATTGGGCTCGATTTGCTTGGCTTGTTTCAAACACGTTCTTATTTGATGGTGGGATTAAATTTGCCACCTCCACCACCACCTCCAGCCAATGTGCTGAGCATCATTACGCCGGGCACAATTTACCGTCATCCCGGAATTGATACGGGCGATGGTTTTGCTTTTGGCTCGCGGATGGATTTCAATACCGGTCGTTTAGGACTACCGCCGTTCTACGCACGCCTGCAAATGGGTATGGGCTTCGACATTTCGATTATGAATTATGGGCCAAACGTGTTCTGCGAGGGAGCGCCTCCCGGCAGCACCATTGGTATCGACGGTTGGTATGCGAACGGTCAGATTTACGCTTACTTGGGGATGGACATCGGTATTTATGTCGATTTATGGTTTACCAGCGGCGAGTTTAGTATCATCCACGCCAACATGGCCGCGCTGTTGCAGGGAGGTCTCCCCAACCCAACCTGGATGCAGGGAACCTGCGGCGGTAATTATTCTATCCTTAATGGTTTGGTTCGTGGAAATTGTCAGTTTGAGTTTAAAGTGGGGCAGGAATGCCGTCCGGCTCCCGAAAGTCCGATTGCAGGAATTGATATTCTTCAGGATTTGGTTCCCTATAACGGCGAACTCAATGTGGATTGTGGTACAAACCCTGAGGCGTCTTTTAATGCAGAAGTAGAACAAGTATTTGATTTAAATGAGGTATTGGTGGATGGTAGTTTACGTATGCGTCGCTTTCGCTTTGTAATTGAACGTTTTGAGCTGAAAAAAGGCGATGTATTAATTCAAACTACGCGCACCATTGCCCCCGATAAATTTAAGGCAAGTCTGGTGCCTGCTGCATTTCTAGATCCATATACTTGGTATACCGCTTCAATTAAAGTTCGGGGTGAGGAGTACAATTTTACCACCTCAACTTGGGCTCAGGCATACAAACGCGATGGCTCCATAATATCAAAGGTCAAGACCAATACGTTTAAAACAGGAGCTTATCCCGATCGAATTCCAGAGAGTAATATTGCATTTTCCTACCCCTTTAATACCCAACGCCACTTTTTGCAAGGTGAGTGCAATCAAGGCCTGGTTCGCATGAAACAAACTATGGAGCCCTTGTTTACTACGACGCCCAATTCGACAACACGCAGAAAATTTAGTGTTCGGTTTATTCCGGTGGATGGTGGTCCAGAACAAAATACTGCGTTATACTTCAATGGCGTAAGTATTTCCTTTGAAATTCCTCCTTTGCTCAACAACAAGGTGTACGCTTGTCAACTAATCGCAAAAGACAGTACCATTGCCGCTTCCGGAAGCTTGGCCGGCGCACTGGGGTC
>CAZVHF010000272.1:0-2683 GCA_964627105.1 uncultured Chitinophaga sp.
AGCAGTATAACGAGATTAAGGCGCGTTATCCGGATGCCTTGTTGCTTTTTCGTGTCGGAGATTTTTATGAAACCTTTGGCGAAGATGCCGTGCGCAGCTCAAAGATTTTGGGCATTGTGCTCACCAAACGCGCCAACGGTGCAGCTTCTTCGGTCGAGCTTGCCGGCTTTCCGCACCACGCGCTCGAAACATACCTGCCTAAGCTTGTACGCGCCGGTTTGCGTGTGGCCATCTGCGATCAACTCGAAGATCCGAAGCTTACGAAAACCATTGTAAAGCGTGGTGTTACCGAACTAGTTACTCCAGGTCTGGTGAGTAGCGATAAATTGCTCGAGCACCAGCGCAATCATTTTCTTGCAGCCATTCATTTTGGTCCCAAACAGGCCGGATTGGCCCTGCTCGACCATTCTACCGGTGAGTTTCTCATCGCCGAAGGCCGTATCGAAGCTATGCTCAAGCTGGTACATAACTTCCAGCCGGGCGAAATTCTGGTTGCCAAGCCACAAAGCGGCACTTATAAAGAGCATTTGGGCGATCGGTTCTTTAACTTTTTACTCGACGATTGGGTGTTTCAGGACGATTACGCGCGTAAACTTCTGCTCGAGCAATTTGGCACCATCTCACTCAAAGGATTTGGTGTAGACCAGATGGAAGCAGCTATTCGCGCTGCCGGAGCCTGCCTGCACTACCTGCGCGAAACGAGCCACGATAAAACGCGCCACATCACCTCGATTTCGCGCATCGAAGAAGACCGGTACGTTTGGATGGACGGATTTACGGTGCGCAACCTCGAATTGCTTGCACCCATGCATCCCGATGGGCAAAGTCTTTTCGATATTCTCAACACCTGCGATACACCAATGGGTTCGCGTTTGTTGCGTCGATGGATTGCCTTGCCGCTTAAAGATGCCGTGCCAATTAACGAACGCCTTAATCTGGTTGAGTTCTTCATCCAAAACACCGAACAGGCCAACCAGGTATCCGAACACCTGCGCCACATTGGCGATTTAGAACGCATCGTTGCCAAAACAGCGGTTCAGCGCATTGCACCGCGCGAACTGCTTAGCCTGAAGCGTGCACTTGAAGCCATCAAGCCAATTAAACAGGTGTGCTCATCATCCGAAAACACAATGATGCAGCGCATTGGCGAACAATTGCAGCCTTGCGATACCATCTTGCAACGCATACAAACTGAAATAGTCGACGAACCGCCTGCCGCACTGCATAAAGGCGATGTTATTGCGCCCGGAGTGGATGCGACACTTGATGAACTGCGCGGTATCAAAACCAACGGAAAGGAATACCTCCTTGCCATTCAGCAACGCGAAGCCGAACGCACCGGGATTTCGTCGCTCAAGGTATCGTATAACAATGTGTTTGGCTATTACCTCGAAGTAACCAATGCGCACAAAGATAAAGTGCCATCCGACTGGATTCGCAAGCAAACGCTGGTGAATGCCGAACGTTATATTACACCCGAGATTAAAACTTTCGAAGAAAAGATTCTTGGAGCCGAAGAAAAAATTGCACAGATTGAGTCGCGATTATATACCGAACTGGTTGCCGCTGTTGCCGAATACATTCAACCTATACAGCACAATGCTTATTTGTTGGCACAGCTCGACTGCCTGCATTGCTTTGCGAGCCAGGCCATGCGCCACAGTTATGTAAAGCCGGATGTGGACGATTCGTATGTGCTCGATTTAACAGAGGCGCGTCACCCGGTTATTGAGCGGCAAATGAAGCCGGGTGAGGCTTACATCAGCAACGACCTGAAACTGGATCCCGATTCAACCCAGGTAATGATGATTACCGGTCCGAACATGTCGGGTAAATCGGCACTCTTGCGGCAAACGGCATTGATTGCTATCATGGCGCAGATGGGCTGTTTCGTTCCCGCCGAAGCAGCTCGGATTGGTTTGGTAGACAAAATTTTTACCCGTGTGGGAGCCAGCGATTCGATTTCGACCGGCGAATCGACCTTTATGGTGGAGATGAACGAAACGGCTTCGATTGTAAATAACCTTAGTGCCCGTTCGCTGATTTTGCTCGATGAAATTGGGCGCGGCACATCGACTTACGACGGATTGTCGATTGCCTGGTCGATTGCCGAATACTTGCACGAACAGCCGCGGTTTAGAGCACGAACTTTATTTGCGACGCACTATCATGAACTAAACGATATGACCTTGCAATTTCCGCGGATACAGAATTTCCATGTGGCGGTGAAGGAGGTAAATCAGAGTGTGTTGTTTTTACGGAAACTCAAGCCGGGTGGCACAAATCACAGTTTTGGAATTCATGTGGCACGGATGGCCGGAATGCCGCAGCGCATAGTTGATCGTGCCGGTGAAATGCTGATTGAACTTGAACAAATGCACCGCAAGCAGGATGCTCCGGCAACGAAGAAAAAAAATGCAAAGGAGAATGAAACGATGCAACTGAGTTTTTTTCAGCTCGATGATCCGGTTTTGCTACAGATACGCGAGGAACTGGAGCGGATCGACATCAATAACCTTACACCGGTGGAGGCGCTGTTAAAGCTCGAATCCATTAAACGATTAACCGGAGGAAAATAATTTTTCAATTTTCGTTTTGCAGAAATCGATTTTGTTTTACTTTTGCCAACCCAATGCGAAAGTAGCTCAGTTGGTAGAGCACGACCTTGCCAAGGTCGGGGTCG
>CAZVHF010000273.1:0-2648 GCA_964627105.1 uncultured Chitinophaga sp.
AAAGCAAATGCGGCTTGGTATGCGCCATTATCAACTTCTTGCTGAAGGGCCTTTATGCCTTTTAATCCCGATAAAAATCCAATGCGCTGATCATTTCGCAGGTCTTCGATTCCAAAGATCGGCGCCAAAACTTTATCGGTTAACAAATTGGCATCGAGCACGTCTGCTTGTTCAGGGCCAAAATCCAAGGCGTACCAATTGCCCCGAACATACAAACTCATGCATTGCTTGGATTTTGGAGCTCGGGCTATTTTGCCGATTAATTTCACCGAACAAATCTGCTCGAGCATAGCTGGCAATTTTGAAAGTAGTTCGTCTGGAATTCCTTTCACCAAACGGTTAAACTCAAGCAAACGCAAATCGTGATCGGGAATTAGAATCCCCATAAAGCGTTTCGTTAACGGAAATTGATTGCCCAATTCTTCGGCCAGTAAAACCGATGATGCCGAACGATGATGCCCATCGGCTACATATAAATTTTGGATGCTATCGCATACCATCTGTAAGCGTTGTACATCTTCTTCCTTGGTTACGTTCCAGAGGATATGCCGTTTGCCGTCTTGCTCAAAATTGGCATATGGTGCCGAAAACAGCGTGAATTCCTGAATGAGTTTGTCGAGTTCTGTATTCGACTTAAACGTAAACATCACCGGCTCGGCATTGATGGCTACAACCTTGAGGTAATCTTTTAGTTTGGCCTCTTTGGCTTCCAATGTTTGTTCGTGAATTTTTATGCGTCCGTCGCGGTAAGCCGAAGCTTCGACCGCAGCCACGATGCCGGTATGCGAAAAACGCCCTTGTATCTGCCGGTAAATGAAGAAAGATGGCGATTCGTTGCGTTCGAGTGCACCGCCTTGCAATAATTCATGAAATGTGGAACGTGAGGCTTTCAGCAGCTCTTTGCCTTTTACTTGAGGGCCTCGCGGCGCATAGTCGGGGCGTATAACCCGCAAAAAGCTGTTGGGATTGTCTTCAAGCTTGGCCTTCACTTCGTCTGCGCTATACGTATCAAAAGGGCGCGAAACCACCTTTTCTACCAAATCTTTGCGCGGAACTACTCCGTTAAACGGTCTGATCAGACTCATTTGGATGCGTAGAATGCAATAATGGTTTGAGCGAGTTCAGCAGCAATACGTTCCTGTGCCTCGGCTGTCGATGCGCCAATATGCGGCGATACACTAATGCGCGGATGTGCAAGCAGATCAGCACGTGGCGTAGGTTCGTTTTCAAACACATCGAGCCCGGCAAATGCCAATTGACCTGAATTCAATGCTTCCAATAAAGCATCTTCATCAATTACACCACCTCGGGCGGCATTCACAATTCCTGCCCCGCGTTTCATGGTATTCAATTCTTCTGCACCCAAAACAGCTTTTCCATTTACTTTGCCCGGAACATGCAGGGAAACAAAATCGCTCTGCTTCAATAGCGCATCCATCGCGATGGTGTTTATGCGAATTTTATGGCTTGAACCATCCTGCGCAAATGCAAGGGTAAGTTCAACCTCTTCGAGAAACGGATCACTGGCAACAACCCGCATACCCATGCCAATAGCCATGCGTGCCAAAGCTTGGCCAATACGACCAAAGCCAATAATGCCCAATGTTTTGCCTTGCAACTCAGATCCCGCTGAATAGTGTTTTTTCAATTCGTTGAAGGCGGTATTTCCTTCGTTGCGCATGCGGTGATTGGAATCCTGCAGAAAACGCACACCGCTGAACAGATGCGAAAGCACCAATTCTGCCACCGATTGCGATGAGGCTGCCGGTGTATTAAAGACTTTGATGCCTTTCGATTCAGCATGTTTGATATCGATGTTGTCCATTCCAACGCCGGCGCGACCCAGCATGCGAATGCCGGGGCAGGCATCAATGATATCAGCCGTAATCTTTGTTGCACTGCGTACAAGCACTACTTCATATCCGTTAGCCACAATGCCATTAGCAAGCTGATCCTGCGGTATTTTTGTGGTATCGACCTGAAATCCGGCTTGTTCGAGCAAGTGTTTTCCGGATGCATCAATGCCGTCGTTGGCGAGAATTTTCACCATAATTATGCGTGTTGTTTTTCAAAAGTTTGCATCACATCAACCAGTACCTGTACACTTTCGAGGCCCATCGCGTTATACATCGACGCGCGGAAGCCGCCAACCGAACGATGTCCGGCCAATCCACTAATTCCGGCTTGTTTTAGCATGTCGTTGAATGCGCCTTCGCGTGATGCATCCACCATCACAAAATTGGCATTCATCCACGAACGATCTTCAACTGCAACGGTTCCTTTGAACTGCGAATTGCGGTCGAGTTCGTTATAAAACAATTCAGCCTTGGCACGATTGCGCTTTTCGATGGCTTCAACTCCGCCAAAATTATCGAGCCATTCGAGTGTGAGCATCGAAACATACACTGCAAAAACGGGCGGTGTGTTATACATCGATTCACCTTCAACATGAATTTTATAATTCAGCATTGTAGGCATTGTGCGCTGAATACGTTCGAGCATGGATTTTTTCAGTATGACCATCGTGGCACCAGCCGGGCCCATATTCTTTTGCACACCCGCATAAATTAAATCGAACTGTGTAGCGTCGAAGCGGTGCGAAAATATATCCGATGACATATCGCAGATGAGCGGAACCGGCGATTTTG
>CAZVHF010000274.1:0-2625 GCA_964627105.1 uncultured Chitinophaga sp.
ACGAAGGGCCTTTCGACACCACTGCCGTTCGTATTTATCAGGAAAATCTACCCGGTTACCGCATTGTTCCGATTGACTGCCGTGATATTATCGGCGCTTCGGGAGCCATTCACTGCATTACTCATTCGGTTGGTGTAAACGATCCGCTTTTGATATCGCACCAGCGCTTATCCGATACGTACGATACGCAAAATCCATATCCCGTGCAGGCTTTGATGCAGCATAGTAGCGGAATTACTTCGGCACAATTGTATTACACGACTGATACACTGGCCGGATTTTCGGTGATTGATCTTCAACCAGGATTTGTAAACAATACATTTTTGGGTGAAATTCCTGCCCAACCTGCAGGAACGCAGATTTATTATTACCTACGTGGCATTGCCGAAAGCGGAAAAATTCAGGTCCGTCCCATCACTGCTCCCGATGGTTGGTTTTCTTTTCGTGTAATTGATACGTCAAATGTTACACAGCTCCACTTTCAGAAAATGCTCGATATTTTTAGTGTAAAAGCATTCCCGAATCCGGCCGCTGAAATGGTTTGTATTCCTGTTACAATGGATGCGGGACAGCATATACAACTCGAATTGCTCGATGTAAATGGTCGTCTAATACAAACTATTCATTCCGGCGCCGTTACAGCAGGCGAAAACCGCTTTTATTTGGATGCATCGACACTTGAATCGGGCGCTTATTTTATCAAAGTGCAAACACGCTTTGGAACGGCCAATCAGAAATTAATGGTGGTGCACTAAAAATTATCTGGGCAATAGTATTGGAGCGTAATATTATTTTCCTAATTTTGCGCTCCTTAAAAAAATAATTTGCCATGCAAAAGCAATACGAAACCGTTTTCATTATGACTCCCGTTTTGTCTGATGATCAGATGAAGGAAGCGGTCGGCAAGTTCAAAGCCATGCTTACCGAAAATGGCGCAAAGTTGGTTCACGAAGAGAACTGGGGATTGCGCAAATTGGCTTACCCGATTCAGAAAAAGACAACGGGTTTTTATCACCTACTTGAGTTTCAAGCCGAAGGTGATTTTGTTTCCAAACTGGAAGTAGCGTTTAAGCGCGACGAGCGCATCATCCGCTTCCTTACCGTAGCCTTGGACAAGTATTCCATGGCCTACAATGAGAAACGTCGCACCAAAGGGTTCGATAAACCTAAAACCGAAACGCCTGTTGAGGCCTAAAATTTTTAACGTATGTCTACAGCATCTGAAATCCGTTACCTTACCCCACCTAGCGTGGATGTTAAGAAGAAAAAGTATTGCCGTTTCAAGAAAAGCGGCATCAAATACATCGATTACAAAGACGCAGACTTCCTTTTGAAGTTTGTAAACGAGCAGGGAAAGATTCTTCCACGCCGTCTCACCGGAACATCGCTGAAGTTCCAGCGCAAAGTATCACAGGCAGTTAAACGTGCGCGCCACATAGCCTTGATGCCATACGTAGCCGATTTAATGAAATAATATAAGGAGGAACTGAATCATGGAAGTAATTCTGAAACAAGATGTAAAAAACCTTGGTCACAAAGACGAGGTTGTGAAAGTTCGTCCGGGTTATGGCCGTAATTACCTGATCCCACAGGGATTTGCAATGTTGGCTACCGAAGGAAATCGTAAAATGTTGGCCGAAAGTGTTCGCCAACGTGCGCACAAAGAAGAAAAATTACGCACCGAAGCCACGGCCACGGCCGAAAAGCTTGCAGCACTTACTGTTCAGGTAGGAGCGAAAGTGGGCGAATCGGGCAAGATTTTCGGCTCGGTTAACGCTATCCAGATTGCCGAGGCACTTCGTAAAGCAGGAGTTGAAGTTGAGCGTAAAAACATCAGCCTCGACGAAGAAGCCGTTAAGCAAATCGGAACGTATACTGCCCACGTTAAAATTTACAAGGATATCAAAGCCGATGTTAAATTTGAGGTGGTAGCTGAATAATTGAACTCTTCATGAAAATGAAAGCCCTGCGTAATCCGTGGGGCTTTTTTATTTTTATAAAATGAAATATGCTTTAATTTATAATTCAAAATCAATAACTTGCCTTCCAAATCAACACTACTCACCATGAAGAATTTTTTACAATTGCTGTTCATCCTTTCATCAGGAATTGGTTTCGCACAAATCCCTTACGGAACCTATGAAGTCCCTTTCAACCCCATTGCCATTCAAAACGCTACTGAAGTTAATTTAAACGATGACCAATATTCGGGTAAAATTGCCATTGGTTTTCCATTTCGTTTTTTTGGGATAGAATATGATTCATTGCAGATTTCATCAAATGGCTATGTTACATTCAGAAATGTTCCGGCCCTATCGTTTTCAACATTTACTGTAGCCAATAGTATTCCCTTTTCTGGCGCAACGCCTCAGGGTGATGCCGCTGTCAATTCTGTTTTCTTGACTTGGTGCGATTTAAATCCCGGTGTTGGAGGTTCTGTAAGTTACTATACCATCAACGAGGCACCTAACCGTATTTTCATAATCAATTATAACAACGTTCCCTTGTTTGGATGTTCAACTATATTGTACACTGGCCAGTTACAATTACACGAAACAAGCAACAACATCGAAATGCATATCACCAATAAACTTTTCTGCAATAATCAGGGTGGTTTAGGAAGTT
>CAZVHF010000275.1:0-2619 GCA_964627105.1 uncultured Chitinophaga sp.
GACGAAATGCGGTTCGACTCAGCAAAGCGCTGGTTGGGCAATACATCGTTCCAATTCTTGAAATGCAGCCCATCGTAGCGGTATAGGCCCAAATTGCTGCCAAACCACATGATACCATCCGCATCGGAGGCAATGGCATAAACGGCCTGTGCCGGAAAGCCGTTTTGGCTGTTATGATTCGAAAAAACAGGCGCATTGTTTCCCGGAAATTGTGCCAGCAGCAATCGTGGTGCAACTATAAGGAGCAACAGCATGCTGCAAACGCTTGGAAAACATATTCGGACCGGTTTAAACATGGGTCGAAATTAACAAGAACCCGAAAGCAAAATATGCGGGTGTTGGAGAAACCTACTTTTATGCGATTGATTGCATCCGCATTCCGAAACACTTTTGCAGCATCAAATTTCTAATCTGTGAAAAGTCTCATCAACACCCGAATAGTTGTGCAATGTATTTTGGCTGTTGATCGAAATCGCCTCATTTAACTTCTTTACAAACAAACAAAACATGAAAAAGAGAAATTTACTTTTGGCTACATTTACCATCTTGGGATTATCTGCAACAACGAGGGCGCAAAATCTTCCGGCGTATATTCCTTCCAACGGACTAATGGCTTGGTGGTCGTTTGATGGAAATACAGACGATTTAAGTGGAAATGCTAACCATGGAATTAACTACGGAGCTGCGCTTACTGCAGATCGTTTTGGTGCCCCGAATAAGGCGTATCTTTTTGATGGTGCAAATTCGTATATCGACGTTCCTTCTTCGCCATCTTTAGAAAGTCCAACAACGGCCCTAACGGTTCAGGCTTGGGTAAATTATGTTGGAATGACGTTGGCTGGCGTAACGCCATATTGTCCTATTTTTTGTAAGTCGGGCGATGGTGGTTTTGAATTTATGTACCGATTTGTGATTGGAGACAACGCACTCAGTTTCTATGCGGGAATAAATAACTGGAATAACAACATCGGTTCGCTCACCCCGTTAACGTCAAACGAATGGTATTTACTAACTGTTGTATTGGATCAAGACACGGCCTATTCGTATATGAACGATTCACTAGTAAATGCAGTTCCCTTCATAACAAACATTACGGCAAATACAAAACCTCTGCAGATAGGCCGCGATACACCTGGTGCAATTGAATATTTTAACGGCACCATCGACGAAATCGGCATATGGAATCGAGCACTGAGTTATTGCGAGGTGAGGGATGTTTACAACGCAAGTGTTGGAAATTGCTGCACGGCCGCTGTTTCAATCCAACCCACGAATCAAATTGCTGAGATGAACTCAAATGCACAGTTAATAGCAGGTTCATCCGACCCAAATTCTACGTATCAATGGCAATCAGAACAAGGCAACATCTTTGTGAATTTGACGGACGGTAACCAATATAGCGGAACCGGAAATGATACGCTCACGATCTCGAACAGCTCAATGAACAACAATGGACAGGTGTTTCGCTGCATTATTGGTTCGGGCGCTTGTTCAGACACAACGGTATCGGCAACACTTACCGTAATTAGCAATGTGGGAACTGGCGACATTGATCTTTCGAATCGGATTATTCTTTACCCTAATCCTGCAAGCAATTGCATTCACATAAAATCCAATCTGCAGAATGCAGGCACAACTTATTCAATCTATGATGGTTTGGGCAGAATTGTGCTTACCGGTTGTTTAAATGCAGTAAATACGAGTATTTCATTGGATGCTTTACCAAACGGCATGTATGTTTTTTATAGCGGTGATAGCACGAAGCAAATCATTAGATTCCTAAAAACTATACAATGACGGATTGCTTAATAATTTAGGATAGCTTCAAAAATTATCCGAACAGCTCAAAGCCGGTTTCTATTCGATCCGGCTTTTTTATTGTGTTGTTCGGAATCGATCTTTTTCTGCAACTTGAGAAACCTACTTTTATGCGATTGATTTCTGTTTTGGCTTAAGCAACTTTTGTAGCATCAAAATCATATTCGTGAAAACTAATTTTTACATCAAACTCCTAAAATCAGCATGCCTGATTTTTATTTTGTCTTTAACCTTTTCGTGCAAAAAAGATGAACTTCCCGACCCCGAGGTACCTGAGGTTCCCGACGTGCCTAGCGAGCCCACCTTGTATGTATCGCAGCCGGGCACGCCAACAGGAAGCCCCACCTCGGCCAGCATTGGCACAGCCGGAGGAAGTCTTAGCACGCCCGATGGCGCCATTACCTTAACGTTTCCGGCAGGTGCATTAAACTCCGATACCGAAATCAGCATTACACCCATTACGAACAATGCGCCGCAGGGAATTGCCTCTGCCGCATTTCGTTTGCAACCCGAAGGTCTGGTGTTCAACGCGCCGGTTGAAGTGAAGTTTAATTACGAAAATTTCGATTTGTCGGGGAAACCAGAGGATTTTCTTTGGATTACCACGCAGGCTGCCGACGGGTCATGGGAGGCCGCCATTCGAAGTGTAGTAGATACCGACAACAATACGGTAACAGTAGGAGTGCCGCACTTCAGCGATTGGGCCTTGGGGCGTTTCATCGATCTGGAACTTTCGCCTGCGTCGGCTACACTAGCCAAAGGCCAATCCATGCGGTTGTTTGCATCGGGGTTTAAAGTAAT
>CAZVHF010000276.1:0-2599 GCA_964627105.1 uncultured Chitinophaga sp.
TTTTTTGAATAAACTATGATTCAGATTACCCTGCCCGATGGTTCGGTTCGTCAATACGAATCGGGTGTTACGGCTCTCGATATCGCCAAAAGCATCAGTGAAGGATTGGCGCGCAATGTACTTTCGGCCGAAGTAAACGGCGAAGTGTGGGATGCCACTCGCGCCATTACCAGCGATGCTACGCTGAAACTGCTAACCTGGAACGACGATGAAGGCAAACGTACGCTCTGGCATAGCTCGGCGCACTTGCTTGCCGAAGCACTCGAAGCCGAATATCCGGGTGTAAAATTTGGAATCGGTCCTCCCATCGAAAATGGTTTTTATTACGATGTGGATTTGGGTACACACACCCTTTCTTCAGACGATTTTGCACGCATCGAGAACCGGATGAAGGAGTTAGCCAAACGCAAATCGGCCTACATACGTAAAGAGGTGACTAAAGCCGAAGCAGTGGCCTATTTCACCGAGAAAGGCGACGAATATAAACTCGACCTTTTGAAGGACCTCGAGGACGGAACAATTACATTTTACCAGCAGGGCGATTTCACCGATTTATGCCGCGGGCCGCACATCCCCGATACCGAACGCATCAAAGCGGTTAAATTAATGAATGTTGCCGGTGCGTATTGGAAAGGCGATGAAAAGAACAAGCAGTTAACCCGTATTTACGGCATTACCTTCCCAAAACAAAGTGAGCTCGACGAATACCTGCGCATTTTAGAAGAAGCCAAAAAACGCGATCACCGCAAACTGGGCAAAGAACTCGAGTTGTTTACCTTCTCCGACAAAGTAGGACAAGGATTACCACTTTGGTTACCCAAAGGAACCGCCTTGCGTGAGCGCTTGGTCGAATATTTGAAAAAGGCTCAAACCGCTTCAGGCTATGTGCAGGTTATTACGCCACATATTGCTCATAAAGATTTGTATGTATGTTCGGGGCATTACGATAAATACGGCGCAGATTCCTTCCAGCCTATAAAAACACCGGCAGAGGGCGAGGAATTCTTCTTAAAACCAATGAATTGTCCGCACCACTGTGAGATTTACAAGTCGAAACCTCATTCATACAAAGATTTACCCCTGCGTTTGGCTGAGTTTGGAACGGTTTATCGTTACGAGCAAAGTGGCGAATTGCATGGGTTAACTCGTGTGCGCGGATTTACGCAAGACGATGCGCATATTTTCTGTCGCGCCGATCAGGTTAAAGAAGAATTTGTTAAAGTAATCGATCTTGTCTTAATGATTTTCAAGGCATTGGATTTCAAAGATTACGTTGCACAAATTTCATTACGCGACCCGGAGAACAAGTCAAAGTACATTGGTTCTGACGAGAACTGGAACAGAGCAGAACAATCGATCATCGAAGCCGCTGAAGAGCGTGGGCTAAATACAGTTGTAGAATTGGGCGAAGCTGCATTTTACGGGCCCAAACTCGATTTCATGGTACGCGATGCGATTGGCCGTAAGTGGCAGTTGGGAACCATTCAGGTAGATTACAATTTACCCGAGCGTTTCGAATTGGAATACACCGGAGCCGACAACCAAAAACACCGACCGGTAATGATTCACCGTGCGCCATTTGGCTCACTCGAGCGCTTTGTAGCTGTGTTAATTGAACATTGTGCCGGAATTTTCCCGCTATGGCTGGCGCCCGAACAGGCTATTTTATTACCGATTTCGGACAAGTATAACGATTACGCAAAAAAAGTTTCGCAAATCCTTAAAAATTACGATATTCGCGCCGCCGTTGACGAACGTGACGAGCGAGCCGGTAAAAAAATCAGGGATGCCGAATTATCGAAAATCCCGTTTATGCTGGTGGTTGGCGAGAAAGAAGAACAATCCGGAAGCGTTTCAGTGCGCAAACACGGGGAGGGCGATCTCGGCGCCATGAGCATTGAAGATTTTGCAGGCTTGATTCAGCAGGAAATCAACAGCGCATTTAACTAAATTTAAAAAGGAGGAACCAAGTCATAGCTCTACCACCAAGACAACCCAGGCCGTATAACCGAGGCCCGCAGAAAAAAGAAGACGCACACCGCATCAATGAGAAAATTATTGGCGTAAGTACTGTGCGTCTTGTTGGCGAAGGAATTGAACCCCAAGTTTACACATTCGATCAGGCGCTGAAAGTAGCCCGCGATATGGAAATGGATTTGGTGGAAATCGTAGCCAATGCGGAACCACCCGTTTGTCGTGTCATCGACTACAAGAAGTTTCTTTACGAGCAAAAAAAGAAACAAAAGGAGATGAAAGCCAAAGCCACCAAAATCGTGGTGAAAGAAGTTCGTTTTGGTCCGAATACCGATGAGCACGATTTCAATTTCAAACTCAACCATGCAAAGAAATTTTTGCAGGAGGGAGCGAAAGTGAAGGCCTTCGTATTTTTTAAGGGGCGCTCGATTTTGTTCAAGGAAAAGGGTGAAATTCTGCTGTTGAAGTTTGCTGCCGAGCTCGAAGAATATGGCAAGCCCGAAGGTTTGCCGCAGTTGGAAGGTAAGCGAATGATCATGTTCCTTTCGCCCAAAAAGAAAAAGTAATCAATAATCACTCAATAAACTCAGGTACAATGCCAAAGATGAAAACAAATTCGAGTGCG
>CAZVHF010000277.1:0-2591 GCA_964627105.1 uncultured Chitinophaga sp.
TTCACTTTATTGGTAAAGACAATATCGTATTTCATTGCATCATCTTCCCGGCTATACTCAAGGCACACGGTGGGTATATTCTGCCCGACCATGTGCCTGCCAATGAATTCCTGAACCTCGAAGGCGACAAAATTTCGACCTCGCGCAACTGGGCGGTTTGGTTGCATGAATATCTGGAAGAATTCCCGGGACGTAGGGATGAATTGCGCTACGTGCTTACCTCCATCGCGCCCGAATCCAAAGATGCTGACTTTAGCTGGAAAGACTATCAGGCGCGTGTTAACAACGAGCTGGCCGACATTCTGGGCAATTTCGTAAACCGCGTGATGGTATTGACGCACAAATATTTTGGCGGAAAGGTTCCGGTTTCTGAATTTACACCTTCGGCAGAAGTTGAAGCAGCAGCAACGCAGATTTTTGAGCAAATGCCCGATCAAATGCAGCGCTGGCAGTTTCGTCAGGCCTTGTTCGATGGGATGAATCTGGCCAGGGCCGGCAATAAGTTTCTGGCCGATGCGCAACCGTGGAAGCTGAATCTCGAAACCGAGAAAGAAAAAGTAGCCGACATTATTGCATACAGCATCGATATTGTTGCGCGTCTCTCAATTGCATTGGCTCCATTTTTACCCGATACGTCAGCCAAAATTCGCAAGATGCTCAACGTGCCGGAGCATTTTTCATGGAACGATTTATTGGTAAACCACCTGCAGGCCGGCCACAGTCTAAGTTTGCCTGAAATTTTGTACCGTAAAATTGAAGACAGTGAAATGGATGCTCAGTTGGCAAAGCTCGAGGCATCGAAAGCAGCAGCTCAACGTCAAATACCCAAACATAAACCTGTGAAAGATTCTATCTCATACGACGATTTCATGAAAATGGACATTCGTGTTGCCACCGTTCTGGAGGCCGAGCGTGTGCCCAAAGCCGATAAACTTTTGAAATTATTACTCGATACCGGAATTGACAAACGTGTGGTTGTTTCGGGCATTGCCGAATATTTTACGCCTGAAGAAGTGGTTGGTCGCCAGGTGAGCATCTTGATGAATCTGGAGCCGCGTAAAATTCGGGGCATCGAATCGCAAGGCATGATATTGATGGCGGCTGACGAAAGTGGGAAACTCGAATTTGTGCAGCCGGGCGAGAAAGTGAGCGAAGGTGCCGAAATACGGTAAGGTGTATTGATTTTAAATGAATGATGTTGAGAAAGTTGTTTCATTCGTTTATACATGCAGCCAGAGGGTTGCACTTAGCGTTTCGTACCCAGCAAAACCTCAGAATTCATCTCCTTGCTTTTGTCTTGGTTTTGATTGGAGGATTTATCTGCACGCTAAATTTAGTCGAATGGATGCTCATATTAGGATGTAGTTGTTTAGTCCTCACGGCCGAACTCCTCAATACAGCAATCGAAGAATTGTGTAATAAGCTACATCCCGAAAAAGATAGTCAAATTGGAAAGGTCAAAGACATCGCAGCAGCAGCAGTCTTAGTAACTGCAATCTTTGCTTTCATTATTGGGCTATTGATTTTCGGAAATAAATTAATTGCCTAATACTAGGTCGCCTTATTTTTTCTCTCTGCCATTCAAGGTATCGCCGACCTCATATTTATCACAATCGTCTTCAAACCACTCTTCATAACCGTAACCCTGGTAGGTGTATACGCAAGAGCCGGTTAATGATTTATATTTCTGAATAATAATGGGCGGCCCGTTGTAAGCACTTTTAACCTTTCCCTCGTTACATGATAAAAGAAATGTAACAGCAAATAGTGCCCATATTATTTTTCGGGAACATATTCGTGCAATATTCATGTCCAGGCAGTTCATTTTCAATTGGGCAGATTTATTACGCAAATGTAGACGAAAATTTAAAGGGTAGGGGAGTTCTAATTTATTGATAATGTCGCCATCCTGTAATTTATCGTAGAATAAATTTTATGTGGTATACTAACTCGAAAAAAAGCTGCGTTTAAGAAACAATTCCTAAGCTCAGGAAAGCAAAAACGTTTTGTTGTACCTTTAAATCTTATAACTATGTTGGCAAGTAGAATAGCACATCGAAATTTCACATCCCGATTTGTGAATTTAACGCTTTATTATTGTTTGAGTTTTTCATCTTTAGGGCTTGCTTATCATGCAATTCGTAACATAAATATTTTTGATTACCACGATATACAAAGTGTTATTTACATGGTTTTCGGAGGTCTTCTTTTCGGCTTAGCCATATATTATTTTTATAAATCAATCTATTCTGTGGCCCATAATGAAAGCCAGCATTATCAATCAGAATTGTTGGTTCCCAAAAACTTCGTAAACATAAGGCCCAACTTTAAATGGACTTTCCCTATTAAAAATCTCCAAGTTATGATTGGTCTTATTTCCATAACATGGTTAATCTTAACACTAAGTTTTTTTGGCGATTTTTCATATCTCAATGTAGTTTGGTTTTTTGCGGGATTTTTATTTTCGCATGCCTTGCTATTTATTCAAACAAAAATCAAGTAAAACGGTATTGCTCTAATTCTTAATCTTAAAACTTTCAATATGAAAATCAATTTGCAGTTGGATGATGCAGGTGCCAGCGACCTTAAGA
>CAZVHF010000278.1:0-2577 GCA_964627105.1 uncultured Chitinophaga sp.
GATTGCACTGGTGGCTACACCCGATATTTACGAGCAGGCTATTCCATTGTTGAATCTAAAGGTGCAGCAGCGCTTCTTGAAGCGTTTCAATGCCTCTTTTAATGTTCAAAATATTCTGGGCTCTAAGTTGCTTCGCTATCAAGATTTTAAAGGGCAGCGATATACCTCAGAGTCTTATGCGCTGGGCACCTTGTATCGTTTAGGGATTAGCTATACGTTTAAGCAGTAGATGTGACAAAATAATCTTGAAATGCCTGACGCTGGGCTAATTTTGAAGCCAATTCATAATAAAATTGAATTTGCAGTGTATATTCAATTTTGCACATAATAGTTGTTCCACATCTAAATGTTTTGGCTACCGTTGGCTGGCCGGAGATTTATTAATCCTAAACTAAATCACCCGTAACCCGAATTCAATAGTTCCATTAGGGTTACGCGAGTTATTCAAATTTTTGTTTTTAAAATTTTAGATTTCATCCTTTTAAAGGACATAAAAATCTTCTGCGAAAAACTTTGGCAAAACAATTCGGTAACAATTGGATAATTTATATTCAGAGGCAACTTGCTCAATTAAAGAGCATGAAATACTTGTTAGGTGTTGCTTTCCCGTCGATTTTAAATGTGTATCGTTCTTTAAAGCGATTTAACCCAAGATTAACCCTGAGCAAAGAATAATTTTTTTTCAAAAGGTGACTTTTACGGCTGTTTAAATTAAACCACAAAACATCCATACCATGAAAAAATCTCTACTCTGCGCATCCATCCTTATTGGCTCTTTAAACCTTGGTGCTCAAGGACTTGAAAATATCATCGTTGAAACGTATTATGTATCAGATGCCAACGATGCAACAGTAAACGATTTGGGTGGCGTACTTGCAGAAGGCTCTGTAACACGCAGAATTTATGTAGATATGCTTCCGGGGTATAAATTACAGGCTATTTATGGTTTACCAAACCACGAATTGCGCATTGCCACCACAACACAATTTTTTAACAACATCGACCGCGGTGCAACAACTCCAACATACACTAAGAATCAGGCGAAAGACAATACCGTTATGCTCGATACCTGGGTTTCGGTAGGTGCCGCCTGCAGTGGTAATTTTGGTGTGCTTAAATCGGCTGATGATGGTGTAGCCACCAACACAAATAACGATGGTGTATTGCAGAATAACGCTGCCGCTGCTGGTATTCCGCTTACTCAGCAGGATGGACTATTATTGGTAACCGGCTTATCACCTCAACCCGTTACCACCTTAGGAATTGATGCCCAGCTCGCTCTGTTTGATGCCGAAAACGCAGGTCCGGTATTCTCAACGTTTGATGGTTCGTGGGCGGCACTTCAGGGTGCTACAGGGCCCAATCCTGAAACCAACCAAGTATTGATTGCGCAAATTACGACTGATGGAACTTTAACGTTCGAATTAAACATTCAGATAGGTACTCCTTCGGGCGGTGTTGAGCGCTATGTTGCATCAAATCCTGTTGATGCCGAAGTGCTTTTTCCAGCATTAACCTACAATTCTGATCTGGTTACCAGTATTGGCGAGCAAAGCAATCAGGTTGAGGAATTAACGATTTACCCAAATCCGGTTGTTGATGTATTAAACATCAATACAGCATTTAATGCCGGCCAATTGGGACGTTACTCAATTTACACCATGCGTGGCGAACGTGTTTGGGCACAAACAGTAGTTGGCGGTCAATCGCTCAGCACGGTTGATGTTTCAGACCTCGCAAAAGGGCAATATGTGCTCGAATGCATTGCCGACGGAAAGCGTCAGACGCAGCGCTTCATCAAGCACTAATCACACAGAATATAATCTGCTCTACCCATGAAAAAATCGCTCGCGTTTCTGAGTGCAGTTTGTATATTGCTCTTTATCTCCGAAATTTCGGCACAGGGAGTTGTTCGCGGAAAAATTACCGACGAAAACGGCGAAACAGTAATTGGTGCGGCAGTTTTTCTAAAAGATAATAAGACCGTAGGAACCATTACCGATCTCGACGGAAATTTCTCGCTTTCGGTTAAAGACGATCTTCCGCATGTGCTTTCGATAACATTCGTAAGCTACACCACGATCGAAGAAAAAATTCAGTTGAAAGGGGGGCAGGTGCTGGTGAAAAGTTTTTCGTTAAAACCCAAAGACAATGTTATCGGACAAGTAGAAATCACTACTTCGGCAGTGAAGAACAAGGATTATTATCTCGAAAACATCAAGAAGAAATCCACCACATCTATCGACTACATTTCGTCGGAGACCATGAAGAAAACCGGCGATAACAATGTTACTGCGGCAGTGGCCCGTGTAAGCGGGGTTTCAACAAACGGTTCATTTATTACCGTGCGTGGTATTGGCGACCGTTACTTGAAAACGAACATCAACGGGATGCGCATTCCTACCCTCGATCCCTTTACCAACAACATCAAACTCGATTTATTTCCGGCCAGTTTGGTAGATAACATTATTATTACCAAAACGGCATCGCCCGATTTGCCCGGCGATTGGGCAGGTGCTTATCTTTCGGTGGAAACCAAAGATTACCCCGAACAGCTCACCATTAGTTTTGAAAACG
>CAZVHF010000279.1:0-2574 GCA_964627105.1 uncultured Chitinophaga sp.
AAAAAGTCAATAGCAATTTAATTTTTTTTTAATGTTTTTTTAGTAAATATTTGCCCTCTCTCAGTTTTGCTAAGTGCAATAAGCTAAGCGAAACAGAATCAAACCTAAATCACAACAACCTATAATATTCTCGAGCAAGAATGGATAAAACATTTAACAAAGTATGGCAAAACTGTCTGGAGGTTATTAAAGACAATGTAAATCAGCAAAGTTTTAAAACATGGTTTGAACCGATTAAACCCGTGAAGCTCAACGGGAGCATCCTAACGATTCAGGTTCCGAGTCAATTTTTTTACGAATGGCTTGAAGAACATTATATCGACTTACTCAAGAAAACGATTAATAAAGAATTGGGGCCCGATGGTCGTTTGGAATACTCCATCATCATGGAGAACAATTACCGTAACTCGAATCCTTACACCATCAATATTCCTGCGGTTAATTCCAAAACAAAGAATCCACAGGTTTCGATGCCAATTGATTTGAACTCCAATTCAATCAAGAACCCCTTTATTCTTCCTGGTCTCAAGAAGCTAAACGTAGAATCGCAGCTCAATCCCAATTATTCTTTCGATAACCTCATCGAGGGTGATTGCAATCGCTTGGCGCGTTCTGCGGGATTTGCCGTGTCCAACAAGCCGGGTGGAACAGCCTTCAATCCGCTACTTATATATGGTGGCGTTGGTTTAGGGAAGACGCATCTTGCTAATGCGATTGGTTTGGAGATTAAAAAGAACTTTCCCAACAAGACGGTATTGTACGTGCAGTCTGAAAAGTTTTGCCATCAATTTGTGGATGCCGTTAAGAACAATTCTTATAACGACTTCATTCACTTTTACCAAATGATTGATGTGCTCATTATCGACGATGTACAGTTTTTCGCCGGGAAAGAGCGTACGCAGGATATTTTCTTCCAGATATTCAATCACCTACACCAAACAGGCAAACAGTTGGTTTTAACATCCGACAAATCTCCTATTGAACTCATCGGGTTAGAGCAACGTTTGCTTTCGCGCTTCAAGTGGGGCTTGTCGGCCGACTTGCAGGTGCCGAACCTCGAAACGCGTATCGCCATACTCGAAAAGAAAATCTACGCCGATGGCATCGAAATGCCGAAAGAAGTGATTGAGTATTTAGCATACAACATCACCACCAACATCCGCGAGCTCGAAGGTGCACTCATTTCACTGGTAGCACAGTCGACACTTAACCGCAAAGCCATTACACTCGAACTTGCCCGTCAAATGATCGACAAGTTTGTGAAAAATACCACGCGTGAAATCTCGATCGATTTCATACAAAAAATTGTATCCGATTATTTCAGTCTCCCACTCGAATTATTAAAATCAAAAACCCGTAAAAGAGAGGTTGTCCAGGCTCGTCAAATCGCGATGTTCTTTGCCAAAAACATGACAAAATCGTCGTTGGCCAGCATCGGATTGCAGTGCGGTGGAAAAGATCATGCAACTGTTTTGCATGCTTGCCGTACAGTAAACAACTTGATGGAAACCGATAAAAAGTTTAAAGTATATATCGAAGAAATCGAGAAGAAGATTGGAAATCAATAAATGTTATTTAAATTATTTTGACAGTTGTAAAAGTACTCATGGTTTGTTTGGGGAATATCTGCCGATCACCAATGGCAGAAGGCATTCTCAGGCAACATGTTGAACGAGCGGGTGTCCGCATCGTTGTAGATTCAGCAGGAACTTCTGGCTACCATGCCGGAGAACCACCCGATTTTCGTGCAGTGCGAACGCTGCAGAAAAAAGGTATCGATATATCCGGACTTTCGGCGAGGCAGTTCACAGCCAAAGACTTCGACGATTTTCACTACATATTCGTGATGGACACTTCGAATATGATGAATGTGTTGAATCTTGCCCGAAACGAACAAGACAAGTCCAAGGTACACTTGATTATGAATCTTGTAAGTCCCGATAAAAACATGTCGGTACCCGATCCATTTTACGGAAGTATCGAAGGGTTTGAAGAAGTGTACAAAATGCTCGATGAAGCATCCCGTATTATTGTCAGCAAAATCTGATTGCAAGCCAAGTCCTGTCTCTATCTGTTCCCCAGCTCGCTGAGCGATGATGCCGGAAAGGAATGGCTATGTGCTAAAGAGTTTGAGCTTCTCGACACGATCGACATCTGGTTCGCGGAAAACGAACGCACAGCAAGGCGTTTCCTCAGAGGATTAGGCTATAAGAAAGAGTTTACCGAACACAATTTATTCAAGCTCGATAAAGATACAAGGTCTGTTGAACTAGATGATTATTTAAAGCACTTACAACTAAACTCCAATGCAGCTATACTCTCTGAAGCCGGCTGTCCGGGTATTGCTGACCCGGGATCGGAGCTGGTAAAACGTGCCCATATAAATGGCATTGAAGTGATTGCCTTACCAGGCCCATCATCGATTTTACTGGCCTTGATGGCATCAGGATTCAGTGGTCAGCAATTCACATTTCACGGGTATTTGCCAATCGAAGCACCGCAGCGTAAAGCCAAACTAAGGCAGCTTGAACAGGATGCACGAAGCAATGGTTCTTCGCATATTTTTATTGAAAC
>CAZVHF010000280.1:0-2524 GCA_964627105.1 uncultured Chitinophaga sp.
AACGAAATTTTAGAGGATCACATCAATTCGGAATACAAGTACGGATTTACAACCGATATTGAAATGGAATCGGCCCCCAAAGGGCTGAGCGAAGATATTGTTCGGTTTATCTCTGCCAAGAAGAAAGAACCCGAGTGGATGCTTGAATACCGTCTTAAAGCCTATCGCCATTGGCAAAAGATGGAATCGCCCAAATGGGCACATGTGCAGTATCCGCCCATTAATTTTCAGGATATCATTTATTACGCGGCACCCAAAAAACAAAAGCAGCTCAATAGCCTCGATGAGGTAGATCCTGAACTTCGTAAGACATTCGAAAAACTGGGCATTTCGCTCGAAGAGCAGAAACGCCTTACAGGGGTTGCAGTGGATGCCGTAATCGACTCGGTTTCTGTAAAAACCACGTTCAAGGAAAAGTTGGGTGAATTGGGCATTATATTCTGCTCCTTCTCCGAAGCCGTGCAAGAACATCCCGAGCTCATTAAAAAATACATGGGTTCGGTAGTGCCCTACACCGATAATTTTTATGCCGCGTTGAACGGGGCTGTTTTCTCAGATGGTTCGTTCTGTTATATCCCCAAAGGCGTGCGTTGTCCGATGGAGTTGTCGACCTATTTCCGCATCAATGCCTCCGGAACAGGCCAATTCGAACGTACCTTGATTGTGGCCGACGAAGGCGCTTACGTGAGTTACCTCGAGGGCTGCACTGCGCCCATGCGCGACGAAAATCAGCTGCATGCCGCTGTCGTAGAAATTGTAGCACACGAAAATGCCGAAGTAAAATACAGTACAGTACAGAACTGGTATCCGGGCGATAAAAATGGCGTAGGCGGAATTTATAATTTCGTTACCAAGCGCGGAATCTGCCAAGGTCGTAAATCGAAAATTTCATGGACCCAAGTAGAGACTGGTTCGGCCATCACCTGGAAATATCCCAGCGTAATTTTAAAAGGCGATGATTCGGTAGGCGAATTTTATTCGGTAGCTGTTACCAACAACATGCAACAGGCCGATACTGGTACCAAGATGATTCATTTGGGAAAAAATACCCGATCTACCATTATCTCAAAAGGAATTTCGGCCGGACGCAGCAATAATTCCTACCGGGGTTTGGTGCGCATCGCAAAAAACGCGGCCAACGCCCGTAATTTTTCGCAGTGCGATTCGCTACTCATGGGCGATCAGTGCGGGGCGCATACCTTTCCGTACATCGAAATAAATAATCCAAGCGGTACGGTAGAGCACGAGGCTACAACATCCAAAATTGGAGAGGATCAGTTATTTTATTGCAGACAGCGCGGTATTAATACCGAAAAAGCAATTGGCTTAATTGTGAATGGCTATTGCAAAGAGGTTTTAAACAAACTCCCCATGGAATTTGCCGTTGAAGCGCAGAAGTTACTCAGCGTTTCGCTCGAGGGCAGTGTGGGATAGTTTCCGTTTACGCTGCTTCCAAAACGCATCGGCAAGCACCGAGCACAGAATAATGCCGGCACCCAGATAGAAGCCTACACCTAATTCGCGGTATTCTTTAAACACCCAAAAAGCCAAGGCAATTCCATAAACCGGCTCGAGGTTAATGCTGAGGTTTACCGTAAACGGACTTAAAAACCGCAGTGAACTAAGCGATAGGTTAAATGCGATAACCGTGCAGAAGAAACTGAGCAATGCCAGATACAGCCAATCGCTGCCCGATGGGGTCCATTTCCCTAATGGCATCATTACGTTAACAATGGGCAATAAAATACACAGCAGCAGAAAGCCGGTAAACAATTCATAAAACGAAAGCAAACGCGAATCGTACCTATCCACCAAATTTTTATTCAATACCGTAAATAATGCGCTGAAAAAAGCAGAGGCCAGTCCAACGGCAATGCCGAGAATGTGTTGCTTTTGATCTTCGGCCATAAGAGCAACACCCAGTACGGCAAATACCGACAAAACCAGTTCAGCTTTGGCCACCGGTTTTCGGTGAATGAGCGGATCTAAAATGGCCGTGAACAAGGCAATAGTGGAAAGACAAATCATCGCTACTGAAACCGAAGCCAGCTTAATGGAGCCGTAAAACAACAGCCAGTGCACAACAATTACCGACGAAACAGCCGTAATGCGAACGATTTCTTTTGCCGTTAGCAAACGCCATTTGCCAATAACCAACACATAGGCCAACATGCCAATTGCCGCCATCCACAGCCGATGCCACACCAAAATATTAGAATTCAGTTCGATGAGCTGCCCTAAAATTCCGGTAAATCCAAACAGAAACACTGCAGTATGCAGTTCGATATAGGCTTTTTTATTGGCCATTAGCTAAGAAATGGATTGCTCGTACGCTCTTTTCCAATAGTAGTTTCAGCACCATGACCACAACAAACCTCGAAATGATCGGGTAGCGTGAGCAGTTCGCGTTTAATCGACGAAATGAGGGTTTCGTAATCGCCGCCGGGCAAATCGGTGCGTCCAATAGAACCGTTAAACAATACATCGCCCGCAATTACAAATGCGTGCTCATGCTGCACCAGGC
>CAZVHF010000281.1:0-2514 GCA_964627105.1 uncultured Chitinophaga sp.
ATCAAAAAAAACAAGGAACTCGCACTTAAAATTTTACTCGTGTGGCTCATCGGCGCTGGCATTGCACAAGGATTAAAAAATACGGTTTATGCGCACCGCTTGCGTCCGGTCGAATGGTTTAAGCAGAAAAATTTACCGCTCGCGATTCCCGACGGGCACGAACCACATCGCACCCACAGTTTTCCATCCGGACACACCGCAACGGCTTTTGGCATTTGGGGTATGATGGCCTTTTACACGCATCGCAGGCGGTTTGCGCTTGCCTTTGCATTCCTTGCTATACTTGCCGCATGGTCGCGCATCGCCTTGTTTCAGCATTTCCCGGCCGATGTTGTCGCCGGCGGACTAATCGGAACCTGTTCTATATTTGCAGCAATAGGCTTAGCGCGATGGCTGGAACAAAAATATCCGCAATTGCGCAACAAGCACTAAAATTTTCGAATTGAGCACAGCACACTACAGACTTCTATTGCTGGTTGGCGGAGCACTGCTCTTTATCCCATTTCTGGGTTACGCTCCTTTGTTCGATTGGGACGAAGCAAATTTTGCCGAATCGGCCCGCGAGATGTTGATTAGTGGCGATTACACGCGGGTAACCATCAACTTCCAGCCTTTTTGGGAAAAACCCCCGCTTTTCATCTGGATGCAAGCACTATGCATGTACCTATTCGGTGTTGGGGAATTTGCAGCAAGATTGCCTAATGCCGTGTTTGGAATTCTTACACTGCTCACTGTGTTCGAAATGGGACGCGGCTTACGCAGCGATCGTTTTGGGTTTCTTTGGGCACTGGGCATGGCTGGAAGCTTTCTGCCACATGTATATTTCAAATCGGGCATCATCGATCCGGTATTTAATTTCTTCATCTTTTGCTCCATTTCGGCCATTGCCGATACCGTGCGCGAAGGCAATCAAACAAAATCGCTCAAAAGTCCTTTGCTTGCAGGCATTTTTATGGGATTGGCCGTGCTCACCAAAGGACCGGTTGGCGTGCTTATTCCACTGCTTTGTGTTGTTTTCTTTTGGATTTTCAACCGTTTCAAACCCTTAACCGGAATCAAGCAGTTGGGCGTTGCTGCCCTCGCCGCTTTTTGCGTCAGCGCCATTTGGTTCGTTCCCGAAACTTTGAAAAACGGTTTCTGGTTTCTCCAAGAGTTTATTGTGTATCAGATTCGCCTGTTTTCTACCCCCGATGCCGGCCACGCACAACCATTTTTCTACCATTTTGTGATCATTCTTTTGGGTTGCTTTCCGGCCTCACCGCTGGCCATGCGCATTTTATTCCGGTATCCACAGGCGCGGCTCAACAATCCCGACTTTTTACTTTGGATGAAGGTTTTGTTCTGGGTGGTCTTGATACTCTTCACCATCGTAACCACGAAAATTGTTCATTACTCTTCGCTTTGTTACCTGCCAATTACAGCCATGGCGGCCCTTTCGCTTGAGGAGTTTCTGCGTGGACGCCAAAATTGGTCGATGGTACAGGTGATTTTATTTGTACTGAACGGCAGTGTATTGGGCATTGCAATGTTAGCACTACCCATAATTGCTACAAATCAGGAGTGGGTAAAACCTTACCTGCGCGATGCATTTGCGCAGCTGGCATTGCAAGCCGATGTGAGCTGGACATGGCTTGACTTTATTCCCGGTATCATTTGGTTAGTCGGATTGCTCGTTGCAGCTGGATTCCTGTTGAACCAAAACCGCAAGGCTGCCATTGCCTGGATTTTTGTCCCAGTACTTTTAGCTACATCGCTGTTTCTGATTCGCTTTCCGAAACGGATTGCAGCCTATTCTCAAGGCGCCGCCATCGAATTTTATTCGTTTTTCAAAAACAAGGATGTGTACCTCGAGACCTTTTACTTCAAAAGCTACGCAGTGTATTTTTATGCGAAACGAAAACCGCTGAATGCTCGCGAGATGGCAAACCGACTCAACAAGGAAGGCGAATACCATGTGGATGTGTTGCGGCAGTGGTATCTGGGCGGTAACATCGACAAACCGTTTTACTTTGTTATCAAGATTGATCGTAAGGAAGAGTTCATGCGCATTCCCGGCGTGAAAAAGCTCTACGAAAAAAACGGCTTTGTTTTCATGCTGCGCGAAGTACCCAAATCTTAAGAAGGTGCATACGGCCTTTCCCCCATTTCTGAATATCCATTCGCACCGAAAACCTTCGGGTTCCGATGAATTCGTCATAAGGAACGCCTTTGCACATAAACCTCCCGCTACACTTCCTTCAAATTATCGACTCAGCATTGGTTTGCATCCTTGGTTCGCAGATAAATCCCTGGTTGAAACGCCCGAGAAATTTGAAATCGAAGCAAAATCAGCATACTATCTTGCTATCGGTGAGTGTGGAATTGATCGCGCAACAGGGCCGAATCTAAACACGCAAATTACCGCATTTCGATATCAAATCGGATTGGCAAACCGCTTAAACAAGCCGTTGATTTTACACTTGGTTCGGAGTTATTCGGATGTATTGCAATTTGCCGATGCAATAAAGGTCCCTT